>NZ_PYHT01000037.1:0-44691 GCF_003023875.1 Nocardia sp. MDA0666
CGTCGGCAGCGTCAGATGTGTATAAGAGACAGGCTCGAGATCACCGGGCGCATTCCGGGGCGACTGCACGCCTGGGCGCGAGCGGCGGACGGAACGTGGTTGGGGCTGGTGGAATTCGAGTTGCGCACCGGGAACGGGCGCAGCCGATTACCGGTGACCCAATGGTGCCCGGCGCACGCGCTGATCATGCGCGGCGGGTGCGGGCCGCCCGAGTAGACGGCCCGCGACATCGCTACGCGGAGCGGAGATTTCCGGCCGCCGCGGGCGCGCCGACCGGGACCAGACCGGTCAGTGCCGTGGGCAGCGGGTCTCGGTGCAGCACCCCGAGCCGCTGCGTCGCGCGAGTGAGGGCCACGTAGAGTTCGGCGGCGCCACGCGGCCCGTCGGCGAGGATGCGCTCGGGTTCGACGACGAGGACGGCATCGAACTCGAGGCCCTTGGTCTCCGACGCCGGGACCGTGCCGGGCAGCCCGGGCGGGCCGATCACGACGGCGGTGCCCTCACGGCCTTCCTCCTCGCGAACGAATTCCTCGATGGCGGAGGCCAATTCGTTCTCGTCGACTCGGCGCGACCACGGGCGCACGCCACAGGCGCGCACCGACTCGGGCGGGCGCACGGCCGGGGCGAACTCGGCGAGCACCGCGGCGGCGACCGCCATGATCTCCGCCGGCGTGCGGTAGTTCACCGTGAGCGAGCGGTAGCGCCACCGGCCGGGGACATAGGGCTCGAGCACGGCATCCCACGACGTCGCACCGGCGGTCGACCGACGCTGGGCGAGATCGCCTACCACGGTGAAGGAGCGGCCCGGACACCGCCGCATGAGCACCCGCCAATCCATCTCGGAGAGTTCCTGCGCCTCGTCGACCACGATGTGGCGATAGGTCCAATCCCGGTCGGCGGCAGCGCGTTCGGCGAGATCGCGGGTGTCCCGATCAGCGAATCGGTCGGCGAGGTCCTCGGCGTAGAGCAGGTCGGTGGCGAAGAGGTGGTCCTCGTCGTCCATCGAGTCCTCGCGGCCGGTCATGAGCTCCAAGACGCCTGCGGCATATCGGGCTTCGGCCGCGCGTTCGCGTTCCGCGGTGTCGTCCGCCGGTTTCTCCCGGCCCAGCAGATCGACCAATTCGTCGAGCAGCGGTACATCCGACACCGTCCACGCGGCGCCGTCGGCACGCCACAGGGCCGGGTCCGCACCTGCCGCGCGCAGCCGCTCCGGGGACGAATACAGCTCGGCCAGCAGCTCTTCCGGGGTGAGTACGGGCCAGAGCCGGTGGAGGGCGGCGGTGAACTGCTCACTCTCGGCGAGTTCGGCGACGAGATCAGCGCGCAGGTTCTCCCACGCCTCCCGGTCGTCGCGGGTGATCCAGCCCTTGCCGATCCGGGCGATCGCTCGCTCGGTGATCACATAGGTGACGATCTCGCGGAACACCGCACGCGCCTCGTTGTGCGGCAGACCGCTCGTGCGCGCCTCCTCCCGCGCCCATTCCGCGGTGGCCGCGTCGATGCGTGCGGTGACATCGGCCAATTCGATGGTCAGCGGTTCCACCGGCAGGCTCTGCCGGTCCGCGACCGCGGCCGCGAGCACATCGAGCATCCGCAGCGAACCCTTGACGCGCACCGCGTCCGGAGTGTCCTCGGCGGTAACGTGCAGGCCCGGCACCAGATCGCCCGTGGTGGTGAAGACGACGTTGGTTTCACCGAGCGACGGCAGTACCCGATCGATATGGCGCAGGAAGGCCGGATTGGGGCCGACCACGAGAACGCCGTGACGTTCCATCTGCTCGCGCTGGGTGTAGAGCAGATAGGCGACGCGGTGCAGCGCCACCACCGTCTTGCCGGTCCCGGGACCGCCCTCGATCACCAGCACGCCGGGATGATCGAGCCGGATGACCTCGTCCTGTTCGGCCTGGATGGTGGCGACGATGTCGCGCATCCCCTCGCCGCGGGGCGCGTCGACCGCCGCGAGCAGCGCCGCATCCCCGCGCTCCCCGGCGCCCGGGCGGCCGAAGATCTCGTCGGTGTAGTCGACGACACGGCGGCCGCGGGAATGGAACTGGCGGCGCCGCCGCATCTGCTCCGGGCTGGCGGCGGTGGCGGTGTAGAACGCGCGTGCCGCCGGCGCCCGCCAGTCCAGCAGCAACGGCTCGAAGTCGTCGTCCTGGTCGAACAGCCCGATCCGGCCGATATAGGAGCGCTCGCCGGAGTCGCTGTCCAGTCGGCCGAAACACAGTCCGTTGTCGGCCACGTCCAACCGCTTCACCTCCCGCGCCAGCGTCCGCACCTCCACATCGCGATCCACCAGCGCACCGCCGCTGCCACGCAACGCCGCGCTGTAGCGGCGCTTCGCCTCGGCGCGCTCGCCGTCGAGTCGCGCGTAGAGCGCGGACACGTAGTCCTGTTCGGCCCGCAACTCGTCCTGGTACCCCGGATCCGACATGTGTCCCTCACTTCCCTGGCTCGACATGGTTCATGTGGACACCTGTGTCCGTCCCGGCCGCTGCGGGTCTCCTCCCGTTTTCGCAGGTACACGGCCTCGGCGGGCCATTGTGCGGCACAACCGGGGCCTTGCCGCAAGCCCCCCACTCCGCTATATATTGAATATGGAAAGAGGTGCAGAGCCCTCTTCCGTCTCCCCCACTCGTCGGATCATTCTCCCGTGAGCTGCGTGGCCACCTCGCGGACCGCGGCCCGCACCATGTCCGTGTAGTCGTCCACATCCACCACCTGCGGATCGGCGTGGATGGACAGGGTGACCGTCGTTCCCAGCCCGTGCAGGCCGTGGGTCAGATGCATCACCGCGCCGAGGGCGGGGAAACCGGCGGTGAAGCGGACCGCGCCGCCGGCGATCGACAGATCCGCCTCGCCGCGATGGACGCTCGACAGCACGGTATGTCCCGATATCCGCTCGGGGACCAGGTCCAGCGGATAGCCGGCGATATCGCGACGGAGAACCGGGGCCGGGATCGCGTCGGTGACGCGGTCGCGCGCGGACTGCAGCGGATGGGTGGCGCGGACTCGTCGTTCCGCCAGCGCCGAGGCGATGCGGCGCGCCCGCAGTCGCAGGTCAGGTTCCGCGGCGCACAGATCGACGCCGAGGTCGCGGTAGTTGTTGTGCGGGATCACTTTTCGATCCGCCGGCACGGGCACGGCCATCGAGACCTGCGCACCCAACGGGTCGCCGGATTCGCCGTGGCCGGCGAGATAGCCGCTCAGCGCGACGGATATCGCGGTCAGCGCGACGACCGTGACCGTGTACCCGGGAACGTGCAGGTTCTCCCCCACGATCACGCGGACGACCCGGCGGGCGGGCGCCGGCGGGCGGTTCAGTGCGGTGGGAGCGAAATTCGGTGCGGCGGGCGGGATCTCACCCGCCTCGGCGAGGCTGTGCAAATCCCTGTCCGCGCGTGCCGCGACGAGACCCCGGCGCACCGTGCGCGCCATACCGGGCAGAAACGAAACCAGCGATATCGCTTCGGCAGCAAAGGTTTCCACGTCTCGCCCTAGTGCGGGGCGGGTCCACCTGCCGTAGCGCCGATTCACCGCCGAACCGTCGGGTGGTCCCGCGCCGTCGGGCGATCCCGCATGACCCGAACCGCCACCGAAATCGGCGTCCCCCCGCGCTGCCGTATCCCGGCCCCGCAACAACTCGCGCGCGATGGCGGCGGCCCGTTGCCCGTCGGCCAGCGCGTGCGAAAGTTGCAGCACCACAACGAGTGCGGGCATCGAGCCACCCGGCGCGTCCCGGATTCCGCGATACAGATGAACGCGCCAGGTGTATCGCTGCGCCGGTACCGATTCCCCGAGAATCTCCCCCAGTGAGGCTTCCACAGTCGTCCACAACGGCTCCTCGAGTGTGTGGACGACGACCTGCGCATCATCGAAATCCGCAGGCTCCCAGGTGGGATAGGCGAAGCGGTGTTCGCGGATCCGGACGCGCAATTCCGGGATTTCGGCGCTGCGGGCGATCACCGCCGCCCGCAGCGCGTCTGCGGACCATCCGGTGTCGTCGAAGCAGTAGAGCAGGAACAGGTCGTTGCAGGCCCGGCGCGACAGCCAGAACCTCGTGGCATCCTGCGGCGTCAATAGATCCACCCGCCGACGATATCCACAACCGTCCACAATTCCCGCACCGACACTATCGACGCAGGTCAACTCCAGTGCTACGCTTTGTAGTAGACAATCTCGACCACACCCGGGGCGGGGTGAGTGCCATGGCAATCCCGGACGGCGCCAACGAGAGATTTCGCGCGGCGCCCTTCCTCAGAAGATCCATCAACAAGGTCTTTCCGACACACTGGTCGTTCCTGCTCGGGGAGATCGCGCTCTACAGCTTCGTCATTCTGCTGCTGTCGGGCGTCTATCTGACGCTGTTCTTCGATCCGTCGATGACCGAGGTCGTGTATCAGGGCTTCTACCAGCCGTTACGCGGCGTATCGATGTCGCGGGCCTACGAATCGGCGCTGAACCTCTCCTTCGAGGTGCGCGGCGGCCTGTTCGTGCGGCAGGTGCATCACTGGGCCGCATTGCTTTTCGCCGCCTCGATCGTCGTGCATCTGTGCCGCATCTTCTTCACCGGCGCGTTTCGCAAACCACGCGAAGGTAATTGGGTGATCGGCTCGTTGTTGCTGATCCTGGCGATGTTCGAGGGTTTCTTCGGCTACTCGCTGCCCGACGATCTGCTGTCCGGGACGGGCCTGCGGGCGGCATTCGCCGGAATCACCATGGGTATTCCGCTGATCGGCACCTGGCTGCACTGGTTGATGTTCGGCGGCGACTTTCCGGGCACGATCATTCTTCCGCGCCTGTACATCGCGCACGTACTGCTCCTGCCCGGCATCATGCTGGCATTGATCGCCGCGCACATCGCCATCGTCTGGTATCAGAAGCACACGCAGTTCCCCGGCCCGGCGCGCACCGAGAAGAACGTGGTGGGCACGCGGATCGTGCCCGTCTTCGTCCTGGATCAGGGCGCGTTCTTCATGTTCACTCTCGCCGTGGTCGCGACCATGGGCGGGGTGCTGCAGATCAATCCGCTCTGGAATCTGGGTCCCTACAACCCTTCCCACGTCTCGGCCGGCACCCAACCCGATTTCTACCTGATGTGGACCGACGGCTTCCTGCGCCTGTTCCCGCCGTGGGAACTGTATCTGTTCGGGCACACCGTGCCGAGCGCATTCGCGGTGGCGGTGCTGATGACGCTGGTGTTCGCTCTGCTGATCGGCTATCCGTGGATCGAGAAGCGACTCACCCACGACCGTGCGTCACACAATCTGCTGCAGCGCCCGCGCGATGTGCCGGTGCGCACCGCGATCGGCGCGATGGCCCTCGCCTTCTATCTGGTCCTCACACTGGCCTGCGTCAACGACATCATCGCGCTGAAATTCGATATCTCGCTCAATGCCACGACGTGGTTCTTCCGGATCGCGCTGCTGCTCGTTCCGCCGCTCGCCTACTTTCTCGCGTACCGGATGTGCCTGGCGTTGCAGCGCGCGGACCGGGCCGTCCTGGCGCACGGCATCGAAACCGGCATCCTGCACCGGCTGCCGCACGGCGAGTACATCGAAATCCATCAACCGCTGGGACCGGTGGCCCGCGACGGGCGGCCGGTACCGCTCACGTATCAGGGCGCCCCCGTGCCGAAGCGGGTGAATCGCCTGGGGTTGTCCGGCGCACCCGGCAGCGGGAGCTTCCTGCGCCCGGATCCGGCCGGGCAGCGCGAACAACTGGATGCGGCCGCCCACGAACAGGAACACCTTCTCACGGCCGCGCTGCGCGGGCACCAGGATCAGCCGCACTGATCGGGGTGGGGCGACCGGCATCGGCGTCACACCACAAGGCCCCGAGTCGGCGATGACTCGGGGCCCATCACCTGTCGCCCGAGGTCAGGCGGAGCCTAACTTCCCGTCGGTCACGCCCGAGACGAACGCATCCCACTCGCCGGGTGTGAAAGCCAGAATCGGCCCGCGGCCGCAGTCTTTGGTATCGCGAACCCCGACATTGCCGTCACCCAGAAATGCGACCTCGACACAGTTTCCGTCGGGACCGCTGTATTTACTCTTGCGCCACACCGCACCGGTCGAATCAACCTTCACCTGAACCTCTCCTTTACCACCGTAGATAACGCGACAATCGTGCTTTCCTCGTCGCCGGACCCGGACTTCTCGAGACTCGACGGCTCCACAATGCGCCTGGTCATAGCGCACGAACTACTCAGTGAACGGACTGGTTCACGAGTCACACACCGCCGTGGTGCGCCCTCGCGTTCATCCCGGGAGAGCACCCTAGCAGCACCCACAATCGCTGTCCCGCGTCTTTTCATTTTCAATCACTCGAATTGCCGGTAAAGAATTCCCGTTCACTAATAGCGGGAGAATTGCCAAATGACCGGAGAATGATCCGCTAAACAAAACCACCCTGGGAAATTCCCCGATCCGCGGCCGCGCCCCGCCCCGGATAAACCGTGCGGTTGCTCGGTATGGATCATGGAGTAGTGGTGGAACGAGATCGCGACGATGCCGGACACGCCCGAAATGCCCGTCCTCGAGACCGGTTCGGGCGACCACTACCGCCCGGTAGCGTGGGCGTCGCCCGTATTCCGGATGATCTCGACCTCCCACCGGGCGAAACCCTGGACTATGCCCAACGCCTCCTGGACGAGGGACTGGCCTTCAACGCACACGAGGTACTGGAGGCGGCATGGAAGAACGGACCGTTCGCGGAAAGGATGCTGTGGCAGGGTCTGGCCCAGTACGCGGTGGGACTCACCCACATCCAGCGCGGTAATCCGAAGGGCGCTCGCACCCTGCTCGAGCGGGCGATCGGCCGATTGTCGGCCACGCCGGCACCGCCGTACGGCATCGATGCGGCCGGGCTCGTCGCACATGCCGAGGGTCTGCTGGCGGATCTGGCTGCCGGTCGCGAGATTCCGGAGGACGCGCTGTGTCCCCGGCTGCGCGGATGATCCCGCACACCGCCGGCGCCGGCCGCTTCGCCCCCAGCCCCTCCGGCGATCTGCATCTGGGCAATCTCCGCACCGCCCTGCTGGCATGGCTGTTCGCACGCAGCACGGCCCGCAATTTCCGGCTGCGCATCGAAGACCTGGACCGGGTGCGGGCGGGTGCGGAGCAGCGCCAGCTCGAGGATCTGGCCGCGATCGGACTGGATTGGGACGGCGAGGTGGTCCGGCAATCGGACCGCACCGCGCGCTACGCGGCGGCGATCGAGCGACTCGGCGCGGCCGGAATGACCTACGAATGTTATTGCACGCGAAAAGAGATTCAGAAGGCCGTCTCCGCACCACACGGCCCGATGGGCGCCTATCCGGGAACCTGCCGCGACCTGACCGAGGCGCAGCGGGCGGCCAAACGCGCCGAAGGACGGCCCGCCGCACTGCGGTTGCGCTCACAGACAACGGAATTCGAGATCACCGACGAGATCCACGGCCGGTACCGAGGGCTGGTCGACGATTTCGTGCTGCGCCGCGGTGACGGAACGGCGGCCTACAACCTCGCGGTGGTGGTGGACGATGCGGCACAGGGCTTCGACCAGGTCGTTCGCGGAGACGATCTGCTGCCCTCGACACCGCGGCAGGCCTATCTGGCGACCGTCCTCGGATTCGCCGTGCCCGCGTACGCGCACGTCCCGCTGGTGCTCAACACCGACGGTGCGCGGCTGGCCAAACGCGACGGAGCCGTAACCCTGCGCGACAGAATCGCTCTCGGTGAGACGCCGCGTCAGGTTTTCACCATGCTCGCGGCCTCGCTCGGCCTGCGAGGCGAGACACCGCGAGCACTCCTGGATCAGTTCACTCCGGCGACGGTGCCGCACGCACCGTGGATTCTGGATCCCGCACATCCGGATCCGCTGCGGCACAGCTGATCCTGCGAACGTGCGCCCGGCGGTCCGGACGCACTGCCGCTCCTACCAGTTCGCCGCCGCGATGTTGACGATCACCCACACGATGGTGAGCACGATGCCGACGGCACCGACCCAGATTCCGCCGAGCGCCATACCGCGGCCCTGGCCGCCGCGCTCCTTGATCTGGTTCAGCGCGATCACACCCAGGATGATCCCGACGATCGATCCGATACAGGTGCACAGCCCCAAGATCGACGCGATCAGCGAACCGATCGCCAGGCCGTTGGTGCCCTGCTGCGGCGCCGCGTAGCCGTAGGGCTGATACGGCGTCGCGGCCGGATAGCCGTAACCGGGCTGGCCGTAGGGCTGCTGCTGCGGATAGCTCGGATAGGACTGCTGCTGTTGCGGCGGCGGGGTCGGCTGCTGGTAGGGAGACGACTGCTGATGCGGAGCCGAGGAGTATCCGGCCTGCGGATTGGGCGGCGGGGTGGGCTGCTGCGGCGGGGTCGGCGGAACCGACTGGTGGCCGCCCGAATCGGACGAGACACCTTCGCCGCCGTACTGTTTCCACCATTCGTCGGAATCGCCGGGATTCGTCATCGGTCCAGCCTATTCCACCGGGGCGGTTGCCGGTATCGTGCACAGGTCGTGAGTGAGACACAAGAAACGACACCGACCGGGGAGTCTGGACGCCCCGCGGTCGAACACGCAGCATTCGCGCAGGCCGCGGGGGGTCCCTTCACGTTGATCGTGACCTTGTTCACGGCGACGCTGATGATTTCCAACATCTGCGCGACCAAGGGCGTGCAGTTCTTCACCGGCCACGAGGTGTCCCTCGGACCCATCGAAATCCTGCCGATCACCACCGACGGAGCGTTCTTCCTCTTTCCGCTCGCCTATGTGATCGGCGACGTGCTGAGCGAGGTGTACGGCTTCAAGGCCGCCCGCCGCACCATCTACTACGGCTTCGGCATGCTGATCCTGATGGTGGTCTGCTTCTGGATCGCGATCGGACTGCCCGCGGCCGGGTTCTACGAGAATCAGGACGCCTTCCGCACCGTCGCCGGGACCACACCGCAGCTCGTCGCCGCCGGGCTCGCCGGCTACGTGGTGGGCCAGTTCCTGAACTCGGCGACGCTGGTGCTGATCAAGGAGCGCACCAAGGAGAAGCATCTGTGGGCGCGGCTGCTGGGCTCCACCGTCGCCGGCGAATTCGGTGACACGCTCGTGTTCTGCTCGATCGCGGCGACCGCCATCGGGATCAACACGTGGGGCGCGTTCATCAACTATGTGATCGTCGGCTTCGTGTGGAAGACCCTGTGCGAGGTGCTGATCATGCCGATCAGCTATCGCTGCATCGCCTACCTGAAGAAGCACGAACCCAGCTACGCACCGCTGGACAAGCCCGCGCTCTACAGCTGACGCGGCACCGGGGGCAGGGCCGTTCCGTTCAGTCGAAGCGGATCCGGCCCTGCCACCGTCCCAGGAATTCCGCCTTGAAGTCGTCGTAGTAACCGCCCTCGATGCTCGCGCGGATATCGTCCACGAGCCGAATCGTGAAGCGCTCGTTGTGAATCGTGCACAGCGTGGCGGCGAGCATCTCCTTCGCCTTGAACAGGTGATGGATATAGGCGCGGGTGTAGTGGGCGCAGGTGTAGCAGTCGCAGGTGTCGTCGATCGGGGTGAAATCACGGCGGAACCGGCTGGTGTTGATGTTGAATCGGCCGGCGGCCACATAGATCGCGGCATTGCGCGCGACGCGGGACGGATTGACGCAGTCGAAGGTGTCGGCGCCGTTCTCGATCGCGACGAAGAAATCCTCGGGTTCGCTGATGCCCAGCAGATGCCGCGGTTTCTCCGCCGGCAGTTCGTCACAGCACCAGCCCACGATGGTGCCGAGATTGGCCTTCTCCAACGCTCCGCCGATGCCGTAACCGTCGAAACCCGTTCCGCCACTTCCCCGCATCGCGTCCAGATCGCGACATGCCTTGCGGCGCAGATCTTCGTACTGCGCGCCCTGAATCACCGCGAACAGCGCCTGGTACGGCCGGTGCGTGCGTTCGGCGGTGAGCCGCTCGTGTTCGTCGATGCAGCGCTGCGCCCACTCGTGCGTGCGGCGCAGCGACTTCTCCTGATAGCCACGGGTATTGAACAGCGTGGTCAGTTCGTCGAAGGCGAACATGATGTCGGCGCCGAGGCGGTGCTGGATCCCCATCGACACCTCCGGGGTGAACCGGTGGCTCGAACCGTCCAGATGGGAGCGGAAGGTGACGCCGTCGTCGTCGACCACGGCCAGCCGTTCCTTCCCCTTCGCGATCACCTCGTCGCTCTGCACGCCGACGGCCTCCATGGCCAGCACCTTCTTGAAGCCGACACCCAGCGACATCACCTGGAATCCGCCGCTGTCGGTGAACGTGGGGCCGGGCCAGTTCATGAACCGGCCCAGACCGCCCGCCTCGTCCACGATGTCGGAACCCGGCTGCAGATACAGGTGGTAGGCGTTGGCGAGCAGGGCCTGCGCGCCGATCTCGGCCATCGCCTCCGGCAGGACCGCCTTGACCGTGGCCTTGGTGCCGACCGGGATGAACGCCGGAGTGGCGATCTGCCCGTGCGGTGTGGTGATCACCCCGGTGCGGCCGTGTCGCCTCGGTAGCGACGTACCGACGGAAAAGGAGAACTGGGCGGGATCGGACACGCCGCTATCCTGCCAGGCGGCCCGGCTAGACCACGTCCAGTGTCTCCTCGTCGACCAGATCCTGGTCGACCGCCGCACCGGTGAACTGCGCGTTGTAGAGGCGGAAGTAGGCGCCGCGCGCGGCCAGCAGCCGCTCGTGGGTGCCCTGCTCGACGATGTGGCCACCCTCCATCACCACGATCAGATCGGCATCGCGGATCGTCGAAAGACGGTGCGCGATAACGAAACTGGTGCGATCGCGGCGCAGCGCGGCCATGGCCTGCTGCACCAGCAGTTCGGTGCGGGTGTCGACCGAACTGGTGGCCTCGTCGAGGATCAGGATGGTCGGCTTGGCCAGGAAGGCGCGGGCGATGGTGATCAGCTGCTTCTCACCGGCGCTGACCCCGGAGCCCTCCTCGTCGATCACCGTGTCGTAACCCAGCGGCAGCGAATGGACGAAGCGGTCCACATAGGCGGCGCGGGCGGCCGCGAGGATCTCCTCGTCGCTCGCCTCCGGATTGCCGTAGGCGATGTTCTCGCGGATGGTGCCGCCGAACAACCAGGTGTCCTGCAACACCATGCCGATTCGCGAGCGCAGCCGGTCGCGGCCGATGCCGGTGATGTCGACCCCGTCGATGGTGATCGCGCCGGAATCCAGTTCGTAGAACCGCTCCAGCAGATTGACCAGCGTCGTCTTACCGGCGCCCGTCGGACCGACGATGGCGACCACATGGCCGGGCTCGGCGACCAGGGAGAGATCGTCGATCACCGGCTTGTCGGCCTCGTAGCGGAACGACACCGCGTCGAATTCGACCCGGCCGCGATCGATCGGACGCGGGTCCTCTTCGCGCGGATCCGGGACCTGCTCGTCGGCGTCGAGGATTTCGAAGATCCGCTCGGCCGAGGCGACACCCGACTGCAGCAGGTTGATCATCGAGCCGATCTGGGTGAGCGGCTGGCTGAACTGTCGCGAGTACTGGATGAAGGCCTGTACCTCACCCAGCGACAGGCTGCCCGAGGCCACGCGCAGACCACCGACGACGGCGATCAGCACATAGTTCAGGTTCCCGATGAACATCATCACCGGCATGATCAGCCCGGAGATGAACTGCGCCTTGAAACTGGCCTGGTAGAGCCTGTCGTTGCGCTTGTCGAACTCCTCGCCGACCTCGCGGATGCGACCGAAGGCCGTGACCACCTCGTGGCCGGTGAAGGCCTCCTCGACCTGCGCGTTGACCAGGCCGGTGTACTTCCACTGATCGACGAAATGCGGTTTCGACCGCTTCGCGATCTGGGCCGTGACGATCACCGCGGCCGGCACCGTGAGCAGTGCGATCACCGCCAGCAGCGGCGAGATCCAGAACATCATGATCAGGATGCCGATCACCGACAGCACCGATATGACCAGCTGGCTCATGGTCTGCTGCAGGCTCTGCGCCACATTGTCGACGTCGTTGGTCACGCGGGAGAGCACATCGCCGCGGGCGTTGGTGTCGAAGTAGCTCAGCGGCAGCCGGTGGATCTTGTCCTCCACCTCGCTGCGCAGACGCTGCACCGCGCGGTTGATCACGGTGGCCAGCAGATACGCCTGCAACCAGTTGAACAGCGCGGCCAGTACGTACAGCACCAGAACCAGCGTCAGCACCTGGCCCACCGCGCCGAAGTCGACGCCGTGGCCGGGGTTGATGTTCATCGCGGACATCATGTCCGCGAGCCGGTCCTGGCCCTGCGCACGCAGGGAAGCCACCGCCTGATCCTTGGTCAGTCCCGCCGGCAACTGCTTGCTGACGACACCGTCGAAGATGAGGTTGGTGGCCTTGCCGAGGATCTGCGGCCCCAGGGTGTTCATGACGACCGACGCGACGGCCAGCACCAGGATCGCGATCACCGCCACCCGGTCCGGGGCCAGGCGACGCAACAACCGCTTCAGCGTCGGCCCGAACGATTTCGCCTTCTGCCCGGGAGCACCCGGCATCGGCCCCCCGGGCCTCATCGCGCCGCCTCCTGTGTTCTGGGGCTCATCGGGCCGCCTCTTCCGGACTGAACTGCGATTCCACGATTTCCCGGTACTCCTCGCATTCGCGCAACAGCTGTTCGTGGGTGCCGAGGCCGACCATGGCACCGTCCTCGAGGACGACGATCTGGTCGGCGTCGCGGATCGTCGACACACGCTGGGCCACGGTGATCACCGCGGATTCGCGCGTCTCCGGACGCAGCGCGTCGCGCACCCGGGCGTCGGTGGCGACGTCGAGTGCGGAGAAACAGTCGTCGAACAGGTAGATCTTGGGCTTCTTCACCAGAGCTCGGGCGATGGCGAGCCGCTGCCGCTGACCGCCCGAGACGGTGGTGCCGCCCTGGGCGACGGGTGTCTGCAACCCTTCGGGCATGTCCCGCACGAAATCCGCGGCCTGCGCGATCTCCAGTGCGTGCCAGAGTTGTTCGTCGGTCGCCTCGGGATCGCCGTAGCGCAGATTCTCCGCGATGGTGCCGGAGAACAGGTACGCCTTCTGCGGCACCAGACCGATCTGCGAGCGCAGCAGCTCCATATCCACCTGCCGCACATCGGTGCCGCCGACGCGCACCACGCCGGAGGTGACGTCGATCAGCCGCGGAATCAGATTGATCAGCGTGGTCTTACCTGATCCGGTGGAACCGACGATCGCGGTGGTCTGCCCGGGCGAGACCCGGAAGCTGATATCGCGCAGCACCGGTTCCGCGGCGCCCGGGAACGCGAACTCCGCGCCGGCCACCTCGACGGTCCCCGGGTCGGCGACGAAGGCCTGCGGCTGTGCGGGCGGCACCACCGAGGAATCGGTTTCCAGCACCTCGGCGATGCGCTCGGCCGACACCGCCGCGCGCGGGGCGATCATCGCCAGGAAGGAGGCCATCATGACCGCCATCAGGATCTGCATGATGTAGGACAGCAGCGCGGTCAGCGAACCGATCTGCATACTGCCGGAGTCGATGGCATGCCCGCCGAACCAGATCACCGCGACCGTGGTCACGTTGCTGATCAGCATCACGGCCGGGAACATCAGCGCGGCCAGCCGGCCCACGAACAGCGAGGCCGAGGTCAGCTCGTCGTTGGCCACGCCGAACCGCTGCGATTCGTAGCGCTCGCGCACGAACGCCCGCACCACACGGATACCGGTGATCTGCTCGCGCAGCACCCGGTTCACCGCGTCGATGCGCTCCTGCACGCGCCGGAATCCGGGAACCATCCGGGAGATGATCAACGCCATCGTCAGGCCGAGCAGCGGCACGGCGACCAGCAGGATCCAGGAGAGTCCGAGGTCCTGGCGCAGCGCCATCACGATGCCGCCGATGCACATGATCGGCGCCATCACCAAAATGGTCACACTCATCACGACCAGCAGCTGCACCTGCTGCACATCGTTGGTGTTGCGGGTGATCAGCGACGGCGCGCCGAAGATGCCGACCTCGCGGGCGGAGAAGGTGCCCACCCGGTGCAGCAGCGCCGCGCGCATCTCCCGCCCCGCACCCATCGCGGCCTGTGCGCCCAGATAGACCGAACTCGCCGACGCGACGATCTGCACTCCCGACACCAGCAGCATCCAGAGACCCGTGGACCAGATGTAGCCGATATCGCCCTTGGTGACGCCGTTGTCGATGATGTCGGCGTTCAGGCTGGGCAGATAGAGCATCGCGATGACGGAGATGAGCTGCAACACAACAACCCCCACCAACTGGGTGCGGTAGGGGGCGAGAAAGGCGCGCAGCAACCTGATCAACATGATGGGTGCAGGCTACCGTCATTCCGGAGCGGTGTCGGCAAGATTTTTCGCTCGGCGAAAGCCGGCCCCGGCAGCGGTGAAACCGGCTCGACCGGCACAGTCACCACCTCCCGGCCTAGGCGTCGACGCCGGGCGGAACGGGGGCGGGCCGCCGCGTCCAGGCCCCGGGATCGGCCACCAGGTCAGCGACGAAAGCCGGCAGCTCGTCGGTGGCGATATCCGCGATCGAGACCTGTTCCAGCACCGCGCGGATATTGACCCGCAGCGCGATCCACACCCGCTGCAGCGGTTCGGCCACCCCCGAATACACCACGTCCTCGGGGCGCTGCCCGCGTACCGAGGCGAGCGGCCCCTCGACCGCGCGGATCACATCGGCGATGCTGATCTCACCGGCCGTGCGGGCCAGCCGGTATCCGCCGTCGGGGCCGCGCCGGCTGACCACCAGGTCGGCCCGGCGCAGTTGCGCCGCAATGGATTCCAGAATCTTCGGCGAAATGTCCTGCGCCGTGGCGATCGTCTCCGCCTTCACCGAATTCGGTTGTGCGCGAGCGATTTCCAAGAGGATGCGGACCGCGTAGTCGATCCTTGCCGAGATGTGCACTAGCGCTGTCCACCCGGTCCGTTCAGTACGCCGAGAGCGGCCTCGATCAGGACCCGCTCGATCACCTCGTCGCCGGCATCGGGCACGAGTTCGTTCGACCACAGCGCCGTGCCCAGCACCTCCAGGGCGGCGCTGGCTCGCAATTGCGCCTCGTGGGAGGGGTCGGGCCCGGCCAGCCAGACGCACAGACGCCGGTGCATATCGAACATGTCGGGGTGCCGATCTCCGATCGCGTTGAGGATGGCCACGGTGTCGCGCACACACATCGCGCCCGCGGTGCGGTGCCGTAACAGCGTCCGGAGCTGGCGATTCAGCACTTCCCGAGCACCCGCCGGACTGTGCGGCACCCCGTCGAGTTCGTCGACCACGAGCTTCATGTCGTCGAAGATCGGTTCGATGATCGCGAGCAGCAGATCGAGCTTGGACGCGTAGTGATAGTAGAGCGACGCCTTTGTGATTCCCACCGCATCCGCGACCTCGCGCAGGCTGGTCTGCTCGAATCCCTTGTTCGAAAAAAGCCGGATCGCCGCCTCACGAATCGCGTCCTTGGTGCTCTGACCTGCGGCAACAGATCCGGAGGTAGTTCGGGCGCTCATGCGATGATCCTCTCACCAACCGATCGAAGCGCCAGGACACGCCCCGAAAATCGAGGTTGTTCCTCCGCTTATCGATTGGGTAGTCTACCTACCGCACGGTAGGCAGAAAGCGTCGATGGAGGCGGATCGCAGTGCGGCGTCCGCAGTAGTGCTGTCTACGGGGCCTGAACTCAGCACCGCAAATCAGCTATCGCTAGGAGATACCGCGTGTCCGTGTACCTCTATCGGTGGGGGAAGTTCGCCTTCCGCCGAAAATGGATCGTGCTACCGGTCTGGTTGCTGATCTTCGTGATCGTGGGCGCCGTCGGCGTCGGGCTGAAGAAACAGAGCCAAGACGACTTCAACATGCCGGATCTGCCCTCGCAGAAGGCCACCGACATCCTGGACAGGGAATTTCCCGGACAATCGGCGGCCTTCAAATTCGACGCGGTGACCGGCACTTATGTCGCCGCGGCCACACACGGCAAGCTCACCGATCCGGACAATCACAAGGCACTCACCGCGCTTGTCGAGAAGATCAACAACCTCGACATCGTCGACAAGTCCAAGATCAAGCAGGACCCGCAGAACCCTGGCGTCCTGACCGATCCGGTCGCCGCGACGACGGCGATCGGCTGCACCTCCGGTGATCGCACCGACCCGAACTTCGTCGCGAAATGTGGTCTGGCGCCGCTGAACGTGCTCGGCAAGAACAACAATGCCGATACCGTCGCCTACTTCAGTGTGCCGTTCAAGATCAAGTCGTTCTCCGATATCACCAAGGCCGATCGGGACCAGGCCTACAAGGTCGCCGACGAAGCGCGCGCGGCCGGACTGGACGTGGAGATCAGCGGCACCATCGCCACCGAGCAGGCGCCGCCGGGCGGACAGTCGGAAATGATCGGTTACGCCGTCGCCTTCATCGTGATGATGATCGCCTTCGGCGCACTGATCGCGGCGTTCGTGCCGATTCTGACCGGCATCGTGGGTGTCGGCATGGCGTCCTCGCTGATCATGGCCGGCACCTCGATCGCCAACATCCCGAACTTCACCACCGTGCTGGCGGCGATGATCGGTATCGCGCTGTCGATCGACTACGCGCTGTTCATCGTCTCGCGCTACAAACATGAACTCGCCGTGCAGGATTCGCCGGAAGAGGCTGCGGGCGTCGCCATCGGCACTGCCGGTTCCGCGGTGGTCTTCGCCGGTATGACGGTCATCATCGCGCTGTGTGGCCTGAGCATCGTCGGCGTCAGCTTCCTCACCTGGATGGGTCTGGGTGGCGCGCTGGCCGCGCTGTTCGCGATCCTGGTCGCGCTGACCCTGCTGCCCGCGATGATGGGCGCCTTCGGCCGCTTCCTGTTCAAGCCGAAGCTGCCGCTGGTCGCGCGCACCGATACCGAGGACGACAACGCCGTCACCAACGGCAAGCGTTTCGCCCGGCTGATCGCCAAGGCGCCGTGGCTGACCCTCGGCGCGAGCGTGATCGTGCTCGGCCTGCTGGCCGCACCCGCGGTGAATCTGAGCCTCGGCCTGCCCGGTGAGGACAGCCAGCCCAAGACCACCACGGTTCGTAAGGCCTACGACCTGCGTACCGAAGGGTTCGGCGAGGGCAGCAACGGCACCCTGCTGGTGGTCGCGGATCTGACCAAGGTCAGGCCGGAGCAGCGTCAGGAGGCCGTCATGGCCCTGCACGACAAGCTGGCCGGCTACCAGGGCATGGACTTCGTGACCATGCCGTCGACGAACAAGCTCACGCCGCAGAAGACTCCGGACTATGTGAACAGCACCGGCGCCCAGCTGACCGCGGTGCCCGATCACGGCCCGAACAACTCCGAAACGCAGGACCTGGTGAAACATGCCCGGGACGCGGAGTCGGACCTGCAGGCGAAATACGGTATGGAGTACGGCATCACCGGCTCGACCGCGATCTACGCCGATGTGTCCAATGCCCTGCTCGGCAAGATCGTGCCCTACATGACGATCGTGGCGATCGCGGCGTTCATCCTGCTGGTGCTGGTGTTCCGCTCGGTTCTGGTGCCGCTGACCGCCGCATTGGGATTCCTGTTGTCGATGGCGGCCACCTTCGGCGCCACGGTGCTGATCTTCCAGCAGGACAAACTCGGCCTGATCGGCGATCAGCATCCGATCGTGAGCTTCCTGCCGATCATGTTGATCGGCTTGGTATTCGGTCTCGCGATGGACTACCAGGTGTTCCTGGTGACCCGGATGCGAGAGGAATACGTGCACGGCAAATCCCCGAAGGAGGCCATGGTGTCCGGTTATCACCACGGCGCTCGCGTGGTCACCTCCGCGGCCATCATCATGATCTCCGTCTTCGGCGGATTCATGTTGGAGTCCGATGTGACCGCGAAGTCGATGGGCTTCGCACTGGCGGCCGGCGTGCTGTTCGACGCCTTCCTGGTCAGGATGGTACTGATCCCGTCACTGCTGGTGCTGCTGGGCGAATGGGCCTGGTGGATGCCGAAGTGGCTGGACCGGATCCTGCCCGATATCGACGTCGAGGGCACCAAGCTGCGCGAGCTGCAGCAGCGTGACCGCGACGCTGCGGCGGAGAAGGAGCCGGTCCCGGTCGGCTGATCCGCGAACCACGGCACGGGCCCTCATCCGAACATCGGATGGGGGCCCGTGGCGTATCCGGCTTGATCTTGCAGCAACGAGCCAGCAGACTCGAACCCAATGCTCTCCAGCTCGGCCACTCGACGGACCGACCGGAACGGCGAGTGCACCGGCTACCGCACAGCTCGATCAGCGACCGGCCCCGGTTCGCAGTCATCGGCAATCGAGGCCAGCGACCACTAGGAGCGCCTCGTGTCCGTGTATCTGTATCGGTGGGGAAGATTCGCCTTTCGGCACAAGTGGATCGTGCTCCCGGTCTGGCTGATTCTTTTCGTGATCATCGGCAGCCTGGGCACGCAGCTGAAGAAGCCGATGAACGACGACTTCACGATTCCGAACCTGCCGTCGGAACGTGCCACCGAGATCATGGACAAACACTTTCCGGGGATGTCGCAGGCGTTCAGTTTCGAGGCGGTCACCGGCACCTATGTCTTCGGGGCGGCACCGGGACAGAAGCTCACCGACGCCTCCCAGCGGGCGGCCGTCGCCGGGACGGTTACCAAGCTGAACGATCTGAACATCGTCGATCACAAGACTCCGCTGGTGGATCCGATCACCGCCACCGAACAGATGGGCTGCTTCGCTCCCGATCGCAGTTCGCCGGAATTCGTCTCGCGCTGCAGTGCCGCGCCGGTGAACGTCCTGAACAAGGAGAATCCGGATACCGTTGCGGTGCTGACCGTTCCGTTCACGATCCAGAAGTTCACCGACATCACCGCCGACGATCGCGCGGCCGCCTACGCGGTCGGTGACGATGCGCGCGCCGCCGGACTGCAGGTGGAGATGAGCGGGTCGCTGGCGATGGAACAGCAGCAGCCCAGTGGGCAGGCCGAGATGATCGGCATGGCCGTGGCGCTGGTGGTGATGGTGGTGGCCTTCGGCGCGATCGTGGCCGCCTTCGTGCCGATCATCACCGCGATCGTCGGGCTCGGACTGGCGACCTCGGTGATCTTCCTCGGCACGTCGTTCATGTCGGTTCCGAGCTTCACCACATTCCTGGCCTCGATGATCGGCATCGCGCTCTCGATCGATTACGCGTTGTTCATCGTCTCGCGCTACAAACACGAACGCGCCGTGCAGAGTTCGCCGGAGATCGCCGCGGGCACGGCGCTGGGGACGGCCGGTTCGGCGGTGGTGTTCGCGGGCGCGACGGTGATCATCGCACTGGTCGCGCTGGCCATCGTGAACATCCGCTTCCTGACCTTCATGGGTCTGGGCGGGGCGATCGCGGCGGCGTTCGCGGTGCTCACCGCCATCACCCTGATGCCGGCACTACTCGGCGCTTTCGGAAAGTACCTGTTCGAGCCGAAGCTTCCGGTGATCGCGCAACACGATCCCGAGGACGATTCGGTGGTCACCAACGGTATGCGGGTGGCGCGGGTGATCGGGCGGATGCCGTGGCTGACGCTGGTCGCGAGCATCATCGTGCTGGGCCTGCTGGCCGCACCCGCGTTGAGCCTGAATCTGGGCCTGCCGGGTGAGGACAGCCAGCCCAGGACCACGACCATTCGCAAGGCCTACGACCTGCGCACCGAGGGATTCGGTGCGGGCAGTAACGGCAAGCTGCAGGTCGTCGCCGACTTGTCGCAGGTGCCCGCCGATCAGCGTCAGGCCGCGCTCACCGCACTGCACGACGAATTGGCCGCGTATCCGGGTATGGATTACGTGACCCAGCCGCAGCCGAGCAGGGACGGCGCGGGTGCGTTGATGACCGCGGTGCCCACCACCGGACCCAATGATCAGGCCACCAAGGATCTGGTCCGCAATGCCCGCGACGCCGAATCCGCACTGCACGACCGATACGGCATCGAATACGGAATCACCGGCACCACAGCCATTTACGCGGACGTCGACCATGCGCTGCTCAGCAAGATCCTGCCCTATCTGGCCATCGTGGCGGGTGCGGCATTCCTGTTGCTGATCGCGGTATTCCGTTCGGTGCTGGTGCCTTTCACCGCCGCACTGGGATTCCTGCTATCCATGGCGGCGACGTTCGGCGCGACCGTGCTGATCTTCCAGAAGGGCGCGCTCGGACTCATCTCCGAACCCCGGCCGATCGTGAGCTTCCTGCCGATCATGTTGATCGGCTTGGTCTTCGGCCTCGCCATGGATTATCAGGTCTTCCTCGTCACCCGCATGCGCGAGGAATACGTGCACGGGAAATCACCTACCGATGCCATGATCTCCGGTTACCACCACGGCGCGCGCGTGGTGACCTCGGCCGCCGTCATCATGATCTCGGTCTTCGGTTCGTTCCTGCTGGAATCGGATGCGACGGCCAAGTCGATGGGTTTCGCCCTCGCCGCGGGCGTGCTGTTCGACGCCTTCCTGGTGCGGATGGTCCTGATTCCGTCGCTGCTGGTGCTGATGGGCAAGGCGGCCTGGTGGATTCCGGGGTGGCTCAGCCGGATCGTGCCGGATATCGACGTGGAGGGTGCGCGGTTGCGCGAACTCCACGTCGACGATCCGGACGAGCCCAGGAGTCCGGTGAAGGTCGGCTGAGCCGGCACTGCCACCGCGTACCGGGTCGTTCAGCCCAGCTGGGCGGCGACCTCGCCGGCGACCAATTCCAGGTGGTCGAGGTCGGACAGGTCCAGGACCTGCAGGTAGAGCCGGGTGATGCCGGTGGTCTCGCGGTAGCGGCCGATCTTGTCGACCACCTCCGCCGGGGTGCCGGCCAGGCCGTTGGTGCGCAGTTCGTCCACCTCGCGGCCGATCGCCTCGGCGCGGCGGGCGATCTCGGCCTCGTCCCGGCCCACGCACAGCACCTGCGCGGCCGAGCGGACGATCTCACCCGGATCGCGGCCGATGTCGCGGGCCGCCGCGGCGACCCGATCGAATTGCGCCGCAGCGTTTTCCGCATCCGTGAACGGCAGGTTGAACTCGTGCGCGTACCGCGCGGCCAGGGCCGGGGTCCGCTTCTTGCCCGCCCCACCGATGATCACCGGCGGACCCGGCTGCTGCACCGGCTTGGGCAGGGCCGGACTGCCCTGCAGCACATAGTGTTTGCCCGTGAAATCGAAGGTCTCCCCCACCCGGGTCTGCCACAGGCCGGTGATGACCGCCAGTTGCTCGGCGTAGCGGTCGAAGCGCTCACCGAGATCCGGCAGATCGATGCCGTAGGCGCGATGCTCGTCGGCGAACCAGCCCGAACCGAGCCCGAGTTCGACCCGGCCGCCGGACATCTGGTCGACCTGGGCGACCGAGATCGCCAGCACCGACGGATGCCGGAACGTCGCCGCGGTGACCAGTGTGCCGAGCCTGATCCGGGAGGTCTCGCGCGCGAGCCCGGCCAACGTGATCCACGCGTCGGTCGGGCCGGGCAGACCGGACACCCCGCCCATCTTCAGATAGTGATCCGACCGGAAGAATGCGTCGAACCCCGCCTCCTCGGTCACCTTCGCAACCCGGAGCAGATCGTCGTAGGTAGCCCCCTGCTGGGGCTCGGTGAAGATTCGTAGTTCCACGAGCACCAACGTACCGGTCGGCCGCGTACCGGTACGCCGGCGCGGAGTTCAGCCGGTCACGCCCAGGTCCGGCAGTTGGGCGGCGCCGGCGACGGCCTCCTGCAACAGGTCGGCGGCGGCCTCCAGCTGGGCGGGTTCGTGTTCGGAGGTCAGGAAGAAGCGCAGGCGTTCCTGACCGGCGGGCACGGCCGGTGACGAGATCGCGCCCGCGTAGACGCCGCCCTGCAGCAGCGTCGTGGCGACGTAACCGGCGCGCAGTTCGCCGGGGACGATCACCGGGCAGATCGGGGTGCCCTCGGAGATGCCGAGGTCGATGCCGCGCTCGCCGAGCAGGGTGCGAAAGTGCTCGGCGTTGGACCACAGCCGGCGCAGTCGCTGCGGTTCGGCCTCGAGGACGTCGAGTGCGGCCAGCGCGGCACCGATGGTCGCGGGTGCGGGGCCGCCGGTCAGCATGGCCACACCCGGCGCGGCGGCCTTCATCGCGGCGATCAGGTCCGCATCGGCGGCGATGAAACCGCCGCAGCTGCCCAGCGCCTTCGACAGGGTGCCCATCCAGATGTCGACCGCGTCGCCGGGCATCCCGTAGTGCTCGCGGATGCCGTGGCCGCGCTCCCCGAAGACGCCGAGGGAATGCGCCTCGTCGACCATGACGGCACAGTCGAATTCCCGTGCGATGGCGGCTATTTCGCTCACCCGCCCGACCGTGCCGTCCATGCTGTAATGACCCTCGACCACGACCAGCGCCCGATCGAAGTTCCCGCGCGACATGCGCAACACCGAACGCAGCGACTCCGGATCGTTGTGGCGGAAGTTGAGCCGCCGAGCTCCCGACCACTGCACGCCGGAGATCACGCTGCCGTGGATGAGCGAATCGCAGATCGCGACGTCGTCGGCGCCCAGCAGGAAGCCGATCACCCCGGCATTGGTGAGATAGCCGCTGGTCGTGACCATCGCGTCGCCGACGTCGTACATCGCGGCCAGGCGCTGTTCGAGTTCGGCGTAGATCGGGATCTCCCCGGCGACGATGCGGCTGGCCGAGGCGGAGGCGCCATAGGTGTCCAGCGCGTCCTTGGCCGCCTGCACCACCTTCGGATGGTTGCCCAGGCCGAGATAATTGTAGGCGCTGAAGTTCACCAGATCCCGGCCCTGCCACCGAATCACGGTGTCGTTCGGGCTCTCCCGCACGAGGAACATCGGATTCGGTGTGCCGCTGTGCTCGTGCACCGCCGCGATCGCCGCACGCTTCTGCACCATCGCCGCGACCTCGGGGTGGTCGGCGAATTGGCGTCCGGGGCCGCGGCGCGGGCGGGCCGGTCTGGTGTTGGCGCCCGTGCGCGTAGCGCTCGGGCCACCGGACGTCACGGGAGCCGACGCCGGCGCACCGGTCGCACCGGATGCCGTGCCGGACAACAACTTCCGCGCCAGATCCCGCGCCGATTCACTCATCCCGCATCCTTTCCGGCGCAGCAGACGGCTGCGGCCTTCTCATCCCGTCGCCCCCTGCACGATCGCCTCGGCCACCCGCGCACCCGCTTGTTCGAGGCTGAACGAGCGGCCCATTTTCATCGACATCAGTTCCACGCCCAGCGATTTCGTCACCAGCGCACCGAATTCCACCGCCATCAGCGAGTCCAATCCGAGCTCGGGCACCGGGACCGTCAGGTCGATCGAGTCCGCGGAGACGCCCATGACCTGCGCCAATTGCTCGGCCAGCATGAAGGCGACGACCTCGTTGCGCTTACCCTCGTCGAGTTCGGCGAGCTGGACGCGCAGCCGCGCGGCGGCCGAATCATCCTGTGCCGCAGCGGCGATCAGTTCCTTCGTGCGCCCGGTCTGAGCGAAGAACGGTGCGGTGGCGTTCACCTTGGCCCAGTCGACCGGAATGATCGAGGCCTGCGTGACGCCCAGTCGCAGCGCCTGCTCCAGATATTCGGTCCCCTCGTCCATGGTGATCGAATCGAAGCCGGTGTTGCGCAGATATCGCGCGATGTGCTCGTCGTCGGCCATACCGCCGCCGGACATATGGCCCCAGCCGACGACCAGTGCGGTGCCGCCCGCGCGGATCACCGTATCCCCGATCGCCTGCAGCGCGATATTGGCTGCGGTGTAGGCGTATTGGCCCACACCACCGAACATCGCACTACCGGAGGACCACAGCGCGAACTGGTCGAGCCGCGCCCCCGCGGCCTGGACACCGGCGACGAGCGCACGCGCACCGTCGGCCTTCGCCCGGAACACCTTCGCCAGACTCTCGGCATCCATCACGGTGATGCGCTTGTCGTCGATGGCGCCCGCGGTGTGGAACACCCCGCGCAGCGGATGCTCGGGCCGGTGCGCGCGAGCGACGACCGCCGCCACGGCATCGGCATCGGTGATGTCGACCCGCTCGATCGTGACCTCGATGCCCTGGGCCTCCCAGGCCGCGAGCTGCGCGACGGCGGCCTCGGTGGTGGCGCCGCCGCGGCCGAGCAACGTCAACCGGCGGGCGCCGTGGCCCACCAACCACCGCCCGGTGGCCAGGCCGAAGGCGCCGAAACCACCCGTGACCAGGTACTGCGCCGCGGGATCGATCTCGATCTCGGGCAACTGCGGACGGACCAGCGGTCGGTCCTCGGTCAGATCCAGCGCGACGCGGCCGATCCGGGTCGAGCGGGCCACCTCCTCGAAGGCCTGAGCCACCTCGGCGGTTCCGTACTTCTGGAACGGCAGCGGCCGATAGGTGCCGTCGTCGAAACTGGCATTGACCTTGCGGCCCAGCTCCATCACCTCGGTGTGCCGCAGCCGCAGCATCCGGTCCAGATCGAAGGAGAAGTAGGAGACGTTCTTGTCGAACGCCGACAGATCCAGCATGCCGCCGGTGTAGATATCGGCCTTGCCGATCTCCACGATGCGGCCGAATTCGGCGATCACCGCGAAGTTCTGGCGCAGGATCTCTCCCGGCGCGGAGCTGATGATCACGTCCACGCCGCGGCCGCCGGTGAGGGCGAGCACCTCGTCGACGAAGGTGAGCGACCGCGATCCGACCGCGTGATCGGCACCCTCGGCCAGCACGTAGGCGCGCCGCTGCTCGCTGCTCGCGGTGCCGATCACGGTGGCACCGTGCAATTTCGCGATTTGCACCGCCGCGCTGCCGACGCCACCGGCCGCACCGTGCACCAGGACGGTCTCGCCGGCCCGGATCCGCGCGAGTTCCAGCAACGAGTACTCGGCGGTGGTGAAGGCCGTGACGCTGCTGCACCGGCCCGCGTCGGTGTCGGGGTGAACGTGGGTGAGCGAATCGGTCGAGGTGGTGTGGTAGCGCGCGACCATGCCCTTGGAGGTCAGGCTCACCACGTCGCCGACGGCGTAGTCGGTGACCCCGGGACCGACCCGGACCACCTCGCCGCCGCCTTCCATACCCGGCACCAGGCCGAAGAAGGTCTCCGACAGTTCACGTTCACCGAGGACGCCGATCACCTTCAACGCGTCCTTGTAGTTGAGGCCCACGGCACGCATCCGGACCTCGACCTCGCCCGGACCGGGTTCGCGCCGATCGCAGCGCCGCCAGCCCAGCCGCGCGAAGGTGCGCGAACGAGGCAGTTCCAGTTCGAAATTCGCCTCGGGGTCGGTGAGCGGTTCGGCGGTGTCGAGGGCGTCGAGCCGCTCGGGCAGCGTTCGGGTAACGACCGTGGTCCAGCGCAGGCCGTTGCGCAACACGGCCTCGTCGACCAGGTCGTATTGGAAGCCACCGGGGATCGCCAGTTCCGCGGACAGGTCCGCGACCGTCGTACCGGCATCGATATCGACCAGTCGCCAGCGCAGCCGGGACTGTTCGTTGAGCAGCACGCGACGAGCGCCGGCGATGGCCGCCTGACTGGGATCCGGCGCCGTCTCGTCCGCGGGATGGGCGTACGCGTGGGCGCTGACCACGGTCACGTACATCGAGCCGTCGCCGGTCAGCGGAATTTCGATCTCGTGCTCGGTGACCCGCTCCTCGAGATAGCCGTCCAGCGTCACCGCGATCCGGCGCAACGTCCACAGCGCGGCCACATCACCGTCGGGCGCGTGTCCGGGGACCACGCACACGTGCAGCCGTCGCACGTCCTCGTCGTCGAAGATATCGCGAAGTCGTTGTGCCAGTTGCGGTTCCAGCTCGGCGTCGGCCGGGTCCAGCAGGAGGACGGCCGAGCCGGCACCGCCCGCGACGGCATCGCGCACCCGCTCGACCCGCGAGTCGATGTTCTCGCCGTAGCCGAGGACCAGGGTGTACAGGCCGTCGTTCCCGGGGAGTGCGGTCGTGTCGACCGGATCGCGCAGCTCCCACCGTTCCTCGTAGAACATGTCGGTCATGCGCTGCAGCGGGCCGCGGCCCGGAGTCAGGGATCCGAATTCCATCCCCCTGATCTGCATGACCACGGTGCGTTCGGCGTCGAGCAGATCGATATCGGCCAGCGGCCGGTCGCCCTCGGTGAACCGGGCCACGGCGGTGACCTCGACCGGCAGCGGCGCCAGGCGGCGCACGGTGCGCACGCCGACCGGCACCATCGCGCCCTCCTGGGCACCGCCGCGCCCGGCGAGCAGGGCGGCCACACTCTGCAGCGCCGCATCGACGATCGCGGGATGGGCGAGATACCGCTCGCCCCGGCCGATGGTGCCGTCGAGTTGTGCGACCACGGTGTCGGGCGAGATCCGGATCGCGGTGGCGCGCTGGAAGGTCGGGCCGTATTCCAGTCCGCGCGCGGCCAATCCGGCGTAGAACTCGGCCGGGTCGACCGCGAGCATCCGCTCGACATCGGGCACATCCGCGGTGATCGGCGCGTAGCTGCCTTCGACCAGGCGGCCCAGTGCGTGAACGGTCCAGATGGTTCCGGCCGCGCCCCGGGAGCGGATGGTGAAGCGTCCGGTCGAATCCTCCACGTGGAGTTCGACGATCGGCGCCTCGCCCTCCTCGACCACCAGCGGCGCGACGAACCGCACGCCTTCCACGGCCACCTGATCCGATTCGGTGCGTACCGCGGCGGCGCTCAGCGCGGCATCCAGATATCCCGCGCCGGGCAGGATCCGGGTGCCGCCCACGACGTGATCGGCGAGCCACGGTAACGCCGCCAGCGACAGTTCCACCCGCCAGGCGTTGGAATCGTCGGGATGCTGATCACCGAGCATCGGGTGCGCGTCGGGTGTGCCGTGGCGCAGCAGCCGGAATTCCGGCAGTTCGTTGCGCAGCCGGGTGCGCTGCCACGGATAGCGCGGCAGATCGATATGCGGCGTCGGATCCGGCACTCCCGCGAAGAGCGCGTCGATGTCGAGAACTCCGGCCGCGTACAGCCCGGACAGGGTCTGGCGCAGACTGTCGGCGTCCTGCTGTTTGCGATGCAGGGTCGCCACGGTCGTCCCGGTTTCGCCCGCGCCGATGAGGATCTCGCGAATATTGGCCCCGAGCACCGGATGCGGGCCGACCTCGACGAACACCCGGTTGCCGGAGCGGACCAGCGCGGTGATCGCATCGGCGAACCGCACCGGCTGCCGCACGTTCGCGCACCAGTAGTCGGCATTCCAGTCGGCCGTGGTGACCTGTTCGCCGGTGACCGTGGAGTACAGCGGGATGCGCGGTTCGGCGACGGTGAGCCCGGCCAGCACCTCACGCAGCTCGTCCAGGATCGGATCCATCAGATGACTGTGGTAGGGCACCTCGACCTGTAGCCGGCGCGCGAAAATGCCGTCGGCGGTGAGTTTTTCGGCGATCTCGTCGAGGCGGTCTGCCGCACCGGCCAGCGTGACGGCCGAGGGTGAGTTGATCGCCGCGATATCGACCGAACTGTCGGCGGCGATGACCTCGCGAGCCGCCTCGGCGGGCAATCCGATCGCCAGCATGCCGCCCGTCCCGGCCGTCGTGGCCTGCAACCGGGCACGGTGGTAGCTGACCAGCAGCGCGTCGCGCAACGACAGCATTCCGGTCACGTACGCGGCCGAGACCTCGCCGACGCTGTGTCCGACGACGACGGCCGGTTCGATTCCGTATTCCCGCAACGCCGCGTACAGCGCGACCTGGACCAGGAAGTTCGCCGGTTGCGCGACGGCGGTCGAGGTGACCCTCGACTCCTCTTCGGGGCGCAGCAACTCATCGACGACGGACCAGCCCGCGATGTCGGTGAACACGGCGTCGATGCGGCGCGCCTCGTCGGCGAAAGCGGTGTCGGTAGTGAGCAATTCGCGCGCCATACCCCACCACTGCGGGCCCATACCGGTGAAGACGTACACCGGCTCGGCGGTGCGCTTGGCGACCGTGCGACCGACTCGGCCCTCGCCGTTCGCCAACTCCACCAGGCCCCGGACCAGTTCGGTGTCGTCACCGAAGGTGATCGCGGCGCGATGGTTGTGGTGATTGCGACGCCGCCACGCGGCCTCGGCCAGCCGGCCGGGGTCGGCCCCCTCGGCGATCAGTTCGGCGACGCCGCGAGCCAGTTGCCGGACCGCAGTCTCGTTTCGCGCGGAGAGCGGCAGTACACCGAAATGCTCTGGCGCTCGGTCGGTTTCGGTAGCACCCGCATACTCCTGCAGAATCGCGTGCGCATTGGTGCCGCCGTATCCGAAACCGTTGACGGCCACCGTCATGCGCTCGACCTCGGGGCCGACCGGTTCGGCCTCGGTCTGGAGGCGAATTCCCAGTTCCTCGAACGGAATATCGGGGTTGGGAGTGTCCAGCCAGCCCTGCGGCGCGATGGTGCGGTGGGTGATGGCCAGCGCCGATTTGATGACACTCGCGATACCCGACGCGGCCTCGGTGTGGCCCAGCGTCGCCTTCACCGAGCCGACGCCGACCGGGCCCGGCCGTCCGGTGGCGGCGCCGTAGGCCCGGCCGATGGCTCGCAGTTCCAGCGGGTCGCCCACCGGCGTTCCGGTGCCGTGCGCCTCCACGTAGGTGATCTCGTGCGCCGGGATTCCGGAGCGCTCGATCACGGTCTTGGCCAGCGCTTCCTGGGAATCCGCGTTCGGAACCGTGATGGCCGTGGTGCGGCCGTCCTGATTCGATCCGGTGGCCTTGACCACCGCGTAGATGCGGTCGCCGTCGCGTTCGGCATCGGCGAGCTTCTTCAGCACCACGATGCCGGCGCCCTCGCCACGGCCGTAACCGTCGGCGGCGGCGTCGAACGGTTTGCTGCGGCCGTCGGCGGCGAGGAATCCGCCCTTGCACATGGAGACGAACGGTTCCGGCTGCGCCATCACGGTCACGCCGCCGGCCAGCGCGTATTCGCAGTCTCCGCTCTCGATGGCCTGGCAGGCCAGATGCAGGGCGACCAGCGACGAGGAACAGGCCGTGTCGACGGTGACCGCCGGGCCGGTCAGGTTGAGCGCGTAGGCGATCCGGTTCGAGAGCATCGTGTACGACGCGCCGGCCGCGGTGTGCATGTCGACATGCGGCAGCGCCGGTCCGCCGACCGATACCGCCAGCTGGTCGAGGGTGAAGGCGCCGATGTAGACGCCGAGCCCCGAGCCCGCGCTGCGCCCGGCGACACCCGCGTCGTCGAGCGCCTCCCACACCACTTCCAGGACGAGTCGCTGCTGCGGGTCCATGGCGGCCGCCTCGCGCGGGGAGATGCCGAAGAAGTCGGGATCGAACTCCCACGGATCGCCGGTCATGAAGGCGGCGCGTTTGGTGTACATGCGTCCGGGGGTGCGGCGGTCGGCGTCGTAGTAGCGCCGCCAATCCCAGCGGTCGGCCGGGATCTCGGTGACCCCGTCCCGTTTGTTGATCACGAAGTCCCAGAAGGATTCCGGCGAATCGATACCGCCGGCATACCGGCATCCGATTCCGACGATGGCAATGTCAGACACAGCGACTCCTCGGCCGACTCGAAAATTCCCGCTGATCAGAGCGGTCGCGGTCGGCGAATCATGATGTTCATTTCCGGGCCCGTCCTGCCCAGCCGGACGGACCCGGTGCGTTCGTTACCCAGGGCCTCGTAGTAGCCGACGTTCTCGTCCTTGCAGATTCCGCACAGGAGTACGCCCTGCCGGTCGGCCTTGTCGGTGAACGACGCGTACAGCGCCCGGCCGACGCCGCTGCGCTGCAGTGCCGGATCGGTGCCGAGGTAGACGTGGAACAGATGGGGTTCGGCCGGGGCCGCCCGATCCATGGTCCGGTCGACCTCGGTTCCCCTTCCCACGGCGGTGCCCATGCCCGCGAGAAACAGCGGGCCCGCGAGGAATTCGCGGAGCCCGCCGGGCCGGTAACCGTCGGGGTACCAGAGCAGGGCGCCGACGATCCGGCCGTCCAACTCCGCCACCTCGGCACCACCGGCCGGCAGGAAGCGGTGCTCGATCATGGTCCGCAACATCCGGGGCGCGCGCCGGTGCCGGACGTTTTCGTCCGGAAAGACGTATTCCTCGATCGGATCGTCGTGGGCGAAGGCCGCGGCCAGTACCCGCACCATTCCGGTGATGTCGTCGCGCGTCGCGGTCCGCACGACCGGACTCTCCGGTGTATTCAAAGTTGTTGTCCCTCACATGATCTGCGCACTGCCCGACTGCGTCGGCGGGACGTCCGGCAAGCAACTGGTCGCTAGATTACCTCAGACCGCCGCACTTCCTACTAGTCGGTAATGTGCAGTAGAACACGCGGGTACGACACGACGCTAGGAATGTGCACAGTCCTCGGCGCCGGGCAATCGCCGCGAAACCCTTACTTCCACAAGGAAATACACAACGGTGTCGGCCGCTAACGGCGCGAAGGGTTGCCGTCGGCACGGTAAACCTCGGTGGCACAGCGACATTGGGGCAAACGGCGGCGATGTCCGTCCGCGCAGCCGGATACGACCCCCGGCTTACCGGTGACGGGGAATCAGCACCCCGACCGAGACGGAAATACCGGACAATCGGGAGCGCGACGGTGTCGTCGCCGCGACGGTACGAGTCCGGACCTCGACCGTGAGCGTCGCGTAGAGGTCGAAAGGAACCGGACATTTGAACGCACGGATTCTCGCCGTGGGCATCGCTTCGGGCGCCGTCTGCGCCGCGGTCGCCGCCCTCGCTCCCTCGGCCTCCGCACAGCCGTTTCCCGCGGGGGTCTCGTGCACGGAGACGACCTGCACCAACGACACGGACGAGACCTACCTGATCGAGGCGTGGCAGCACTGCCGGGTCGTCGGCGGGATCTCCGAGACCGAAACCCCGTTCAACCTGGTCGTGCGGGCACATCAGACGGTGCGGGTCGAGGGGGTGGATTGCCCGCCGCTGGTGATCGAGCGGCCCGGACACATCGGCGGCGCCGACACCACGGTGCTGCGAACCGAGCCGACTCGGGTCAGCTACTTCAAGGCCGTCCGCCACGACCCGGACGCACCGAAGACTCGCACCGGTTCGGCCGGATGACGACGACCGGCGCGAACGAAAAAGCCCCCACCCGGAATCCGGGTGGGGACTGTGGCGGTGGCGGAGGGATTTGAACCCTCGGTGGGGGGTTACCCCACACACGCTTTCGAGGCGTGCTCCTTAGGCCGCTCGGACACGCCACCGCAGGTGACTTTACCGGACGGGCGCAGCGAAACCGAAATCGGGTGGTCAGCGACACCGGGAGCAGAGCTCAGGGGCGTTGAGCGCGGAAGAAGGCGTCCAGGACGGCCGCGCATTCGGCCTCCAGCACGCCCCCTCGGACCTCGGGCCGATGGTTGAGGCGACGGTCACGCACCACGTCCCAGAGCGAGCCGACCGCACCGGTCTTGGGCTCCCAGGCGCCGAAGACGACGCGGCGGACCCGGGCCAGGACCAGCGCCCCGGCGCACATCGTGCACGGTTCCAACGTCACCGCCAGCGTCGCGCCCTCGAGCCGCCAGCCGTCGCCGTACACCTGGGCGGCGCGGCGCAGCGCCAGGATTTCGGCATGCGCGGTCGGGTCGCCGAGCGCCTCCCGGGCGTTGCCGGCCCGGGCCAGTTCGCGGCCGTTCGCGTCGAAGACGACCGCGCCGACCGGGACGTCGCGCGGGTCGGTCTGCGCCGCGGCGGCAAGGGCGGCCCGGACGAGATCCTCGTCTGCCGGAGGTGACCCCGGACTCGGCGCTGCCCCCGGGCTCAACGGTGCAGCTTGTCCAGGACCGCGGAGAATTCGTCGGCGAAGCCCAGCCGCTGCGCGACCATTCCCAGCTGTTCGTCCGGATACAGATCGGTTTCCGCGAGGATCACGCTGAGCACGGGCTCGGGCAGGCCGAGGTCCGCCAGGACACCCAGATCGCCTTCCTCCCACGGATCGATATCATCCAGTTCGTCCGGATCGATATCGGGGACTTCGACATTCAGCGCGTCGAGCACCTCGACGGCGATGTCGTAATCGATCGCGGCGGTGGCGTCCGAGATCAGCAACCGGCTCCCGGTCGGACCCGGCCGCAGGACGATGAAGAATTCGTCGTCGACGTCCAGCAATCCGAATACCGCACCGGTGCTGCGCAGGGCGCGCAGTTCGTCCTCGGCCGCGGACAGACTCGACAACGCCGCGGCGCTGAGCGGGCTGCAGCGCCACGTGCTGTCTTCGCGGACGACCGCCACGGCGAACCCTTCCACATCGTCGTAATCGTCCGACGCGGCCCTGTTCGTGCTCGAGCGCTGTGCCATGGCCGCAACGGTAGTCGGCTTCGGCGGAAATGTTGAAGTCGTATGCGAATCTGATCCGATGACAGGCGATCGGAATTCCTCGGTGTGCGTACTGGGTACGGGTTTGATCGGCGGTTCACTGCTGCGCGCGGCGGCCGCGGCCGGCTACCGGGCCTGGGGTTACAACCGGTCGGCTCCGGGTGCGCAGGCCGCCCGGGCCGACGGATTCGACGTCGAATCCGATATCGCGGCGGTGCTGTCCCGGGCCGCCGCCGACGATGCGCTGATCGTGCTGGCGGTGCCGATGCCGGCCATCGACACCGTTCTCGCCGATGTGAAGACGTTCGCGCCCGACTGTCCGCTGACCGATGTGGTGAGTGTGAAGGAACCGGTGCGTGCCGAGGTCCACCGCCAGGAACTGGGCGCGCGCTACGTCGGCGGGCATCCGATGGCGGGAACCGCCGAATCCGGCTGGGCCGCATCGTCTCCCGACCTGTTTCGCGACGCGGCCTGGGCGGTCGGCGTGGACCCGGGCACCCGCGCCGAGCCGTGGCGCCGGGTCGCGCGGCTGGCGCTGGACTGCGGTGCGATCGTGGTGCCGGTCCTGGCGGACGAACACGACCGTGCGGTGGCCCGCATCTCGCATCTGCCGCACGTGCTGGCCGAGGCGCTGGCGGTCGCGGGAGCCGCGGGCGGCGATCTGGCTCTGGGTCTGGCCGCCGGATCGTTCCGCGACGGCACCCGGGTCGCGGCGACCGCTCCCGAGCTGGTGCGCGCGATCTGCGAACCGAACGCGGCCGCGCTCACGGAGGCGATCGACGACGCGCTGCGCCTGCTCGAGGCCGCGCGCGACAGCCTGCGCGACGAGGGCACCCTCGGCGAACTGATCGACGCGGGCTACAGCGAACGCGACCGCTACGACACCCTGCGGCGCTGGGACATCACCGATATCCGCCCCGGCGATCAGGATTGGCTGGAACGGTTGCGCGATGCGGGACGCCAGGGCGGCGTGATCCGCTCACTGGACTGAGAACCGAGCGGGGTCAGACCCGCTCGGCGAGGCCCGGATAGTCGAGGACGAATCCGTCGTCGTCGACGGTCACGGTCGCGCTCGACACCGGCGAGAGCACATGGATCCCGTCGGCGCCGCTGCTGTAGGTGAGGATCGCCTCCTGCACGAGCAGATCCGGAACCCGCACGTAGACAACCGGAACCTGCACGTCCTCGGTGGCGTGCGCCAGCCCGAAACGGCGGATCGGCAGGGTGTTGAAGAGCGGGCTCAGCACCACGTCCACATCCAGCGCACCGCCGAACATGGACCGCACGTGAGTGCCGCCGGCATCGACGAGCCAGTAGTTCTCCTCGTCCCGGGCGATCGAGGCATGCCGTTCACCGGAGGCGACGGTACTGCGCAGCGACAGCCGCTTCGTGCGGCCCACCTCGTCGGTGACCAGGTCATAGGACGCGCTGAACGCGGGATGTTCACCACAGCCCCCGGCGATGATGCGACCGGAGGCACGGATCCGGTTACCGGTGAGGACCACGCGGACCGATTCCATCCGGGACGCGTCGTGCGCGCGCCAGGTGAGCACCGCCGGCCAGCGGGGCGCCGCGGCCTCGCTCGCCTGGGCGGTCTCGGAATTGCCCTGGGCTGGCTTACTCACCCCTCTACCGTAGGTGACAACCGGGCTCGCGGTGTGGTCGCGGGGCGCGAGTTGTTCACCTGCGCTACACCAGTGATTCGCGCCACGCGGTGTGCAGCGCCGCGAAACGTCCGGTCGATGCGATCAGATCCGCGGGCGTACCGTCCTCGACGATCCGCCCGGAATCCATCACCAGCACCCGGTCGGCGATGGCGACGGTCGACAACCGATGCGCGATGATCACCGCGGTGCGCCCGCGCAGCACGGTCTCGAGCGCGCGCTGTACCTGCCGCTCGCCCGGAATGTCGAGGCTCGAGGTCGCCTCGTCCAGCACGATCACCGCGGGATCGGCCAGGAAGACGCGAGCGAAGGCGACGAGCTGGCGCTGACCGGCCGACAATCGCCCGCCGCGTTTGCGCACATCGGTGTCGAAGCCGTCCGGCAGCGACATCACGAAGTCGTACAGTCCGACCGCGCGGGCCGCCGCGAACACCTCGGCATCGGTGGCATCGGGCCGGCCGAGCCGGATGTTGTCGGCGACCGAACCGGAGAACAGGTACGACTCCTGCGTCACCATCGCGACCGCACGGCGCAGATCCGCGTCGGCGATCGTGCGCAGGTCGATGCCGTCCAGCGACACCGTGCCCGACGAGGGGTCGTAGAACCGCGCGATCAGCTTGGCCAGGGTCGACTTTCCGGCACCGGTGGCACCGACCAGCGCGACGATCTGACCGGCCTCGACGGTGAGCGAGAACCGCGGCAGCACCGACCGCGCGGGCCGAGCCTCGCTGCCGGACACATCGTCGCGGCGCGGGTAGCCGAAGACGACATCCGTCAGGCGCAGTTCACCTCGCGCGCGCTCGAGCGGATGCGGGGCATCGGGTTCGGCCACGCTCGGCCGCTCCTCCAGCACGCCCGATATCCGCTCCAGCGCGGCCGCCGCGGACTGATAGGAGTTGAACACCTGGGCCAACTCGTCCAGCGGGCCGTAGAACTGCCGAAGGTACAGCAGGAAGGCCGCGAGCACACCGATTTCGGTGTGGCCGTGGATGACTCGCCACGCACCGACGACCAGGATGACGACGTTCGTCACATTGCTGATCAACCGAACCAGGCCGATGTAGGCCGCCATCCCGTGCAGCGCAGTGATATTCGCGGCTCGGTATTCGGCATCGGAGTCGACCAGAATGGCCTCGTTGCGCTCCTCGCGCCGGAAGGCCTGTACCGCGCGGATTCCGCCCATGGTCTCGACGAAATGCACGACCACCTTCGCGATCGCGCCCCGGGTGCGGCGGTAGCCGGCGCGCTGGCGCCGCTGCGCCCAGCGCGTCACGAAAACCAGCGGAACGAAACCGAGCAGCACCACCGCGGCGAGCGGAATATCGAGCCACAGCAGGATCGCGGCGATCGTCACCACCGACAGCACAGCGCTCAGCGCGTCGTTGAGCGCACGCTCGAGCAGATCCTCGAGCGACTCCAGATCACTGGTGAGCCGCGCGACGATCTTGCCGGAGGTGTAGTTCTCGTGGAAGTCGATCGAGAGCCGCTGCACGTGCGTGAAGACCCGCAGCCGCAGATCGAACAGCACCTGCTGGCTCAACCTGCCGGAGATGCGCAGGAAGAGGAAGGTCGTCACGCCACCGAGCGCGGTGCAGCCCAGAATGCCGCCCACGGCCAGCGCCAGCGGCAACCAGTCGCCGTCGAGCGCGCGGTCCACCCCGGTGTCGACGCCGTGGGCGACGAACAGCGGCGTCGCCACGAGGGCGGCATTGTCGATCACGATCAACACCAGCGCGGCGGCCGCCCACCTGCGGTAGGGCCGGATCAGCGACCACAGCAGGTGGCGCGACCGTGCCGCCAGGGCGAGGTTGACCGCATCCGTCTGCTCCCCCTCCTCGGCGGCTACCCCGCGCCAGTCGGCCGCGGAATCGGCGTCGACGCGCAGGGCCCCGGCTGCCTCGCCGTGGGCCGCGGCGTCCGGGCGGTCGGTGACCGTGCCCGCCCGGTCAGTGTTCGTGCGCGAAGCTGCGTCCTCGCTCGGGTTCTCCGGCATCGAGGTCACCTCCCATCAATTCCCGGTAGCGCGAACAGGTTTCGAGTAGTCGTTCGTGAGGTCCGTCGGCGATGATGCGGCCTCCGTCGAGGACGGCGACCCGGTCCGCCCAGGCAGCGGTCGACGGGCGGTGGGCCACCAGCAGCACGGTGGCTCCGGCCAGCGCCTCGCGCAACCGCACCTGGACCTGTTCCTCGGTGCTCACATCCAGGGCGGAGAGCGGGTCGTCCAGGACCACGATGTGCCCGCCGGAGTGTTTCTGCCGGTCCAGCACGGCTCGCGCCAGCGCCAGCCGCTGCCGCTGACCGCCCGACAGGCTCAAGCCCTGCTCCCCGATCCGGGTACGCAGGCCCCACGGCAACTCGTCGACGAACCGCGCGGCGCAGGCCACCTCGAGTGCGGCACGGATCCTCTCCTCGTCGGCGTCGGGATAGCCGAGGGTGATGTTCTCCCGCACGCTGGCCGAGAACAGCACCGGATCCTCGAAGGCCACCGAGACCTGCGACCGCAGATCCGACAGCCGCATCGAGCGCACATCGATTCCGTCGATCGTCACCGCGCCCGCCGCGACGTCGAACAATCGCGGCACCAGGCCCAGCAACGCCGACTTACCGCTGCCGGTGGCGCCGACCACCGCGACCGTCTCGCCCGGCCGCAGCCGCAGCGAAATGTCGTGCAGCAGATCGCGGTCGGCGTCCGGGAAGCGAAAACGCACCCGGTCGAAACGCAATTCACCACGCAGCGGCCGCGGCGGGGCCACGGGATGTTCCGGATCGGTGATCTCGACGGGTGTATCGATCACCTCCCAGAACCGTTGCGCCGCGGTGCGGGCGTGGTTCATCTCGGCCAGCAGGAAGCCGAAGCCCATGATCGGCCACTGCAGGTAGGTGGTCAGCGTGATGCCTGCGACCAGGGCGCCGACCGTCATCGCCTGTTCGGTGAGCAGATATCCGCCGACGGCGAGCGCGGCCGCGATACCCAACGCGGACAACGTGTTCAATGCCGTCCACAGCCGTGCGGCCAAGCGCACCTTGGCCAGCTCGAGGGTCTGCAGTTCCCGCGCCTCGGCGCGGAACCGGCGGCCGAACCACGGGCCGCGGCCGAACGCCTTCAGCACGCGGATACCCTGCGCGGACTCCTCGACCGTCGTGGCGAGATGCCCGGACTGGTCCTGCGCGCGACGCGAGGCGCGACCGTAACCCTGTTCGAATTGCAGCGCGAGCAGGACGAGCGGAACCGCGATGAGCAGTTCGATCAGCCCGATCTGCCAGCTCAGGACGAACAGCAGTGCCACGCCGACGCCCAGCGTCGCACTCAGCGACAGCAGCGAGGGCGCGACGAAGGCGAAGAAGCGCCGCAGGGTGGACATGTCGGTGATCGCCCGCGAGGTGAGCTGTCCCGACTCCATCCCGTCGTGTACGCCGACCGAGAGCACCTGCAATCGCTGGAAGAGCTTGCCGCGCAAGGACACCTCGAGCCGGCTCGCCGGCGCCGCGATGATCCACCGCCGCCACCACGAGGTGACCGTGCTGAGCACCGCCAGCCCCACGACCAGCCCGATCGGCACCCAGATGCCGCCGAAATCCCGCTGCGCGACCGGGCCGTCTACGATCCGGGCGGTGACGAACGGCAACGCGATATCGCACAGCATGCCGAGCCCCGACAGCACGGCACTGCCGAACAGCGCCGCCCGATAGGGCCGGATCTCCGGCCACAGACGCCGCAGCGAACCCGCACCCGTCACTCGGGCGCCGAAGTTCTCGTCGACCGTTCCGGTTCTGTCGTCCTCCGAATCGGACACGGTCTCCGTCGTAGCGACGGACACAACAATCCCCCTTCGCCAGGTCGTCTTTCGCCGAATCGATCACTACCGCACCGCCCCGGCCCCCGACCGAGCGCGCGTACGACCTTCCAGATTGCCAGCGCTCCCGCCGCCCGCCAACCGATTTTCGACCGCGACGCCGCTGCGCCCACCCGAGCCGCGCAGCTGAAAGCTGAGCGCCTGGGCCCACTTCGTGCTGCACCTTCCGCAACTGTGCACAGTGGTCGGTCTCGGCCCAGGGGGCCGAGACCCCGCCGGAGCGAAGCGGAGGCCAAAAACACAGCCAGTGCCTCACCGGATAGTCCGCCTCCAATACCCCACGCCCCCGCGCACATCCGCAGAACACCCCACTGATTGCTGACGTCCCCCACCTGCTCGAGTAACCTCCACACCCGGGCCCTTCGCGACCGCGCCGGTGCCCGACGGGGATTCGGGCGAAAGGACCACCGGCTGTGAACAACACGCGGATGGTCGGGTTGTTCGCCGGAATCGGGGGGTTGGAACTCGGGCTCAGCGCCCATGGCTGGCATACCGATCTGCTCTGCGAGATCGATCCCGGTGCTCGCGCGGTCCTGTCCGCCCGCTTTCCCGAGGTCGAAACCCATGCTGATGTCACCCGCCTGCGCGCGCTGCCCGCGGGGACCGAATTGGTGGCGGCCGGATTTCCCTGCCAGGACCTCTCGCAGGCGGGACGGACGGCGGGGATCACCGGCGAGCGTTCGGGTCTGGTCGACGAGGTGTTCCGGCTGGTTCGCCGCAAGCGCGGCCCACGCTGGCTGCTGATCGAGAACGTCCCGTTCATGTTGCAGCTGGGACGCGGGCAGGCGATGCGGCACATCACGGCCGCGTTGGAGGAGCTGGGCTACACCTGGGCCTACCGAGTGGTCGACGCGCGCGCGTTCGGGCTGCCGCAGCGGCGGCAGCGGGTGCTGATGCTGGCGTCGCGGTCGGAGGATCCGCGGCCGGTGCTGTTCGGCACCGATGCGGGGCCGCGCACGATCGGCGATCCCGAGGTGGACCCCTGTGGCTTCTACTGGACCGAGGGGGTGCGCGGACTGGGCTGGGCGGTGAATGCGGTGCCGACGTTGAAGGGCGGGTCCGGGCTCGGTATCGCCAGTCCGCCCGCGGTCCGGTTGCCCGCCGGTGAGATCGTCACCCCCGGCATCACCGATGCCGAACGGCTGCAAGGCTTTTCCCACGACTGGACCGCGCCCGCACTGGCCGCCGCGGGGGTCCGTCCGGGACATCGGTGGAAACTGGTCGGCAATGCGGTGAGTGTGCGGATGGCGTCATGGATCGGCTCCCGCCTGGCCGCCCCCGCCGACGGGGTGGCCGCGGAGTACGCGCCGCTGACCGCGCATCGCTGGCCGGCGGCGGCGTGGGGCCATGCCGGTAAGGCCTATCGGGTCCCGGTGTCGACGTGGCCGGTGCACGAGCCGTACGAGGATCTGCGCTGGTTTCTCGACGATGCCCGCCTGCTGTCGGCCCGCGCGACCGCCGGTTTCCTGCGCCGTGCCGCGCGCGGCACGCTGCGCTTCCCGCCCGGTTTCATCGCCGATATGGAGAACCACCTGATCCGCATGGGAGGCCTGCCGCGGGAGAGTCCGGGTGTCCCGTACGTCTCGGCGGCGGTGTGACGTGTCGAATCGGTCACCGAATCGGGCCCCGGGAACACCGGCCCGCCGGTGGACGCTGTAAGGGTTGTGCATGAGTTCCGGCCGTCCCGTCACCGACGCGGTGACCAGTGCCCGGATGGCCCGGCAGCGGCGCGCGGGTACCGCCCCGGAGACCGCGCTGCGTACCGAACTGCACCGGCGGGGCCTGCGGTATTTCGTGGACCGCGCTCCGCTTCCGGGTCTGCGCCGCCGCGCCGACCTGGTGTTCCCGCGTCGCAAAGTGGCGGTGTACGTGGACGGGTGTTTCTGGCACCGCTGCCCCGAACACGCCACCTATCCGAAGAACAACGCCGAGTGGTGGGCGGAGAAATTGGCCGGCAACGTGGCCCGCGACCGCGATACCGATGCGCGGCTCACCGCCGCGGGCTGGCTGGTGGTGCGGATCTGGGAACACGAGAATTCGGTCGCCGCCGCGGATCGGGTGCAGTCGGCTTTGTCCGGGCGATAGACCATGATGGAAGTGCAGCCGACATTGCAGCGGGAATATTGCAACGGGAATCCGGCACTTTCCGAACGTGGGCGATGACGTGAAACGAGGGCAATGACGCCGAGCGGGCCGCACGATCGTGCGGCGGACGAATCCGGTGCGGTCGCCGTACTGGAGCGAGACCACGCGCCCGTGCGCGTGCGGTTCCGCCTCGTCCGCTCGTTGATCGCGGCCGCCGTCGCCGTCGCGGGCGTCTGCTATTCGTCGTGGATCCTGGAGTTCGTCCTGCCGATCCATCTGAACCCGATCAGGTCGTTCCTCAGCGAATTGGATGCCGAGGGCCGTCCTTTTCGCTGGGTGTTCGATTTCGGCGACACGATCGCCGGTTCGCTCACCTTGATTTCCGCGGTCGCGGCGATGTTCGTCTTCTCGCGGCGACGTCTGTCGACCGTGGGCTGGGTGGCGCTGGGCTGTTTCGGCGCGTCCACGATCGCCGATGCGCAATGGCCCTTGCACACCTGCTCGGTGCCGTGCCCGCCGTCGGACAGTGGCATGTTTCCGCAATTGCACCAGATTCACGCGCTGACCAGCACGCTGGCGGTCACCTCGATATTCGTGGCGATGATCGCGTTCAGCGTCGCCGCCTTCCGCTATCGGCGCTGGCCGATTCTGCGACATTCCGGATTGTGGATCCTGATCATCGGGTCGGCCGCGACCGCCTGGATGCTGATCGCCGACAATCTGCCGGGCAATTACGCACTGGGCATCGCCCAGCGCATCCAGGTCGGATCCATGTCGCTGTGGCTGATCGCGCTCGCCGTGCAGATCTGGGTCGCGCAGCGTGCGATCAGCGGCGACGGGCGGAAGCGCGCACGGCCTCCGGCTCCTCGTTCCCCAGCATGACCAGCGAGCGGGGCGCCGATTCCGCCACCGCGCCCGCGATCGCCATGGCCGCGAAGGTGGCCAGCATGACGCCCATTACCAGTACCTCGACAACTGTGCTCATATACCCACGGTGACAGCGTCGACTGGCATGCATTTGTGCGGAACTTGGGTAAAGCCTGAGAATGCCGGCTAGCCCACCGAGACGGTGAGGGTGTGCGTGGCGGTGCGCGCCGGAAGCGCCCCGGTATCGACCCGCAGGATTTCACCGGTGTCCTGACGGCCGTCCGGCAGAGTTTTCGGTTTCAGGCCGAAGGGCGCCACGCTGCCGGTGCTTCCGGCCACGCCGAAATCGCTGTCGTCGGAGATGTAGAGCGTGCGGCCGCCGTCGGTGGTGGCGACGCCTTCGATTTTGTCGTGACCGAAGAATCCGCCGGCCGGATTCAGTCCCGCGACCAATCCGGCGAGGTCCAGGTTCGCTTTCTTCGCGACCGGGGTGATTCCGGCCTTGCCGAGCGCGGCGATCCCGTCGGCGGTCGATACCTTGCCGACATAGGTTTCCAGCGGTGTGTCACCGACGAGCAGCCCGAGATTCGGGTCGTATCGGGTGCCGGGCACATTCGCTCGGGGTCCGATATCGGTGGCGCCGTTCAGATCGATCGTCCACAGTTTCTTGTTCGCCTTGGGCGCGAGTTCACCGTCGCGTTCGTCCACGAGAAAGGTGTGGTCGTCGAGTGCGGTGATTTCGGAGACGGCGAGCTTCCGTTTCGGATCCTCGAGGGGATAGACGAATTCGGCGACGGCGCGGGTCTGCAGATCCACGGTGACGATCCGGGTCATCGGGACTTCCCGTGCGGAATCCAGACCCGGTGTCTGCAAACCACTTTGAATCACACCGACCAATCGCCGGCCGTCCGGTGTGACGGTCAGCCCTTCCATTCCCTGATTCGGCGTTCGCAACGACAGTTCCCGGGGCAGGCCGGAACCCGGTGCGAGACGCTCGATTTCGGTGCCGAACGCGTCGAAGTGCACGAGGAACGGGCCGTATTCGTCCGAGACCCAGAAGGTGCCGTCGGGCAGGGCGACCAGCCCCTCCGGGTCCAGGCCGTGGTCGATGGGCGGCAAGGTGTGGCCGTCCAGGTCGCGCATGGTCTCCCCGGTCGACGCGGCGGTGTCGACCAGTCCGTTGAAGCCGACGCCGGTGTGGTTCTTCAGGTCGATGGTGGATTCCAGTACCGCGCGCGTCCCGGTCAGCCGGAATTTGCCGATCTTCGGCACGAAATTCGGGATGGGAACGAGCTTTTCGTTCTTGCCGGGCCCGTCGACGTTCGGGCCGCGGTCGGTGAGCCCGTAGAACTCGTCGGCGGACCCCGGCACCGGTGTCCACGCGGACCCGAATCCGCTGCCCTGCACCGTGGTGCCGCCGAAGTCGCCGAGCGGCGCGATATCGGTGGTGTAGAGGTGCACCGCATCGGAGGTGGTCACCGTGAAGGTGTCCTCGCCCTGGTAGCCGGGCTCCGGCGTGTAGCGCACGGAACCGTCGGCGGTGCGGTCGAGGTGGCCGTGCGCCGGTGCGCCGAAGGCGACGGCCGCGCCGCCGCCCGTGCGGGCGGACAGGTCGTCGAGCGATACGACGAGCGGCCGGTCCCGGTCGGTGTGCCATTGCGGTTCGCCGCCGCCGGACGAGCAGGCGGCGGCCGCGCAGAGTACGGCGCCGGCGAGGGCGAATCGGAGCAGATGACTGGTTCCCACCGGTGATACCTATCCTGCCGAGTCGACGATCAGCTGTCGGGAACCTGAACAGTTATCCGACGGCAATCGAGTTCGCCCAGCGAGCGTTCCCAGCGCTGGGTAGGGTCACCCGGGTGACCAGCGAAGCGCCGGAATCATCCGTTCCCGTCGACCTGCTCGAAGCCGTGCACGCGGCGACCGAGTCCCTGGTCGGCGCGGTGGAAGCGTTGCACGACAGCGATATCGCCGAACCCTCACTGCTGCCGGGCTGGACTCGCGGCCATCTGCTGGCCCACCTGTCCCGCAATGCCGACGGACTGGTGAACCTGCTGCTGTGGGCTCGCACGGGCATCGAAACCCCGCAGTACGCAAGCCAATTGCTGCGCGACTCCGATATCGAGGCCGGTGCGCCGCGCCCGCTCGCCGAGCAGCTGAGCGACCTGCGCGCGTCCGCGGATCGCTTCCTCGGCCTGGCCCGGGCCATGCCGCCGGAACGCTGGCAGTACCGGGTGCGGGCGCGCACGGGTAAGGAACTGGCCGCCGCGGTGGTGCCGTGGTTGCGGCTGCGCGAGATCGAGATTCACCGCGTCGACCTGAACATCGGCTACCGGCCCGCCGACTGGCCAGCCGCCTTCGTGGCCCGGATGCTGCCGGAGGTGGCCGCCGGATTCGACCATGCGGCCTCCGCCCACCGCCCCTCCGATGCCAAGCCGATGACCTCCGACCCGGATCAGCCACCGCCGCCGAGCTTCACCCTCGTCGCCACCGACACCGATTTCACCGCCAAGGTGGGCCCCGACCCTTCCGACACCATTTCCGGGCCCGCAGCGGAGCTGCTGGCATGGTTGATCGGCCGCAGCGAGGGCGTGGGGCTCACCGGATATCTGCCGAATCTGCCCGCGTGGTTGTGAGGCGCCGGACTTACCGGTTCACGCGCCCTGGAACCTCGAGCCGCTCGGCGAGAAAATCCAGCACGCGGTGCAACGCGGCCTGAGTCGGTTCGCCCGGTTCGTCGATGAGATGTTCGGTGAGCACCGAATGCGCGTTCAGCACACCGTCCGGGTTGGCCGCGGCGTCGTCGAGTTCGATGGCGATGAACGCGTCGCCGAGCTGCGCGCGCAGGAAGTCGAAACGCTCGGCCGGGGAACGACGGTCACCGCGGAAGCGCAGGCCCATCACGGAAAGCCCTGCGGCACATCGCTGTTTGATGCGGTCGAGATCGTCGGGTGAGACGTCGATCGAGCTCTTCTGCCGCGCGGTGAAACCCAAAGGCAGACCCGGCTGGGAGAGCACCGGCGCGACCAGCCGATCGTCCACAGCCATCCCCAGCGCGAATCCCCCGGTGAAACACATCCCGACGGCGCCGACTCCGGGCCCGCCGCACCGCCGATGCTCGGCCTCGGCCAGCGCCCGCAACCACTGCACCACCGGTGAGGTGCGCCCCGTCGCCAGCACCACGAACTCCCGGCTGACGCAGATCGGCCCGAACTGACCGGCGATATTCGCCACCGCGGCGAGAGTGCCGTGCGCGGCGGGATCCGGGTCCCGCCCCGGATTCCCGTACAGATGCGGCACCACCGCGGTGCAGCCGATGCGCGCCACCCGCCGGGCGAAGTCGAAGACATCCGGCGAGATGCCCGGAAATTCCGCCATGACGATCACCGCGGGCCCGCTGCCCTGCCGAAAAATCGTGCGGGACTTGCCCTCATGAGTGAAAGTCGCGTGTTCGAAATCGTGAAGATCGTCGTCTGCCATGGCCGGCCCTTTCTCGTTCGGGCCTTCACTCTCGGCCGGCCACCCCCGCCGGGTCTTGAAAAAATGTTCCCCAGGCTCGGTAGCGGTGCTCACCGATCAGGGTGTGCGTCTCACGTGCCAGCGCGCCCGGCGTGCGACCGGCGAAACTCGCGATCTCCCGGGACATGTGCGCCTGATCGCTGTACCCGCAGAACGCCGCGACATCGGCGGCCGCCCGGCCCGCCACCAGCCCCTCGACCGCATGCCGGAACCGCACCAGCATCGCGGCCCGCTTGGGCGTGAGCCCGACCTGCGATTCGAACCTCGTCCACAACCGTTTGCGACTCCAGCCGCACGATTCGGCCACATCGGCAACTCGAACCTGCCCACGGTCCGCGACGATCCGATTCCACCCGGCCACCACTTCCGGGTCCGGTGTGCGATCGGGCCGGAAGCGTTGCGCCAGAAACGCTCGCGTGAGCGCGAACCGCTCCTCCCAATCCCTGTCTCTTATACACATCTCCGAGCCCACGAGACCGATCGGTAGCTCGTATGCCGTCTTCTGCTTGAAAAGATGAGACTTGGTGGTGAGTCTGG
>NZ_PYHT01000038.1:0-33542 GCF_003023875.1 Nocardia sp. MDA0666
GCTACCAGACCGACGACATCGCCGGCACCGGCAGCGCCGGATGCGGGTCGTCGCTGGTCGCGGTCGTCAACTGGCGCAATCTGGACAGCGGCGGGGTGGGTAGCGTCTCCCGGCACATGTTCCACAATGAGACCAACTCGATATCCTTCGCCCCGGGCCCGGGGCGGATCGCGATCGAGCTGACCACGCTCAGCACCCACTTCCCCGACGCTTCCCGTCTCGAGGTGGTCATGCACGGCTGATCGCTGCCGGAGATAAGGTGTAAATCCCGGCTGACTGCGGATCAGAAGAGTGGGAGTCCACACCACCGCGCGCAACACCGTTCTCGTCGGCACGATTGTCCGATCGTGCCGAGTAGTCACCGCGTCCGCGCGATTGGGAAACGCGGCGGCGCAGCAACAACGCATTCCTGGCGACTTCGGCATCGTTTCCGAACGGCAAGTAGCCGCTCAACAGACCGTCGTCCCGCCCGGTAGTCCGACTTCCCTTATCAGCTTCCGGACACGACGGTCAGTTCGAGGCTGCGTCCGAGCGGATTTCGCCGCCGCACCGCCAATCGACCGGCGACCTCGGAGAATGTTTGGGCGGCTTTCGACGCGGGATCGCCTACCACGGTGGGGATTCCGCGATCCCCGGCCGCGCACACTCGCGGATCGAACGGTATACGGCCCAGGACAGGGGGTCCGCAGCAGTTCGCTGAGGCGCCGGCTGACGGTGTCGGCACCACCGGCACCGAAGGGTTCGGTCCGGGTTCCATCGGGCGCGTCGAGCCAGGACATGTTCTCGACGACTCCCACTACCCGCTGAGACGTCTCGGCCGCGAGCATGCCTGCCCGCTTGGCGATCGCCGCGGCGGTCGCCTGCGGTGTGGTGACCAGCACAATCTCGGAGCCGGGTACCAGTTGTGCCAGCGATATCGCGATATCGCCGGTGCCGGGCGGCAGGTCGATCAGCAGAACGTCGAGATCGCCCCAGTAGACGTCGGCGAGCATTTGCCGCAGGGCACGGTGCAGCATGGGCCCGCGCCAGACGACCGGCGCGTTCCCGTCGACGAACATGGCGATCGAGATCAGGGCCACGCCGTGCGCGCGGGGCGGCATGATCATCCGCTCCACCCGGGTCGGCGCCGCAGCGCAGCCGAGCATTCCGGGCAGCGAATGTCCGTGGATATCCGCGTCGAGTACACCCACCCGCAGCCCCCGGTGTGCCAAGGCCACTGCGAGATTCACGGTCACACTGGATTTTCCGACACCGCCCTTGCCGGAGGCGATGCAGTAGACCTTTGTCCGCGAATGCGGTGTCGCGAACGGTATCTCCTGCTCACTTCCTCGGAGAGAGGTTCGCAGCGCGCGGCGCTGTTCATCGCTCATCACGGCGAATTGCACCGTGAGCGACCGGACGCCGGGCACCGCCTGCACGGCCGCGCGCACATCTCGCTCGATTCGCTCGCGCATCGGGCAGCCGGCGACGGTGAGCAGCACGGCGACCACGACGGCGCCGTCCGGCGATCCGCTCCACCATGCCCAAGTCGGTGATCGGGCGGTGGATTTCCGGGTCCTCCACAGTGCTCAACGCCACCCGGATACGAGCGATATCGCTGGTGTCGGCGGCGGTCATGATGATGTCCTTTCGGGGTATCGGCTCACGAACTGGCGCGGAGCATCTGCGCGCGCTCGACGACCTTGATTCGTTCGCGTCCCTGCGATTCACCGAGAGCCCGTTCGTAGGCGTCGAGTCGATACCAGCCCTCCCGCGTTGTGAACGAGACACTTTGGGCCGCAAGCCAATCCAGAACGTCGCCCGGGTCGGCTGCTATCGCGGGAATCAGGGTCGGCACGTCGTCGAGGAGGCAGGCGATGGTCTCGTTGGCGTCGCCCTTGGTGTGGCCGATCAGGCCGACCGGGCCGCGCTTGATCCAGCCCGTGACATACACCCCCGCCAGGAATCGTGGAGTTCCGGCGGCATCCGTCCCGGCGAGTACCCGGCCGGCCCGGTTGGGCACGGTGCCGGCGGCATCGTCGAAGGGCAGTTCCGCGATCGGCTGGGACCAGTAGCCGACGGCGCGATACACCGCCTGGACATCCCAATCCCGGTATACGCCGGACGGTTTCACATTTCCGGTGCCGTCGAGAAGCATGCGTTCGGTGCGCAGGCCGACCACCTTGCCGTCCTCGCCGATCAGTTCGGCCGGGGATTCGAAGAAGTGCAGGAACAGCTTGTGCGGGCGGTCGCCGACATCGCGAATGGCCCACTGCTCGAGGGTGTTGCAGACCATGTCGACCTGCTTGGAGTGGCGGCGCGCGGCCTCCGAGCCCTCGTCGTAGTCGATGCCCTCGGGATCGACGATCACCTCGATATTCGGCGAGTGATCGAGTTCGCGCAGTTCCAGCGGGGTGAACTTGGCCTGGGCGGGACCGCGGCGGCCGAACACGTGCACCTCGACGGCCTTGTTGTTGCGCAGGCCCTCGTAGACGTTCGGCGGAATCTCGGTCGGCAGCAGTTCCTCACCGGTCTTGGCGAGCACGCGGGCCACGTCGAGCGCCACGTTGCCCACACCCAGGACGGCGACCTTCTCCGCGTCGAGCGGCCAGGTGCGCGGCACGTCCGGGTGGCCGTCGTACCAGGACACGAAGTCGGCGGCGCCGTAGCTGCCGTCCAGTTCGATACCCGGGACGCCCAGGGCGCGGTCGGCGTTGGCGCCGGTGGAGAAGATCACCGCGTCGTAGAAGCGGCGCAGGTCCTCGAGGTCGATGTCGCTGCCGTAGTCGATATTGCCGAGCAGGCGGACCTGCGGCTTGTCGAGCACCTTGTGCAGGGCGGTGATGATGCCCTTGATGCGCGGGTGGTCGGGGGCCACGCCATAGCGGATCAGACCGAACGGGGCCGGCATGCGCTCGTAGAGGTCGATACTTACCCCTGTAGCGAAACCCTTACAGCGCCTGGCGATCTCGGCTTCCGACTTCATCAGCGCGTCGGCTGCGTAGATTCCGGCCGGGCCGGCACCGACGATCGCGACGCGCAGCGGTCGGGCGCTCATGGTCGTAATCCCGCGACGAATTCCACGTCGACGCCGAGGTCCCCGACCCGCCCGGCACCGCCGGGGCTGCCGAGCGGCTCGGTGCGACCGGGCAGCGGATCGGCGAAGAAATCGGCATTCGCGCCCACGAATTCCTTCTGGTCGCTGGGGATGTCGTCGTCGAGGTAGATTGCCTCGACCGGGCACACTGGTTCGCACGCGCCGCAGTCGACGCATTCAGTGGGGTGGATGTAAGCCATGCGGCCGCCGGTGTAGATGCAGTCGACGGGGCATTCCTCCACGCAGGCCCGGTCCATGACGTCGACGCAGGCCGCGCCGATGACGAAGGTCATGATATCTCCTCAGTTGTCGATGACGGCGGCGAGTTCTGTTGCGCTGCCGATTGTTTCGCCGAGACCCGCGAGAATCTCGTAGCGCAGCCGCGCGAATTCGGGTTCGAACCGCGCACCGGGTGCGCGGGGTTCGGCGATGGTTACCACGCGCTGGACGCGGGCGGGGCGCGGCGTGAGCAGTACGATCCGGTCCGCGAGCAGCAGCGCCTCGTCCACGTCGTGGGTTACGAAGACCACGGTGGTGCGGTACTGCTGCCACACCGAGATCAGCAGCCGCTGCATATCGGCACGGGTTTGGGCGTCCAGCGCCCCGAAAGGCTCGTCCATCAGTAGTACCCGCGGCCGGGTGGCCAGTGTGCGGGCCAGTTGGACGCGCTGGCGCATGCCGCCGGACAGCGCGATCGGCAGGTGGTCGGCATAGTCGCCGAGACCGACTTGATCGAGCAGGTCGAGCGCCTCGGTTCGCCGCCGATTCCAGGGCACACCACGCAGTTTCAAGGCGAACTCGACGTTCTTGCGCGCCGTCCGCCACGGCAGTAGCGCGTCTTCCTGGAACATCATCGCGCACTGCTCGGCGCCGGCGCCGACCTCGCGCCCATCCACCCGGGCGGAACCTGCCGCCGGTCGCATCAGGCCCGACAATGCCCGTAGCAGAGTGGATTTCCCACAGCCCGACGGGCCCAGCAGCACCACGATCTCACCGGCTGCGATGGTCAGATCCACGTCGGCGACCGGATCGTCGCCGTAGGCGATCCGCATCTCGTGCAGCCCCACCGACGCCCCGCCGGCATCCGGGCTCATCGCGCAGCCCTCGGCAGCCAGCGATTGACCCGCCGACCGGCCAGCTCGACCAGTGCCGAGGTCGCCCAGCCCAAGGCGCCGATGGTCAGCATGCCGACCACCACGGACGGGTAATCCAGCAATCCGTAGGACTGCCAGGTGAAATAGCCGATGCCGAACTGCCCGGAGATCATCTCGGCACTGATCACGCAGATCCAGGCCACTCCCATGGCTACCGAGAGCCCGGAGAAGATGCCGGGCAGCGCACCGGGCAACGCGATCCGCAGCAGGATGTCGATGCGCCGGGCGCCGAGCGTGCGTGCGGCTTCCTCCCACACTCGCGGCAGCGCCTGCACGGCGTGGATGGTGCTGACCGCGACGGGGAAGAACGCGGCGAAGAAGGTGATGAAGACGATGCCCTGCTCTCCGGTGGGGAAAAGCAGAATTGCCAGCGGCACCACCGCGATCGCCGGAATCGAACGGGCAACCTCGATCACCGGACGAATCAGCCGTGCCGCCACCACGGATCGGCCGACCATCATGCCGACCAGGACGCCGGCGATGGTGGCCAGGCCGAATCCGAGCAGAATGCGGCGGGTACTGGACAGCAGGTTCCGGTAGTAGTCGGGCGAACCGAGCTGAGTCCGGAACGATTCGAGCACGTCCGCGGGTGCCGGAATCTTGTCGAACCGCAGCCATAGCACCACATGGTTGGCGGTCAGTAGCTGCCACAGCACCAGCAACGCCAGCAGCGGCACAACCGCGAGCACCGCCGAGCCGAGACGAGGTGGGAGCCGCAATGCGGGCCCCCGGCCGCCGATTCGCCCGGCAGGACGCGCCGAGGTCGCCGAAACGGGCTGTGGGACAAGGGTTCGGGTCGATGTAGTCATATCGCTCTCCCTGGGTCGAGGTCGGATTCGTCGTCAGCGGGCCGCCAGCGCCGCCCGGTAGTCGAGGACGGTGCTGCCGGGGTGGGCGGTGACGTAGTGGTCGGCGTCGGGGCGGACCGCGAACGGCTGAAACCGTCGATCGACGGGGGCGGCGGGGTCGTCGACCCAGATCGCGTCGGCGGCGAACAGTCTCAGACCGGTTGCCGCGTCGGGAACATAGGCCACCCGTACCCGGTCTCCGGATTGCGCGATGTGCCGCAGCAGGCACGCCGGCGTCCGGGCGGGCGAGGTGGTGTCGCTGTCGGTGAACCATGCCTCCGACGCCGTCGCCGGATCCTCCACCGCGCCACCGCAGACCGGGTCGATCCCGGTCAGCTTGCTCGGTGGGGAGGTGTCGGCGCTGCGGGCGGCATAGCCGGCGCCGTACAGTTCGCGCACATAGCGGTCGTCGACGAATTGGCCCAGATCGAGATCACCGACGGCGCCGAGCCCTTTCAGGAACGGCAGGAGTTTGCCGAGCGCGTCGACCAGCGGCGCCTTGATCGTCGGGTCGAAGTGCACCAATCCGTTCGGGCCGTTGTAGAGGTAGACGACCTCGGCCGGAAGCCCGGTGAGTTGAGCGACCCGCTGCGCCGCGGCCAAAGGGTTGGCGTTGAGGTAGTCGGTGGTTTCGCGCTGCGCCTGCAGGAAGGCGGCTATGACTTCCGGGTGTTGTTGATCGAACCGTTGATTCGCTACCACCGCGTGCATGGTCGCGATACCCGCACTGCCGCCGTCGTAGAGCAGTTTGGCTTTGCCCTCGTACACCAGCGCCTGGGGCCAGGGGACGAATTGGGCCAGCGCCGCTGCCTGGCCGCCGGTCAGCGCGGCGGCCCCGACCGGCGGGTCCTGGCCCAGCAATTTCACATCCGACGGCGACATTCCCGCATCGGACAGTCCGGCGGCGAGCATGCCGTGCGCTGCGGATCCAATACTGGTCGAGATCACCTTGCCGCGCAGGTCGGCCAGTGTGGTCGCGGGCGAATCCGCCGGTACCACAACTTGATTCAGCGAGCCCCGGAGGTTGTAGCCGGTGATCGCGACGAGTTCGGTGCGCACATCCGCATGGTCGCGGGTCTTGGACCCGTTCACCAGAATCGGGGCATCGCCCATCGAACCGATGTCGACCTGTCCGGCCAGCATCTGCGCGGTCAGCGGCGGCCCGGAGGCGAAGTCCTTCCACTCCACCTTGTATTTCACGCCGCGGTCCTTACCGAGCGCGTCGAGTTTCGCCTCGAAAGTTCCGCGATCGCGCAGCAGGGTGCCGGCGGTGACGGTGTTGATGGTCTTGGATTGGTATCCGACGTCGACGGTGATGGTCGAATCGTCGCCGGAGCCGCAGCCGGACAGCAGGCTCGCCGCCACCGCCGTACCGGCCAGCAGCGCGGGTAAACGCAGGGTCCTCATCTCGATCTCACATTTCCAACTCAGCGCAGCAGATACGGGATGTCGACCGTGACCGCGTCGACCGGGCAGCGCGCCGCGCACGGGCCGCAGTACCAGCATTCGTCGACGTGCATGTAGGCCTTACCTGTGTCGGGGTGGATCGCCAGCGAGTCCAGCGGGCACATATCCACGCAGAGAGTGCAGCCGTCGATGCATTTCGCCTCGTCGACCGTGACCGGCACGTCGACTCGGGTATTCGCCTGGGCCATCTACTTTTCCTTTCGAGCGTTGGCTATTCCGATGCGCGCGAAGGCGCGGACGTCGGCGTCCGGATCCTCGAGCGCGGTGTGGAGGGCGTCGGTGACCTCGCGGCGGGCGGCGATGCGTTCGGCGAGCCCGCGCACCACCGCCTTGCGGACATCGAGGTTTTCGTCGTCGATCACCGGTACGAGGTGGGCGGCGGCGAATTCGGGTGCGGCCGCCGACAGGGCGACCGCAGCACCTTGGCGGACCTGCCAAGCGGGGTCGGTCAATGCGGAGGCTGCCAGCTCTGCGGCCGCGTCGTCGCAACCGGTCTGCGCGAATGCGTTCAGCGCGGCCGCGCGGACCAGCGGCTCGGGATCACCGGCGAGTGCCATCAAGGTTCGTGCGCCGCGCGGGTCGCCCACGGCGGCAAGGCCTTTGGCGACCGCGATGCGTACCAGCGGGTCCGCGTCGGCCGCCGCCGTATCGAGTTCGCTCAGCGCGTCCAGGGACGTGAGACCGCCCACGACGGCGCGACGAACCGCCGTGTCCGGATCGGTCAGCAGCGCCGACAATTCGGTGGCGTCGATTCGGCGATGCCGCCACCGGGCCTCGACCGCCGCCGCACGCACGTCCGGTTCTTCGGCGCCGGTACGATCGGCGAGTACGGCATCGAATTCCGGGCTCGGCACCAGTACCTCGACCAGTTCGGTCAGCAGCCCGATGGCGGCCTTGCGCACACTCCGGTCCGGATCGGCCAGTCCGGCCGCGATGATCGGGGCGGCCCGGTCCCATTCTTCAGTGGTTTCGCTGAGCACCGACAGCGCGGTGCGGCGGACCTCCGGGTCTGGATCGGCGAAAAACGGGTGCAGATCGTCGATTTCGGGACACTCGTCGGCAAGCTCCATCAGCGCGAGCAAGCGGGCGCTCATCGGGCACTCCCGGCGGCCGCCGCTTCGACCTGGGCGCTGGGGTCCCAGCCGAAACCGGTGACCGTAGGCGCCGGTTCGTCGGGGACACCGTCGGGGCGTACGAATCCCGGGACCGGCACGATATAGGGAGCGATCGGCCGGGTGCGAAAGGTCATCTCCCCGTCATCGTTGCGGTACAGGTTCAGGTGGCAGAACCATTCGGCGTCGTCGCTTTCCGGCCAGTCGGCGCGCTGGTGGTACAGCCCCCAGCGGCTTTCGGTGCGGCGCAACGATGCTCGCGCCGCCATCTCGGCGCAGTCGCGGATGAAGGTGACCTCGGCACAGCGCATCAACTCGTGTGGGCTGCGCCCGCCCATGCGATCGATCTCGCCGCGCATGCGTTCGAAGGCCTCCACGCCCAACGTCAGATAGCGTTGCGCCTTCGGCGGTTGCAGATAGTCGTTGACGAAACGGCGCAACTTGTACTCCACCTGCTGCTGGGGCGGCCCATCAGGATTGCCCAGCGGCCGATAGATCAGCTCGTGCGCCGCAGCGATCTGATCGCTCGGCGGCTGGGGACGGGTCGCGCCACGCGCGAATCCCGCGGCGTGTTCGCCGGCGATATCGCCGTAGACGAAAGCGCCGATCATGTAGTTGTGCGGAACCAGCGCCATATCGCCCGCGGCGTACAAGCCGGGAACCGTGGTGGCGGCGTACTCGTCGACCCAGACACCGGAGGCCGAGTGCCCACTGCACAAACCGATCTCGGAGATATGCATCTCGATGTCCCGAGTGCGGTAGTCGGTGCCGCGACCGGCGTGGAAGGTACCGCGGGTGGGGCGTTCGGTGGTGTGCAGAATGCCCTCGATCTCACTGATGGTGGCATCCGGGAGATGGCTGAGCTTGAGATAGATCGGGCCCCGGGCGCTGTCGAGCTCCCGCTTCACCTCGGCCATCATCCGGCCGGACCAGTAGTCGCAATCCACGAACCGGTTGCCCTCGGCGTTGACCTGATACCCGCCGAACGGATTGGCCACATAGGCGCAGGCCGGGCCGTTGTAATCCTTGATGAGCGGGTTGATCTGGAAACATTCGATACCCGACAGTTCGGCGCCGGCGTGGTAGGCCATAGCGTATCCGTCACCGGCATTGGTCGGGTTCTCGTAGGTGCCGTAGAGATATCCGCTGGCCGGCAGCCCCAGCCGCCCGCAGGCGCCGGCCGCGAGGATCACCGCTCCGGCCGAAACGGTGACGAATTCGCCTGTGCGCGTATCGAAACCGGCCGCGCCGACCGCGACACCGTCCACGGTGAGGACTCGCACCGGCATCACCCGATTGGTGATGGTCACCTTCGAGCGCACATCACGAGCGCGCAGCGTGCGGTAGAGCACTTTCTTCACGTCGCGCCCCTCCGGCATGGGCAGCACGTAGCTGCCGGAGCGGTGCACCTTGCGGACGGCGTACTCACCGTGTTCGTCCTTTTCGAATTTGACGCCGTAACCTTCGAGCCGCCGGACCATGTCGAAACCGCGGGTAGCGGTCTGGAATACGGTGCGCTGGTTGACGATTCCGTCGTTGGCCACGGTGATGTCGGCGACGTAGTCCTCGGGTGTGGCCTTCCCTGGGACGACGGCATTGTTCACGCCGTCCATACCCATCGCCAGCGCCCCGGAGTGCCGCACGTGCGCCTTCTCCAGCAGCAGCACGTTCGCCCCGTGGCGGGCGGCGGTCAGCGCGGCCATGGTGCCGGCGGTGCCTCCTCCGATGATCAGTACGTCGCAGTCGAGTTCCCGGCGTGCGGTGACCGGTGGGATATCCGAAGTCATGGTGTGTCAGCCTCTTTCGGTCGGAGCGGTCATACCGGGATGCGGAGTGACCGGGATGCGATGCAGCCGGCCGGACAGCGAGAACCGGTCGCCGCGGAAACGGAGGTATTCGAGATCGACGGGGCGGCCGGAGTCGGTGTAGGTGAGCCGCTCCAGCAGCAGCAAAGGTGAGCCGGTACGGATCGACAGCAGCCCGGCAACGGTGGAATCGGCGGCGACCGCTTCGATGGAGACGGCGGCCGAACCCAGCGGCAACCCCAATTCGGCCTCCAACAGGCCGAAGACGTCACGGCCGGCGAGATCCATCTCGAGCAAGGGCGCGCCGACGTCGGCGGTGAGGTAGCTGGCGTCCAGCGACAGCGGTTCGCCATCGAGCAGCCGCACCCGCTCGAGCGCGACCACCGGCGTACCCGGCTCCAACTCCAGCCGCTCGGCGACGATGGTGGTGGCCGGGACGACCTCGGCGAGCAAGACCCTGTTGGTGATGCGATCGCAGCCGGTGTCGAAGCTCTCCGCCAGGCCGCGCAACCGGTCCAGCGCTTGGACGGCCTTCTCGGCGACGACGAACGTGCCCGCTCCGGGAACGCGGTCGATCAGTCCTTCGTCTCGCAGCAAAGCCAGCGCATCGCGCACAATGTTGCGGCTGACTCGGAAGTCGGCGGCCAGTGCCGCCTCCAGTGGGAGTGGGCTGTCCCCGTAGACCCCGCTGCGAATGCGCGCCCGCAGAACATCACGCACGCGACGAGCCGGAGCACTTCTGCGCCCGGCGCCACAATCCGCCGGAGTGGGGGGCCTCGCGTTCGTTCTGGTCATGACGCACATGCTCGAAACGGTTCGTTACGGAAAGCGTGTCCGGCAATTACCGATCGGTTACGCCAGTTTCGTCTCGCGCTACGGCGCTTTCAGCAGGGCAGACCCCGAAAACTGGGCCAGTAATTCCATCGTGTCGAGCGCGAACTCTCGGCGATCCGCCGCTGTGGTCTCGCACAGCGCACCCGAACCGGATCCAGGCAGAGTCCAAGGGCCCCGCGTTCGAAGTTTTCGTCTACCCTGCGGCAACGAGGCGCACGGCATCGAGTTGGGCCGGTGTGCCCAGCGCGATCAGCACCGTTTCCGGTGCGATCCGAGTGTCGTCGGCAGGGTTCGCGACGAAGCGGCCGCCGCGGGTCCGCAGTGCCAGTAGCAGCGCGCCGGTAGTTGCGCGCAGCGCCGTATCGGTCAGGGAACGCCCGATCAGCGACGAGTTCGCACCGATCGAAATTTCCTCGATCCGGTACTCGAGGTTCTCGTCGTGCATCACCACGTCGAGAAATTCGGCCACATTCGGCTGCAACGCGAAAGCGGCCATCCGCCGACCCCCGAGTAGTTGCGGATTGACCGCCCGGTCCGCGCCCGCGCGCAACAGGATCGCCTTCGAGTTGTCATTGCGCGTCCTCGCGACGATCACCAAATCAGGACGCTGCGACCGCGCCGACAACGTGACATAGACATTGTCGGCGTCGCCGTCGAGCGCCGCGATCAAGGCGTGTGCGTGGTCGATACCGGCCGCGCCGAGAACACTGTCGTCGGTGACATCGCCGAGAACACTCGGGAACTCGGCGTCCTGCAGCCGCTCCGGATCCCGATCGATCACGACGATCGGCCGGCCGAAACTGCTCAGGTACTGCGCGGTGGAACGGCCCACCCGGCCCCACCCACACACAATGACATGTCCACGCAGGCCCGCTATCCGCCGATTCATTCGTCGCCGCTCCCACCGGTGCCGTAGATGTCCTTCGATCAGGGTTTCCAGCAGAACCCCGAACATATAGAAGACGGTGCCCGCCCCGACCAGAATCAGGGCCATGGTGAAGACCTCCCCCGCCGCCGAGAGCGGGTGCACCTCACGGAAACCAACCGTCGAGACCGTCGTCACCGTCTGATACAGCGCGTCCAGGAATCCGAAGCCCAAGGTCATGTAACCGACCGTGCCCGCCGTGCTCACCAGGACGAATACCACCATCACACGGCCGAGGCGACGAAGCGGGCTCACACCACGATTGTGGCATCGTCTTCCCGGATCCCGCTGATCTCAGCGATGCCGCGCCAGACGAACGCGCGCCCTGATCGCCCCAGCTGTCGAGTCGTAGCCGATCGCCCGTTCGACACCGGCCGAGTTCCTCTGGCGAGCAACACTTCTCGGTTGACGGATCCGATAAGCTGACTGTGTCGTCCGCCGAGGGGTTGGAGGGGTCCTGCTCGTTCGGATTCTCGGTGTCGTGTTCGGTTTGGTCGTTCTGGCCGTTGCGGCTGATCAATTGGTGGTCGGTTCGGCTCGAGTGGCGCAGAAACTGCGGATCACGCCGGCCGTGGTCGGCGTAGTGATCATCGGGCTGGGCACCTCGGCGCCGGAATTTCTCGTCTCCGGCACTGCCGCCGCGGCCGGGCACGCGGATATTGCGACCGGGAACCTCATCGGTTCCAACATCATCAATCTCACCCTGATACTGGGTCTGGTCGCAGCCCTCGGCGGCGTGACCACCACGGCGCGGGTGATCAATCGCGAGATCACCGCCTCGGTCTTCGCGGTGGCGCTGTTCGCACTTGCGGTAGCGATCGGGCTCACCGTATGGACCGGTGCGGTGTTGTGGGTTGTCGCCGGGGCGGCGTTGTTCATCCTGGTGCGGTGGTCGAAGTCGGATCGGTCGAACATCACCGTCGCCGAGCAGGCCATCGAATTCACCGGATCGGAAACCGGGACACCACCCGGAGCGTGGTCGACAGCAGTGATGCGAGCCGTCGGCGGGCTCGTCGGGGTCCTCATCGGCGCACAACTCCTGGTGACCGACGCGGCCGCGATCGCCACCGAATTCGGTGTGTCGCAGTTGGTCATCGGCTTCACGTTGGTCGCGTTGGGCACCTCGCTGCCCGAACTGGTGACCGCGGTGCAGGCCCAGCGGCGTGGCGAATCGGATCTGCTGGTGGGAAACCTGTTCGGCAGCAACTTGTTCAACAGTCTCGCCGGTGGCGGTGTCGTCGGAATGTGCAGTACGAACACGACGTCGCCCGCCGTCGGCGCCCTCCCACTGATCATCATGGTCGCCGTTTCGATCCTGGCCTGGGTGGTGCTGCGCAGGGACCTGCGCCTCTCCCGGCCCGAAGGGGCGCTGCTGCTGCTCGGCTACCTGGCCAGTGCGCCGATCCTGCTCTCGATGTGATCACACATCCTCGAACCCGGCTTCCGCGAAGCCGCGGTGGCGGCATGGACCCTGCCTACACGGCCCAAAAGGCTTCGCAGCCGCACAACCACCGTTTATGCACGCCGTACGCAGTTCGGCGGACTGGGCCCAGATCACCTGGGCCGGGCTCAACGCCCTGACCTACCGACGGTGCTGGACCGGACCGCGCCGAACTCAATAGTCGTAATCAGCGGCCCGATGTCCGGAGTCACTGCCCAACCGCCGCAAGTGAATTCGTCGCCCGAGCCGGATGACCGGGCGGATCAGAAACTGTATCGACCCGATGAGGAACATCCAGGTGCCCGCGACCTGGGTGGACTCGGCAAAGAACAATGCGCTGCCGACGGTGAACCACAACGCGATCAGCACGTCGTTGACGATGGATGCCGTTTCGTATCGACCATCGATGATTAACACCTCGTCGCCGATCGAGAACCGTACCGACCGCTCCGCGCGCTCGTGTCGCACCTGCTGCATACTCCGCTTCCTTCCATCATGGCCGCCGACGGGCAGTATCGCGAACGCGGATGGCCGCTTCAGCCGATACGATTCCGGTCGCCTCGTAACATCCAGCGACACAGGCTGATTGATCAATTCCTTCAATGGACGTCTGGCTCGAACGATCCCGGCCACAATCGCCGTACAGATGAAACTTCCGCCGAACTTGCCGTCCTGCACAGTCAGCTCTTCGACAACGCGCTACTGCAACGGCAAACCGATCAGCAGCCTCGCCACCACCACTCTGCACCGGAACCGGCACCGGCCGCCACACAACACAGACGACGGTGAAAACCCCTGCACGCGAGCAGTACTGATGCTGGTGAGCCGGTCACGACTTGCCCGCTGCGCTGATTGCATCTTTCACTCGGTCCAGCATCGAGGCGAACGGGCCCGCCAGCATGTTCGCGGTCGCCGACTCCACCCCGGGGTGCGGACGCGTGGGGGCCGTTGCCTCGGCGAACTCGACAGCTTTGCGCATGCGGTTCAACTCGCCCGGGTCCAGTTCAGCATGCAACTGAGCGAACTCTTCGCGCTCTTCGTGTTCGGCGTGGGCGAGCACCGCCTCGCGCAGTTTCCCGAGTCTGACATCGAACTCGACGCTGCCGGCGTCGATCGACTCCAGATCGGCGAGCTGAATTTTCGCTTGGTTCTCTTCCGCCAGGCGGGCATCGACGATAGCGGCGCCGTTGTCCACCTCCCGGCGGGCACGTGGGTGGACGATTTCTTCCTCCGCGGTCTCGTGCACGGCCAGCAGCCGCCGCAGTTCGCGGAATCTGTCTTCCCGCTCGCCGCGGTCGCCGGCCCGCTGAACCTGATCGAACAGTTCGCGGATACGCGCATGCTGCTCGCGAAGAAAGGTAACCGCATCATTTGTCGTGTCGATCGAACGTGATTCCACGAGACATCTCCTCCAGACAACGACATAGGCCGGGTGGTCGTTCAGACGCCGCCGTACCCGCCGAAACCCGGATCCAAACGCCCAGCGCGGAGCGAATGGGCGCCTACCAGGGACGCCCGTGTCCGGTGCCGTCGCCCAGCAGACCGCCACGGGGTCGGGCCTTCCTCGCCGTCAGGCCCGGCGAGGCGCCTACGAGCAGCCCGGCAATCCGGCACTCATCTGACAACCAAGAACCGGCCGAACCCGACAGCGCTCGGCTCCCGGCCGCAAGGATTGCCCTCGCGCCAAAGATTCGACGCACTGCCAGTGGGTAGGCCGCAGACATCGAGGTTCCCTGTCCATTGTCAGGGGGCGATGAAAAACCAGCAGCTCAGGACAGGTTTTCCGGGGAGGCGGGCAACAGCTACGACGACATCGAGCGCTGGTTCGGCAAGCTCGCGGGCATCGCACCATCGGATCCGTACCACGACCAGCTGCGAGAACAGATCATTCATCTGTGCCTCGCCGAGCGGGTAGGCGTCAGCCAGATGCAAGTCTCTCGCCTGTTGTCTCACACCCTGCGCCGCCCTCGCGAGCAGGCACTCACCCCACCGCCGGCGGACATCTCCACCGGAACCTCTGCAGCATAAACGCTGATCCATGAGTCGGTGGTCAACTGTGTTTATACGTAACACCACAGCAGTCAGTCCAGCCTTGACGCTCTTCAGCGAACCGTACGCATCGGGTCATTCACCGTCTCCGGCGTGACGCCGGCCGTGCCCACCGTTGATCGCACCAATATGATTCGAGGAGCGGCACATACGTCGCCAGGGCGGGTTGAGCGGATGCAGCGGAGGAAGGTGACCGTGACGAAGACCGGTGCCGACGCGGCACACGACATCGATCAGTTGACCGACGCGTTACTGACGGCGTCTCGTCTGCTGGTGGCGATGTCGGCCCGCTCGATCGCGGCGGTCGACGACACGATCACGATCCCGCAATTTCGGACGCTGGTGATTCTGTCCAGCCGGGGGCCGTCGAATGTCGCCACCCTGGCCGGTTTGCTCAACGTGCAGCCCTCCACTGCCACCCGCATGGTGGACCGCCTCGTCACCGGCGGCCTGCTGGACCGAAGGACCAATCCGAACTCGCGCCGGGAACAGATCGTCGCCCTGACCGAGCGCGGACGGCACGTAGTGGACACCGCCACCGCTTACCGGCGCAACGAGATCGCCGCCGTGGCCGCGAAGATGCCCGTCGCCGATCGAGAAGGGTTGGTGCGTGCGCTGACCGCGTTCACCGCGGCCGGTGGCGAACCGTCTCCCGGTGACGATGTCGAGGGCTATCAGCTCTAACGCCCTCCCGGAACGGTCCGTGTCGTGCCGAGGTCGCCAGGACCGGACTGCACACGCGACGTCGACTGCTCCACACGTGCCCGATCGGTAGCAGCGCCATCGTGCAGTGCGCCGAGTACGGCGCTGTGGGTGAGCCAGCCGATCACTGTGTCGCCGACATCGTTGACGACGGGGACCCCGGTGCCGGGCTGTCCGGTCAGCGTGTCGAGAGCGGTTGCGAGCGTGGCGGTTTCGGTGACAGTAGGAGGCAGCACCGCCAGATCGGCGACTGTGGTGTCGGCGGATTCGGTGTCGGCGAGTGTTTCGGCCACCGCCGCGGCGGTGACGCAACCGGCATATCTTCCGTCCGCGCCGGCGATCGGTACCATCGCATGCGCCGACGTCCAGACGACACGACCGGCGTCCTCAACAGTGGTGTCGGCCGCCACCGGTTCCGGACATGGCTCCATCACCTCCGCGACCCTGATGCGGTCGAGTCGCCCGGCGGGGCCTGCATGTGCTGCATCCAGGTCCACGCCGCGGCGGGTCAGTTTGAGGGTATAGATCGTCTCCTTCGATACCGCCCGGGAGATTCCGGTGGCTACGACGACGGCCAGCATGAGCGGAAGGATGATCGAATACTCTCCGGTCAACTCGAACAGGATGATGACCGCGGTGATCGCGGCCCGCGTCGCGCCCGCGAAGGCGGCGCCCATTCCGATGAGTCCGTACATACCGGGCGCCGCGGTCGCGCCCGGGAACAGATGATGGACAACGACGCCGAACGCGGTGCCACCCGTCGCGCCGATGAACAGCGAGGGCGCGAACACCCCACCGGAACCACCGATCCCGATGGTGAGGCTCGTCGCGAGCATCTTCCCGGCCATCAGTACGACCAGCATCCACAGGACATAGTGACCACCGATGGCGTCGCCCAGCACCGGATAGCCGACGCCGTACATCTGCGGTAACACCAGCAGCACGCCACCCAGCAGCAGGCCACCGACGGCGGGCCGCAGCCACTCCGGCCCCCGCCAGACCCAATCGCACATATCCTCGATCCGGTACAGCACATGCGTGAACGCGACACCGATCAGCCCGACCACCACCCCGAGCAGCGCGAACGCCCCGTATTCCCACCCCGAGCGCAGGCCGAAGGCGGGCAGGTCCAGAAACGGCTCATTACCGAGGACGGCCCGACCGATCACACTCGCGGTCACGCTCGACAACACCACCGCTCCGAAGGATTCGGCGGCGAAGTCCCGCAGAATCAACTCCATCGCGAAGAACGGTCCGGCGATGGGGGCGTTGAACGTCGCCGCGATCCCTCCCGCCGCGCCGCAGGCGACGAGGATCCGCAAGCGGCGCTCCGAGATTCGGGTCAACCTCCCGACACTCGACCCCCACGCCGAACCGATCTGCACGATCGGGCCCTCGCGGCCCACCGATCCCCCGCCACCGATACACAACGCCGAGGCGAGAGCCTTCACGACGGTCACCTGCGGCGGAATCCGCCCACCCCGCTCGGCCACGGCATACATCACCTCCGGCACACCGTGGCCGCGCGCTTCGGGCGCGAACCGATACACCAGCGGTCCATACACCAGCCCCGCCACCACCGGAGCCAGCACCACGAACCACGGACCGAGAAATCCCACATGCGGATTCGGCACGTGCCCGGCGGCCGAATAGTCCGCGTACCCGGACAGGATCCGAGTGAAAGTCGTTATCAACCAGCGAAAAACGATCGCACCGCCACCCGCGCCCGCACCGATCACCAGTGCCAGCACCACCAAGCCACCGCGACTGTCCCGCAGCCATTCCCGCCACGGCGTCCGCCCAGGCAACGGCAGCGACCACCACCGTCCACCGGCCACTTCCGAGGGCCTCACACCCATACCCACCACCCTCGAGCCAATCCAAACATGCACAGTGCAACAATTGTAGAATGCTCGTATTTGGAGGCCCACAGTGACCGGCATGTCGGGCGTTCCGGCGCCCACCGCGGGCACGCTCTTCGGTACCTGGACGTGGTCCCCTGTCGCGGACACGCTGGTGGTCGTCGCCGCGATCGGCTACTTCTGCCTGGTGCGGCGGGCGGCGCGCCGCGGGATGCGCTGGCCACTGCTGCGCACGATGTGCTGGCTGGTCGCGCTGGCGCTGGTGATCGTCGCCGTCGACAGTGCGCTCGCCACCTATTCGCACGCGCTGTTCTCGGTGCACATGGTGGTGCACCTGTTGCTGATCATGGTCATTCCCGCGCTGCTGGTGTGGGCACAGCCGATCCGCCTTCTGCACGACGCCTCGGGAGCCGCCACAGCTATCGACCGGTTCCGAGCGAGCCGCGTCTTCCGGATCCTGGTCTCCGCGCGGTTCACCGTGCCGCTCTACAGCGCTGTCCTGCTGCTCACCCACTTGACCGGATTTCAGCAGGCGATGTCGACGCACATGTGGATCCACGACAGCGAACTCGTGCTCTACCTGGTCACCGGCTATCTGCTGTTGTTGCCCCTCGCGGGTGACGAACTGACCGTCGAAACCGAGTGGCCGCACGGATTGCGCTTCGTGGTGCTCGCTATCTGCGTCGGACCCGACACCCTCGTGGGCGTCACGCTGATGATGTCGTCGACCGTGCTCGCCCCAGCCTATGCCGGCTCCCGCGACTGGGGTCCGAGCGCTCTGGCCGACCAGAACCTCGCCGGGATCATCATGTGGCTCGGCGGTGACGGATTGATGATGCTGATCATGATTGCCGTTGTCGGACAATGGATCCGCGTCGCCGACCGCGATACCGGGCTCGGCCCATGGCTCGACGGCATCCGCCACCGCGCTCTCCTCGGCACCGCCACTCCCGACACCGACGTCGACCACGAACAAGCCGCCCTCGACGCCTACAACGCACGTCTCGCGCAATTGAACGGCCAGCCGCCACGCACGCGCCCGAGTGCGCCCGGCCACAGCGTCCCACGGACCGCTGTCGCAGCCCGACCAGAGGTCGAACAAACCACGACACCGCCGCGCAGCGACGACTCGCCCAATCGAGAGGAGCCACAATGAGATCACTCCCACCATGGCCCATCCTGTGGGGTGCCACCGCAGTGTGTGCCTGTCTGGCGCTCTCCGCCTGTGCCGCGAATACCGCTGGCGCCCAACATGATACGAGCAACGTTGCGGTGTCGTTGGATAAGCCGCGCCCTGGCGACACCGTGCCGGGTGCGCTCGCCATGACGCCGTGGCTGACCTGGAAACCGTGGCACGACACTCGGTTGCCCTACTCGAACCGGTGGGGCCCGGCTGTCGTCTCCGACGACACGGTGTCCGGGTTCAGCCGCACACCCGAAGGCGCCGTAATGGCCATGATCCAGCACAACGCACGCCTGACCGGCCTCGACAACACCGCCTGGCCGGACGCGGCACGGACCATGGCCGTCGTCGCCCCCGCCGACCGACCCCCTGCCACCCGGATCGGGACCGGTATCGACTCATCCGCGGGCTTGCCGTTCTTCGCCGGATTCCGCTGGATCTCCTACGACGGCACCCGCGCCGTCGCCGATCTCGCCCTGCAGCAGCCCGACGGCACACTGCGATCCCTGCGCGCCACCGAGATCTGGCGCGACTCCGACTGGCGAGCCGAACTCTCCGCCCACGCCGTCGCCGCACCGCTGCCCGGCCTTGACGGCTACCAGCCCTGGCCCGGCCAGCCGCGGCCCTGACAGGACCCGCGTCTAGCGCTTGCACACCAAACTGTTCGGGAGGTCGAATTGCGTTCACGACGACGACTCGTCATCGTGTTCATCTTGGCGGTCGTCACCGCAGCTGCTGTGGGGGCATGCGACGGCGATGCACAGCGCCCAGACGCAGGCGGCCCGCAGCCGCTGATCAGTCCACCATCGGGCACGGTCGTGATCGACACCCGTAATGTCCCCGGTCTGGGCTCGATTCTCGTCGACGCACGCGGCTACACGCTCTACATATTCCCCACCGACACCGATCATTCCACGAGCTGCAGCGATGCGTGCCTGGGCAGCTGGCCGCCGGTCACGGTCCCTGCCGACGACGACCTCCGCGCCGGCAACGGCGTGCAGCAGAAACTGCTCGGAACGATCTCCGGACCGTACGGCAAGAAGATCGCCACGTACGCCGGCCGGCCACTGTATGCCTACGCAGGCGATGTCGAACCAGGGCAGGCCAACGGCCAAGGCCTCAACCTCGACGGAGACTCCTGGTTCGTCATCAACCCCGACGGCAAAGCCCTCGTCCCACCCGACCAGCAAGGCGTGATGCCCGAAGGCACCTACCTCGTCACCACCCCGAAATCACACATATCCCCGGATGCCCAACCGATGCCGGGCATGAACGAAAGCTCGCCAGCGACACCGAACACGAATGGAGGACACCGGTGACCGACCGTGAGGGGACCGACCCCGCCCTCCTGGAAGAGGGTCGCCCGCAACCGGTGCGCACCGCGATGAACAGGCGAGCGATGCTGCTGGGCGGCGTCGGGATCGGCGGCCTGGCTCTGGGAGCCGGCGCCGCAGTCGGAGCGCAGCACGCTCTCGCCACCGAACCGTCGGTCCCGGTCATCCCGGCCACCGAGGAGCTGATGACCGACCACGGTCTGCTGAAGCGAATCCTGTTGATCTACCGCGAATGCGGGCGCCGCCTGACCACCGGCGATCACCTCGACCCCGCGGCACTGTTCCACTCCGCCCAGATGGTGCACTCCTACATCGAAGACTTCCACGAAGGCATCGAAGAGGGCTACATCTTCCCCCGCCTGCTGCGAGCCGGAAAACTCCAGGACACCGTGCGCAACCTGCTGATCCAACACGATGTCGGACGCAAGATCACCATCGCGATCATCCAATCCACGACCACCATGGACATGCCCGGCATGGCCTCGGCCCTCGGATTCGCCACCGCCGACAGCCGCGCAGACCTCGCACGCCTACTCGACCGATTCATCACAATGTACGAGCCGCACGAGGCCCGCGAAGACACCGTCGTCTTCCCGGCCTTCCGGGAGGTGACATCCGACGGCAGCACCTTCGACCGGATCTCGGAACAGATCGCAGAAGCCCAGCAGAAGCGATTCGGCGATCACGGTGTCACCGGCTACCTCGACCAGATCGCCGACACCGAACGACAACTCGGCATCTACGACCTCGCTGCCTTCACACCGCCGCCACCCGACTGACCCGTCCCGCGACCGTTGGGAGCCCATCATGTCCGATCATTTCGAGCCTTCCAGGCACTCACGGCGAGCGCATGCCACCGAGATGCTCGTTCGAACCATCCGCCATGTCGGCATATCGGATGATGAGAATGTCGGCCTTGCCGACCGGAGCGCTCGCGCCGCACTCGCGGAAGCGCGGGGCGCACAACGAGGGGCGTACCGATGAGCGATGTGATCGCGACCGAACGGCTGACGAAAGTGTTCGGCTCGAACCGCGGTATCACCGAGGTCGGCATCGAGGTGGCCGCGGGCGAGGTGTTCGGCTTTCTCGGCCCCAACGGCGCCGGCAAATCGACCACCATCCGCCTGCTGCTCGGTCTGTACCGGCCGACGTCCGGTCACATCCGGGTGCTCGGCCTCGATCCCGCTCACGACGCCGTCGCGATTCATCGCCGGGTCGGCTACCTACCCGGCGAACTGGCTCTCTACCCGCGGTTGACCGGGCAAGAGCACATCGATCGCTTCGCGCGCATCCGGGGCCTTACCGACCTGCGCTACTGCGGCGAACTCCGCGAACGGTTCGACGCCGAACTCGACCGGCCGGCTCGCACCCTGTCCAAGGGAAACCGGCAGAAGATCGGACTGCTTCTGGCGTTCATGCACCGGCCGGACCTGCTCGTTCTGGATGAGCCGACAGCAGGTCTGGACCCGCTGCTGCAGGACGAATTCGCCCGGCTCGTCCACGAGACCGTGGCCGAGGGACGCACGGTGTTCCTGTCTTCGCATGAACTCGATGAGGTGCAACGTCTGGTCGATCGGCTCGCGATCATCAAGGAGGGCCGGATCGTGGTCAGCGACACCGTCGAGGGACTGCGGGGTTCCGCTCCCCGCACCATCGAGTTCCGCTTCGATCATCCGATCGACACCGATAGCTTCGCCGTCCTCGACGGCGTCGAGGTTCTCAGTACCACCGCCGAACGAGTCGTACTCGCAGTCACGGGGCCAGTGTCGCCGGTACTTCACACGGCGGCGGCGTTGAACGCCGTCGACGTCACTGCCCGGCCCGCCGATCTCGACGAACTGTTCCGCACCTACTACCGCGACGAACCGGCGGAGGCCCGCAATGCGTGACACGGGAGTGGCTGGTCTGGACCTGCGGTTACGACGCCGGTCCGTTTACGGCTACACGATCGGCCTCGGCGCTTACGCGCTGGTCATCGTCGCGCTGTACCCGTCGTTCCAGAGCGACACCAGCCTCGACCAACTACTCGCCGACGACCCGACCATGGCGGCGCTGTTCGGCGTCAGCGGTTCGCTCACCAGCCCGACCGGTTGGCTCAACGCCAACCTGTACGCGAACTTCGTGCCACTGATCGTGCTTCTCATCACCGTCGGGTACGGCGCTTCCTGTCTGGCCGGACAAGACGAGGACGGCACCCTCGCTTTGGTCGCGACGCTGCCGGTGTCCCGCCGGCGGGTCGTGCTTCAGAAAGCGGCAGCGTTGACTGCGCTCTCGCTGCCAGCTGCCGTCGCCACTATGGCCTGTGTCCTCGTAGGGCGTGGCTTCGACCTCGACGTCAGTGTCAGTGCCTTGGCGGGCATCACCGTCGGGGTGCTCTTGCTCGGTGTGGACTTCGGCGCTGTTGCCATGCTCATCGGTGCCGCGACAGGTAGCCGCGGCACAGCACTCGGCGTCACCTCGGCCGTCGCGGCCGCTGCCTATCTGATCAGCTCCCTCGCGCCCGTCGTGCACTGGCTCCACCCGGCACGCTTCGCTTCTCCCTTCTTCTACGCTGTCGGCGACAACCAACTCGACCACGGCCTTTCCTTCGCCTGGCTCGGCGTTCTCGCCGGCATCGCACTCGCCGCGGTCGCGGCAACTATCACGGCATTCGAGCGCCTGGACCTACATTGACGTTGCCGGTGGACCCGTTGTGCGGGTTCGCGTGGTGTCCGAGCCGCGCAGCCTCGACCGTCGCGGTGGCGGTCAGCTATTCAACGAAGTTCGACCATCGGGATATCGGGGGCGTTCTCGTCTATGGGGGCACCGTAGGTGTTCTCGATCGCAGGCTTGAGGGCCTCCCACGCTCGTCGGTGCCGAGTGATGTACGACCGCAGCGAGACCGCCGCCTCTTCCGGACTCAACTCGCGTGCCGTCACCGGCGCTGCAACGCGCAGCCCGGTCCACACACGTGCGGCCGGGTTGGCTTGCAGATTGCGGAACCATTGGGCGCGTGTCCCGAATCCGGACACCACCACGTAGGCGTTGGCCGCGGGGCGGTCGACCACCTCCAGGACAACGTATCGGCGAGCACCGGACTTGCGGCCGACGTGCTCGAGCATCAGCATGCGAGAGCCGAACAGGAATCCCAGTCGCGCCCGGTACAACCAGATGGGTGCGCGCACGAGCCGCCGGTTGCGCAGGACTGCGGTAGCCACAGCGACGAGAGCGTCACCGACAGCGGTAGGCGCCGCAGAGATTTTCGACATGATGAACCTTTCATGAAAGTGGCGGCGGGAGCGGCAGTTTCGCCGACGGATCAGCCATCAGGAGCGGATTTGTCCTTCGCTATTCCGTGCTGGTAAATCGCGAGCACCTCGGCACCCCAGCGCTGCATGCCACTCGCCGAGAGCAGTTCGAAACCGAGGACCTCGTTCAGGCGGGGCCGCAACATCAGCACGGCCAGGTCGTTGACGAGGAGAATCGCGGCGCGAACCGCGGGATCCGGACCGACATCGACCGCATCCGCCCTGGCCATACCGTCGAGCGTCTCGCGGCTGAGCGCATAGAGCTGTGCGAACAACGCGGCCCCGGCCTCACCTCCTACGAGCAGCATGCGCCCGAGGTACAGCGGCACCGCCGAGTCGGCGGGCAATTGTTCAACCACCAGTTCCGCCAGACTGCGGGAGCGACCGGCATCGAAAACACCCGCCTCGTCCGCCCTCGTCACCTGCTCCAGCAGGGATCCGAAAACGCTCGCTACATACTCGTCGACAACCTCGCGTAACCCATCCTTGGACCGGTAATGGCGCATCACGAGCGCTGGTGACACTGCCGCCGCGCCGGCGATGTCGCGAACCGTCACCGCGTCGGGTCCGCGTTCGGCGAAAAGACGCAGCGCGTGGTCACGAATCCTGGCCCGCGCGGTGCGGTCCACCTCGAGTGAACGCATGTTTACTATAGTAAACATCTGTTCACCGATCAGTCCAGTCTCCGTCTACCCGGGTCGGGGACTTCGCTGCGGCGCCCCCGGCCTCGGCTGGACCGCCTACCCCCCTCAGCGCTGCTATCCATTCCCCCGGCGTCGGGGCCGACATGTGAATCATGGGGTTGGCGATCTCCGGCCTCGCTCGATCCTCGGCGCGGTCGACATGGTCACCACGATCGTGTGCCCGCGCTGCCCCGGCATGACGATGTTCCGGATGTCGATATTCACCTGGAACATCCTGGTCACCAGCCTGGTCATCCTGCTGGCCTTCCCCGTGCTGACCGCTGCGCTGATGGCGCTGGCCTTCGATCGTCACCTAGGCGGCCACATCTACGACGCCGCGACCGGTGGCCCCACCCTCTGGCAGCATCTGTTCTGGTTCTTCGGCCATCCCGAGGTCTACATCGTCGCCCTGCCGTTCTTCGGCGTCGTCAGCGAAATCATCCCGGTCTTCAGCCGCAAACCCCTCTTCGGATATCTGGCCCTCGTCTACGCGACGCTGGCCATCGGATCCCTGTCGATGGCGGTGTGGGCACACCACAAGTAGGCCACCACCTGCCCATCCCCGCGCCACAACTTCTACGAACTCCCCCGAATCCGTTCCGAGCGGCCGGCATTCGAACTCTCCTACCGCACATGGTGGCACGCATGCGCACCGAATCACATGTCTTCCTCCACCGGGCACCGTCCGCCTACTCCCCCACACCGCCCGCCGAACCCGGAGCCGCCGAATCCTCGCAACGCCCGCGGGCAGAGGAATAGAAGGATCGCGAGTACACCCGTACCGAGCTCCGGTACCTGAAACAGAGGCGTCGAGCGCTGACCGCACCACTGCCCGAAATTCCAATCAGCGCGAGCCGAACCGAGGTGCACCGCCCACTGGCCAGCCCACAGGATTCGACAATAACTTGTTTCAACACTGCGTTTTGCTCCGACAACCAATTTGCCCAGTTTCCCGCGAAAAATGATGCGCTACCGCGAATTTCAACCGATTCATCGCAGCAAGTGATACAGGATGAACGGGACCTGAAGGGTTGGATTCCGAGCGTTCACCGTCTGTTAGCTGCGGTGGACTGTAATTCCGTGGTCCCAGAACCACTCTGTATCGAGGTACCGCACAAAATGATGATGAGGAAATTCGCCGCGACCGCCGCCATGTTGGTCGCCGCAGTCGGCGTGGCCGCCGGCACCGCCACGGCCGACCCGGCCGCGCCCGCCGCCCCTGCCGACAGCGTCCACTACAAGGCCAGCGTCGTCGACGACAGCAAGGCGGTCATCAAGACCGACGGCGGCTCGATCGTCGACGAAGACGGCATGCTGAAGATCAAGGCCGCCAACGGCACCGTGCTCGCCGGCACCCCGCTGAACTTCCGGGTCAACGACTTCGAGTTCCCCATCGCCGCCGACATCTCCGGCAATACCGCCACCCTCACCCCGCAGCTGGACCTGCAGCACGCCGTCTACAAGCCGGTCGCCCTGCCGTTCGAGGACTCGGCTCCCTGGAAGACCCCCTACGACCGTGAAACCGCGGCCTTCAACCGGCTGAAGGACACCATCGGCACCGGCGCCACCATCGGAGCACTCACCGGTGCTATCGGTGGTGCGGTCATCGGCTGCGTCGCGGGTGCTGCCCTCGGCCTCGTCGCCACCGGCGCGCTGGCCACCCTGTTCGGTCTCGGCCCGCTCGGCGGCTGCGTCGCCGGTGCCGCCGCGGTCGGTTTCCTCGGTGTGCTCGCCGGCCAGATCTTCATCACCGCCCCGGTCGCCATCGGCGCCGCCATCCAGTACTTCGCGACCGTCAACGCCCCGTTCCACCCGGCGACTCCGAGCAAGTAGACACCCGGCGGCTCCGATCCCGCTGGCAGGAGCCGATTCCGGCTTCTGCTTCCGAGCGGCCGGGCCGGAACCGAGGTTCGGCGACGATGCCCGCACAGCAACTGCAGTGCGGGCATCGTCGCGCCTATGAGCCGGCAGACGGGCTTCGATGGGTACCGCTGGACTGGCGCTGTCGCAGGCAGCCACGGACCACCGGGTCCGACCCGATTTGCTCCGACACGCGTTTTTGCGGCATCTTTACACCCGGTGTGCCGGGAAGTCTGGTCGGCGAACGTCACCCGCGACCAGCGGGTGACGGCCTCGGACGACCTCTGGAGATGCGATGAGCGAACGCCCGGTCGAACCGATCGTGGTGGTAGCACCGATCACGAGTGCCCGCGACGTATCCTGCTGGAGTGCACGCATCCCAGATCGCCGAGCAATACCCGGTGGTCGGCCTGGACACCGACGCGCTCGACGCGGCGCGACTGCTGGCCGAACATCGCCTGCCCGGCATCGTCGTCACCGACGCCGACGGCACACCGAAGGCAGTACTCCCGGCCTCACAAGTCGTCCGATTCATCGTCCCGCAGTACGTCCAGGACGACCCGAAACTGGCCGCGGTGATCGACGAACCGATCTGCGACCGGGTCGCGGCGAAGTTGCGCGGCAAGAAAGTACGCGAGGTAATACCCGAACACCTCACGAAAATCCCCGCCGCCCGCGCAGACGACACCGTGATCGAAGTCGCCGCCACCATGGCCCGATTCCGCAGCCCGTTGGTCGCGGTGACCGACGGGGACGAATTCATCGGCGTGATCACCGCGTCACGGCTGCTGGAAGCGACCTTGAGCAACTGCTGAATCCCACCCGCGCGAACGGGAGAATCCGATGACGGCCGCCGTCGCGGTGGCCGTCTTCCTGGTCGCCTATGTCTTGATCGCCACCGAACGGGTGCACAAAACCAAGGCCGCGCTCGGCGGTGCGGCAGTAGTGCTGACCCTCGGCGTGGTCGGTTCGGCAGACAGCTTCTTCTCCGCCGACACCGGCATCGACTGGAACGTCGTGTTCCTTCTGCTCGGCATGATGATCATCGTCGGCATCCTGCGCCAGACCGGCATCTTCGAATACACCGCGATCTGGGCGGCCAAGCGCGCTAAAGGATCTCCGCTACGAGTGATGATCCTGCTCACCCTCATCACCGCGGTGGCCTCGGCATTTCTCGACAACGTCACCACCGTGCTGCTCATCGCCCCGGTCACCTTGCTGGTGTGCGAACGCCTCGACGTCGGTCCCGCACCGTTCCTGATCGCCGAAGTACTCGCCTCCAACATCGGCGGCACCGCCACCCTCATCGGCGACCCACCCAACATCATCATCGGCAGCCGAGCAGGCCTGTCGTTCAACGACTTTCTGCTCAACGTCGCACCGCTGGCGGTTCTCACGATCATCGTGTTCACGCTCATCCTGCCGCTACTGTTCCGTCACAGCTTCACCGTCGACCCCGCCCGAGTCGCCGACGTGATGGCCTTGAACGAGCGCGAGGCCATCCACGACCGCGGCCTGCTGATCAAATCCGGCGTGGTCCTGGCCGCGGTATTCGCCGGCTTCATCGGGCATTCGCTGTTTCACATCGACCCCTCCATCGTCGCACTGCTCGGCGCCGGCGTGCTCATCCTGATCTCCGATGTGTCGCAAAGCGACTACCTGTCCGCAGTCGAATGGGAAACGCTGCTGTTCTTCGCGGGACTATTCGTCATGATCGGCGCCCTGGTGAAAACCGGTGTGATCGAACACCTTTCCCGCCTCGCTGTCCACGCGACCGGCGGCAACGCGCTCGCCGCCACCATGCTCATCCTCGTCGTCTCCGCGCTGCTGTCGGGCATCATCGACAACATCCCCTACGTCGCGACGATGAGCCCGCTGGTCGCCGACCTCGTCGGACAACTCGACCACGACGCCAACGCCCACGCACTGTGGTGGGCGCTGGTCATCGGCGCAGACTACGGCGGCAACCTCACCGCCGTCGGCGCCAGCGCCAACGTCGTCATGCTCGGCATCGCCCGACGCGCCGAGACCCCGATCTCCTTCTGGGAATTCACCCGCAAGGGCGCCGTCGTCACCGCAATCACCATCGCGATCGCAGCACCCTATCTATGGCTTCGCTACTTCGCCTTCGTCTGAAACAATGTGAGACTGCACCGAACATCGTCACCACGAACTCCGGCCACAACCGCAGACCCGGAATACGACGCGGCTGCAATCGTTTCAGTAGCCCGGCTCCGGGCACTCGCTCGAGTGGGTACGACGATCCGAGGAGGCGTGCGTGGTTCCGACCTGGCTGACCGTGCTGGCATGGATCGCGATCGGCGCGGGCTGCGCCAGTGCGGCGGTCGTCCTCTACGACATCACCGTTGCCCGGCGTCGGCAGCCGATGGTGATCATGACCGCCGTCTGGCCGATCACCGCACTGTATTCCGGGCCGTTGGGCGTCCTGGGGTATGCATGGTTGGGTCGCACAGCACCGAAAGATGCTCCCTCGGAAGGAAATTCGAGCGAAGGTCACGGCTCCGGCTCGCGGTGGCGAGCAGGGATTCTGTCGGCGAGTCACTGCGGCGCCGGGTGCACGCTCGGCGACATCATCGGCGGCTGGCTCATCTTCGCCACCGGCTGGACATTGTTCGGTGAGCGACTATTCGCCGAGTACGCGGTGGAATTCGTGCTCGCATGGAGCTTGGGCATCGCCTTCCAGTACTTCGCCATCGCACCGATGCGCCCCGATATGCCGGCCCGCCGAGCCCTGGCCAATGCGATCAAAGCCGACACGCTGTCGATCGTCGCCTTCCAAGTCGGCATGTACGCCTGGATGGCGCTGGTCGCCAAAGTGTTCTTCGACGAACCACTCCCGATCAACGGACCGGCGTTCTGGTTCATGATGCAGATCGGCCTACTCCTCGGCTTCCTCACCACCTATCCCGTCAACCTCTGGCTCGTCCACGCGGGGATCAAAGAAGCTATGTGACCAAAGCATTCAGCGGCCATCGACTCACAGCACGACAACGTGCGGCAACGGAGCCGAAGAAGCCACAACGGTCAGATCTGATTTTCGGGAACGTCGGCATCCACCTCAGCATGGGCACGGTTACACCTACGAAGGAGTACGACGAGCCCCACAAAGACCGCGATGATCGTGACCGCCATCAATTCCGGCACCACTCGAGGTTATCGCGGCGCACACCCACCCGAACGCGTTTCCGTCACACACGATGCATGGACGCCGTGACGTCTGCCCACGGCCGTTTTCGAGCCGGAGCAGGCCGAATACTCACTCGCGAGCGGCACGGCGCACCGAGCACGCCACGAAGGCGGCCACCCGGTCTCGGCAACCGCGGCGATGCGTTCGGCCAGCCCGGGGATCACTCCCGTTTCGGTCTCCAGTTACACCCATGCCACCAGCAGGCTGAGCACAACCGTGGCAATAACCGACCAACGGACCCGCGGACAGTCGCGACCAGGTGCTTCGACGAAATCGCCAACACCGGCCGAAACGCCAAGACGATCGCTCCCGAACCAGCGGTGAGCAAGTGGAACCGCGCATCGGCATAAGGGACGACGGGAAAGGCGGCCACGGCCACACCGCACAACCCCGCCCCTACCCTAATCGGGTCGTAGGGCCTGAGCCGGCTCATCCGTGCGGCGGTCGCAGACACAACAAGCCCCACCGGCGCTCCCAGCGCGGTGAAGAACCCGTCGACGCCGCGTGCACAGGCCTATTCCACGAGGCGGCAGCTTCAAACACGGCAGCGGCTGAGTGGCCTTTCGACAAAATTTGGATTCGGTGACGGGCCTCGAGCGGACGAGTGCAGACCACGGCGGCATGGCTGAAGATGTCTGTCGCCCCGATGCGGCCCCCGTTCACCGGCGGTCGGTCACAACGGCCCTCGCCAGCGGGCCGGAGCGGCGATCTCGAGGCACAACCGTGAATTGACCGGCGTGCTCGTACAGCAGATACGCCACATCGGCCAGGTCGAATACACCACGCTCGCGCAACACGCCTTCAATATCCGAGGGGGTAATACCGCAGCGATGGAGCTCGCGGTGACGGACCCGACCATCCGCGACCAGCACCCGTACAGGATGATCGACGAGGGCAGCCAGCAAGGAGTGAAAACGCATGGCGCAGATCAACCGGTGCACGAGCAGAATCGTCACTATGGCGACGGCGCCCTGAATATAAGAGGTAGTGTTCGCGGTCGCCGATCGGCCGATGATCGCCCCCAGCGCCGAAGCGGTGATGAAGTCGAACATCGACATCTGAGCCAGCGGCCGACGCACACTCAGGCGGAGGCCCGCCAGTCCTGTGAGAATCAGCAACGCGGCCTTGGCCGCTACCATCCAGACCGAATCCCATTCGCCCACAAGCCATTCCATGATGGAGCCTTTCTGGCGACCGATCGCGAACCCAACCTACCGACATCAGCATCGCAAGGGCCGAGTACCCGCCCGGATCCTCTTGAACATCGCACAACATCCAAGACACCGCGCGCCGCGAGAATGAACTCCACAACGGCACCAACACCGTCGCGGCCCGATCCGAGCACGACGCCTGCACTCGGTCCTGGCCCTGCTCGACGACTTCGACTTGGTCGCTGCTCGCCCGTACGCCGCCTTCCCGCCTGAGCCCACCGGCCGATACCGGACTGGCTCATCGCGGCGTCGCGGTATACGAACGCAGCGACACCGTGTGTTTCGACGGCAGAGCCAGGCCACGCGGCCTGAACACACCCGGCAAGGCATCGGTAGCCGCGCGAAAGAGACCGCACCCGGTTATCGAGAGCGGGGCGGACACTACAACAAGCGCGCGATAATAGAGTATGAGCGAAGACCGTTCGACCAGCGCAGATGTATCCGAGGCTGCGTTGGCCAGCGCCCCACCGATGGTCGGCTCGTTCCGATTCTGGTTCATGACCCACCGATGGGAATGGTCGGAAGAGGTCTACCGCATGTACGGCTATGCCCCCGGGCACATCGAGCCGACCACCAAATTGATGCTCGCGCACAAGCATCCCGACGACCGCGACGACGTCGCCCGAGCCATCGACCGCGCCGCGCGCAACGGCGAACCGTTAGTCCGGTCCGATACCGCGGCCGTGGCGTCGTGGGTGTTTTCCAGCCGGCACCGCTTCCTCGACACCGCCGGCCGTGTCCACGACGCCATGGTCGTATCCGAGCGGGTCGTCGACGAATCCGGCACCCCAGTAGGCACAACCGGCTTCTACATCGATCTCACCGACACCCCAAAATTTTCGACCTGGCCGCCCAGCTCATCACCGACCTCATCCAACTGCCATCAGCGGAAGCATCGACGGTGACCCGCTTCGATCACCTGCTCCTCACCGCCCACACCCGCATACCCAACCACGACCGCGCGCCCGGTAACCGAAATTGAACGCCGTCGCCTGGCGCGTCCACGGTAGACCTTGCAGGAAAACTCCCGCGCCGGAACGGCGCATACAGCGATCGCGACAGATGTCGCGAGTAAGTAGCCGACACGGGCCCTCGCGCTCGACGCACCCGTTGTGCCCTCCTCGACCGACACCGGCCTGATCCTCGACATCGTCAGCATCACCATCGCTACCCCCTCGACCGCCGGGACCCACACTTGCAGCTACGCGACGGCACGGGCAAGCTCCACGGCGCGCGCCGAGGAACTACCATCGACCTGTGCCTGTGGATGTCACCACCACGATCGAGATCGGGCGGGATCGGCAGCAGGTCGCCGACTACGCGATGGACCCGGCCAACACCACCGCGTGGTATCGCAACATCGACTCGGCCCGGCTGCTCACACCCGGTCCGCTGGCGGTCGGCTCGGCCATGGCCTTCGAAGCCCGTTTCCTCGGCCGCTCCCTTGCCTACACCTACACCATCCGCGTTCTGGAGCCGGGCAGGCGGCTCGTGATGGCGACCACCGACGGCCCATTTCCCATGGAGACGACCTACGCGTTCGAGGACACCCCGACCGGCTCGACGATCATGACACTGCGCAATCGCGGCGAGCCCGCCGGATTCTCCCGGCTCGTCGCACCGCTGATCGCGCCGGCGATGAGGTCTGCGAACCGCAAAGACCTGCAGCAACTGAAGGCTGTCATCGAGACCGCTCCCGCCGAATAGCTACGGCGGCCCCATGGTCATGCACCTGCTGCTTCCCCCGAGTCGACGGCGGTCGCTGGACGAGCTCACCGATCGCCTGGACCTGTCGTTCGGGACTCCGCCGCCAAGCGTTCCGCGTTCTGGATGATGCTGGTGCTCTCCGCGGTCATCGCCATCTCGGGAGTGGTCGGCGATTCCACCGCCACCGTCATCGGCGCGATGATCGTGGCGCCGTTGTCGGTGCCGATTCTCGGCATCGGGCTCGGTATCGTCACCGGCCGCGCTCGTCTGCTGGCACGCAGCGCGGTGCTGGTCGTCGCGGGCGTGGTGCTGGTCGTCGTGCTGAGCTTCTTGTTCGCGCAGTTGCTCCCGAATCCGATCAACGTGCTGTCCAACTCGCAGGTCCAGGGCCGCACCTCCCCCAAACTGATGGATCTGACCGCCGCACTGGCGACCGGGCTGGTGGCGGCCGTAGCGGTCACCCGCCGCGATGTCGGAGATGTCATGCCCGGGGTGGCGATCGCGATCTCGCTGGTGCCGCCGCTCGGCGTGGTCGGGGTCTGCCTCGGATCCGGCGCGCCCGCACTGGCACTGGGCGCCTTCGTGCTGTTCGCATCCAACGTGCTGGCCATGGTCATCACCACCACGGTAGTACTGGTGGTCGCCGGCTACGGCCGAGAGGAAGGAACACAGAGCCGCCGCGGCCGCGCCTACGCCGTACTCGCCCTGGCACTGACACTGGTCGCCGTCCCCATGACGGTCAATTCCCTCTCGACGCTGTGGGCCGAGCAGATCTCCGACGCCGCACGAAACTGGCTGCGCGACAGTCCCGGTGCCGAGGTCACCGATGTCACCCTCCACAGCGACACGGCGACCGTGTCCATACTCGGGCCGCAACAACTTCCACCGCTCGCCGACTTGCAACACGCGGTCGACAACCTCGTGCCCTGGGACCCGCAAGTCGTCGTCGTCCACACCGTCGGCAACCGCGTCACCGGACACTGACCGAGCACCACACCGAATCGTCGCAGCCCTCGCGCCCGTTAGAGGGACGACCGATCGGTTCTGAAATGTCGTCAGACCGCCGGGTCTGGTCGCGAAGGCCACTTCGATGCCATAGAGACGCAGAGCGACGATGAAATGCCGGCCGGGCACGATCTCGACGTATCCCGCAACATGACGCCGTCGGGCCGCTCGGGACCGGACAAGATGTCGAGCGGGGACGTTCGGTGCCAATCTCACGCCCGCAAACGACAACGGGCAGCCGGTTCAGCGAGTGACCGCAGCGCGAGCAGCGACCTGCCGCCCCAGCGCCGCGAGTTCTGCGACCAGAGCATCGGGCCCGCCACGCTGCACAGCGTAGTGTTCAGACGGCTGAAGGCGTGAGCGGCGACGCCGTCCGAACCGCTCGCGCGCGGGCTCATCGGGGAACCGCCGCACCGTCCCGGGCCACGGGTACAAAGGCGTGCAATCCGCATCGTCCCCTTTAGACCAGATGACAAGGCAGTTCCTCGTCGGCGGCATCTGCCGCGGGTGCCGCGCCCTCCTCAATCCTGCCGGATAACCTGCGGCACAGCGCGTTCGGCCGGCCGTGGTGAACTCTCATGCGGTGGGCATGCCGCGACCAGCGCAGCGTGCCGTCGAAGGCGCCCGCACGCAAGTCGCTGCGGCACAACGCCCAGCAAAAACATTCATCACACACATTCCTCTCCCACATATTTCGCTCACACCAACTCCACTCACCCAACACATTCACACCCATATTCCACTCATACACATAACCTCCAACTCCCCTCTCCCCCATAACCCCTCACC
>NZ_PYHT01000039.1:0-32492 GCF_003023875.1 Nocardia sp. MDA0666
ATGTGTATAAGAGACAGGGCCCCGGCGAACCCTGCCCCTGCGGTCCGTGCCCGCCCGGGCCTTGCGCGCCGGGACCCTTCGGACCCTGTGCGTTCGGGCCTTGTGCGTTCGGCCCCTGTCCGCCCGGGCCTTGCGCGGCCGAGCTCTGTATGCCTGGCCCCTGTGTTCCCGGCCCCTGCGAACCCGCCCCCTGCGGGTTCGGTCCGCCGGGACGCTGAGGGCCCTGTCCACGGCCCTGCGTACCGGGGCCACCGGCAGGACCCTGCTGAGCCGGGCCGTTCGGACCGGCTCCGACTCGCTGTCCCGGCCCGCCCGAGCCCTGCCCCGGCCCCCCGGAACCGCTCGTCCGAGTCTGGCCCGGTGCGCCGCCTGCGGGGCCGCGCTGGGCACCGGCGGCGGCCGCGCCGAGTCCCGCGGCGCCGGCCGCGGCGGCCGGGCCACCGATGCGCCCCTTCGGTCCCGGGCCACCGGCCGCGGGTGCGCCCGGCCCCCGCGATCCCGGAGCGCCGGACGCGCCCTGCTCACCGCCCGGTCCGCCCTGTGCCCCAGAGCGTTTCGGACCGCTCTGCCCGGCTACCGGCGGCGTGGCGCGAAGCTTCTCGGTGACCGCCGGATCGGGCTTCTGAATCGGCAGGATCGTCGTGGCGTCGTCGGACGGGTTCGATATCGCGGGAACGTCTTGTGGTGCTTCGGTTTTCGCGTCCGGCGCCGTAGTGTCCCGACCGCTGTTCGCGCCGCCGGACTGCTGCGCCGGGCCGGACTTCGCGGTCTTCTCACCACCCTTGCCGGACGAAACCTTGGGTAGTGCAACGGTTTTCGACTCGTCGGTACCGTCACCGTTCTCGTTCGCGGCAGCGTTCGGCGCCTTCGAGCCCGGCGCGGCGGCACGCGCGGCAGGGGCGGCGCCCTGACCGGCTGCAACACCTTCGGCGCCTCCTGCCTTCGCGGCACCCGCAGCCTTCGCGCCCTTCGCGGTGCGTTCGGTATCGGGGGCGGCGGCCGGACCGTTCGTCGTCGCCGGGCCGTTCGTGGCGGCAGATCCGCCAGTCCCGGTCGCGGCGTCGGACTTGCCGGAGCCCTCGGAGGTGGGAGCCTCGCCGGTTTCCTCGGGCTTCTTGCCGGATTCCGCGCGCCTGGGGATGGCGACCGTCTCCGCTTCGCCCGCCGCTGCACCGCTCGCCGCAGTGCCCGCCTTTCCGGCGGCGTCCTTCTCGGCACCTGCCGGCTCGGCGGGTTCGCCACCGTCGCTCGCCTTCGAGCCGGGCGCGCCGGCGGCCGGCTTGCCGGAACCGGCAGTACCGGAACCGCCGGACTTCGCGCCCGGAGCGCCCGCGCCGGACTTGTCACCCGCGCCGGAATTCGCCTGGGCCGAACCATTTTTCGCCCCCGGTGCGCGAATCACCTGGGTCTGCGCCGAGGGTGACGGCATGGGCGCGGTGGGCGCGGCACCGGGTAGTTGGTCCCGGGAGATGCGCTGGGTACGGTCCGGGGCGCCGGTGTCCGGTTCACGGCCGGGTGTGGGCCCGCCCTGGGCGCCGAGCTTCGCCGGTCCGTCCGGACCCGCACCGGATGCAGCCTGACGCGGGCGGTCGCCGGAGGCGCCCTGGTGCGGCTTCTGATCGTCGTTCGGGTCGGACACGCGCTACCCCTTGCTCACTATCGGCTGTCGGTCGTCGACTGTCGGTCTCAGACGGCCAGCCTAATGGGGTCGGGGCGCGTAGGAGGCGGCAGACGCGCAACCATATAAGGGCTCGCCATCGCCGGCCGGGGCCCGGCGCCGGCCCGGCGCACCCGCTGCCCGGCGAGCCGGTGCGGTGGCGGTGCACAATGAAGCCCATGACCTCCTTCGGTGATCTGCTCGGACCGCAGCCGGTATTGCTTCCCGAAAACACGGAAGCCGAACAGGCCCTGCTCGACAATCAGGACCCGGTCCAGGTCGCCGCCGCGCATCCGACGGCCTCTGTGGCCTGGGCGCAGCTGGCCGAGGATGCGCTCGACCGCGCCGGCATCGTGGGCGCGCCCGAGGGTCAGGCCGAGGTGACCCTCGATGTGGTGGCGGCCTACGCCTTCGCCCGCACGGGCTACCACCGTGGCCTGGACCTGCTGCGCCGCAACGGGTGGAAGGGCTTCGGTCCGGTGCCGTGGAGCCACGAACCCAACCAAGGCTTCCTCCGTGCGGTCGGCGCGCTCGCCCGGGCCGCCCAGGCCATCGGTGAGAGCGACGAATACGCCCGCTGCCTGGACCTGCTCGAGGATTGCGATCCCCGCGCCGCCGCCGAACTCGGTCTGGACTGAGACTGGCCGGCACGGAATGGTTCGCGCCCGCCATCACCGTCGATGCGGTTCGCGACAGCGGTAGACAGCGCATGCGCAGTGGATGGGTCCGTCTGCGCCGATCCGCGCTTCCGATCTTCCAGTGTGCGGTGGGCGCGGCCCTGTCCTGGTTCGTCGCCCACCGGTTGGTGGGGCATCCACAACCGTTCTTCGCGCCGATGGCCGCGGTCATCTCGATCGGCGTGTCGTTCGGTGCGCGTCTGCGCCGATCGGTGGAACTCGTCGGCGGTGTGGCCGTCGGGATCGGGATCGGCGACTTCTTCATCGGTCAGGTCGGAACCGGTGCGTGGCAGATCGCGCTCGTCGTCGGGGTGGCGATGGCGATCGCGGTATTTCTCGACCGAGGTGCGGTCATCCCGATGCAGGCCGCCAGTTCGGCGGTGCTGGTCGCCACGTTGATGCCGCCGCATACCGGCGGAGGTCTCAACCGCATGGTCGACGCGCTGGTCGGTGGGTTCGTCGGCGTCGTGGTGGTGGCCGCGATTCCGCTGCACCCGGTGCGCCGGGCCCGGCAGCAGGCCGCCGATATCCTCACCGTCCTGGGTGCGGCGCTGACCGAATGCGCCGACGGCCTGCACGAGCAGAATGCCGACAAGGTCCGCGACGCACTGCATTCCGTGCGCGGTACGCAACCGCAGATCGACGGTCTGCGCAATGCGGTGGAGGGCGGACGCGAGGTCAGCCGGATCTCCCCGCTGTACTGGAATTCCCGGCCGCGGCTGGAAGCGATCCGCGCGGCGGTCGACCCGCTCGACAATGCCGTGCGCAATACCCGAGTGTTGTTGCGCCGCGCACTGACCCTGGTCCGCGACGACGAAATCCTCGATCCCCGAATGATCGCCGAGGTCGAAGAACTGGGGCAGGCGGTGGAAGTGGTGCGCCGCTACATGGTTGCCGAACCCGGCGAACAGCCCGACGCCGCCGAGGCAACGCGTGTCCTGCGGCGGGTCGCGAAGGGCGCGACCAAGGATCTGGTCGAAGGCGCCGGCCTGTCCTCGCACGTGGTCTTCGCCCAATTGCGTTCCATCGTGGTCGATCTGATGCAGGTCTGCGGGATCAAACGCCTGTCGGCGATCGCGCTGCTGCCGCCCACCGTGCAGAACCCCTATGTGGCGCCGCAGGATTGACGACACGGCGGTACCAGTAGTCGCCGAGCGGTCCGCGAGGTCGCCGGGTGCGGCTGCGCACGGCCACCGCGTTCGAATCGGGTAGTCGACTACTCGTGTCGCGGGCCGGCGCGGATCGTACGTTTGTCTCGACCGCGTCGACGAGGGGTGGCGCGGTCGGAAAACTTCGCGACGGATGCGACGTGCGGCCGTCTTGGTGTGCGGCCGACCGCGTAGGGGGCGGGCGCTCCGTCGTGAAGAGGGCCGCCCGGTTCCCGTTCGCCGGCGAATCGAACCGGAATCGGGCGCGCCCGCCGAAACTCGCGTGTCAGGTCCAGAAGCGGGTCAGATAACTACCGATGGCCGCCCAGTCCGACGGCACGCCCGACAGCTCGAACACCCAGTAGACGGCATCGAAGAACACCCGATTGAGCTCCGGCACCCACAGAATCGCGAGCAACAGCAGCAGCCCGAACGGCTTCACCTGATCCAGCGAACGCCGGGTCTGATAACTCAGCGACGGCTCCACGATCGCGTAGCCGTCGGTTCCCGGAATCGGCAGCAGATTCAGAATCGTCGCGGTGATCTGCAGAAATGCCAGGAAACTCAGGCCGAACCAGAAGGCGGCGTGGTCGTGGGTGGAGCCGGCGAACCGGACGATCACCAGCAGCACCACCGCGCACAACGCGTTGACCGCCGGACCCGCCGCGCTGATCGCGCGCTGGGTGCGTGTCGAGAAGTTCTGCGTATTCAGATAGACCGCGCCGCCGGGCAGCGCGAACCCGCCCAGCGCGATGAAGAAGATCGGCAGTGCGATCGACAGCAGCGGATGGCTGTACTTCACCGGATTCAGCGTCAGGTATCCGCGCATCTGCACTTCGCGGTCCCCGGCTCGGTACGCCGTGTACGCGTGGCCGAATTCGTGCAGGCACACGCTGAGAATCCAGCCCGCCACCACCAACACGAACACGCCGGCCTTGGCCCGGGTGGACAGCGGATCGGCATCCCAGGCCAGCGCCCCGCCCAGGGCGGTGATCACGACGATCAGCAAGAAGATCGGACTCGGGCGCACTACTCGCCGAGCCGGGAAGGAATAGGTCATCGCACCAGCAGCCAGGGCTCGTGATGACGGTAGAAACTCGACCGCGGCACGGTGCGATCGGCGGCGATGCCGTCGCGGGTCACCGCGGCGCCCGGTGAACCCAGCTGTACGGCACGCCCTGCCACCCAGCGCTTCTTACCCCAGCCGCGCTGCACCGTCGCGCGCACGCCGGGCATCTCGAGCGTCGGCGAAACATGCAGTGCCGCAACCTTTCCGGTGAACAACCGGATTTCGTCGACGTAGGCCTCACCCTCGAGTTTGCCGCCGTCGCGGCCGGTGATCGTGGCCCGGCCGACCAGGACGGTACCGGTCTCGTCACGAATCAGCGGGGTCGGCTCGGGCCGGCCTTCCAGCGCGCGTTTGGCGGCGTGCGAGCCCGTCCCGGTCTGATAGGCGCGGGAACCGTAGGTGCGATCCACCGGCACGTAACCGATCTCGACGGCCAGCCGTTCGGTGCGCAGTAGATGGGTGAGCACCGCGGCCAGACCGGCATCCTCGCCCAGCACGATCAGTCGCGGCTGGTTGTCGGCCGCCAGCACCGGAAGCAGTTCGTCCAGTTCGCCGGTCTCGGGGATCGCCGTGGTCTGGGTAGTGGGCAGCGACGCGAGCGCGATGGGCACGGGAGCGCCGTTGCAGCGGAGAACATGAGTACTCAACTGCCGAACACCCTCCTCGGACCTGCCAACGCCATCGCCCTCGCTGCCTACCGGGCGCACCCCTGCCGGGACGCCTCCGCAGGCCACTGTAATCGGCTCGGGCGGTCGGCGCGCTCTCCGCTGCGCCGCGCGGGGGAGGAGGTGGCTGGTTAGGGCACGAATTGTGTCCACTAGACTGTCCCTCCGGCCACCGCCACATGGCGCGAGCGACGGGCGTCGGGAGCGCCGTCATCGGGCTCTGCAACGGCAGGTAGCTGCAGCGTCGCCGATGCTGCGCGTCGACACCGTAGGAGACTCCCATGCCGGCAATCGTGCTGATCGGCGCCCAGTGGGGCGACGAGGGTAAGGGCAAAGCTACCGATCTGCTCGGTGGCCGCGTCCAGTGGGTGGTCCGCTACCAGGGTGGCAACAACGCAGGTCACACGGTGGTCCTGCCGAACGGCGACAATTTCGCGCTGCATCTCATCCCGTCCGGCATCCTGACGCCGGGCGTCACCAATGTCATCGGCAACGGTGTGGTCATCGATCCGGGTGTGCTGCTCGACGAACTCGCCGGACTGGAACAGCGCTCGGTGGACACCACCCGGCTGCTGCTCTCGGCGGACGCGCACCTGATCATGCCGTACCACGTGGCCATCGATAAGGTCACCGAACGCTTCCTGGGCAACAAGAAGATCGGCACCACCGGACGCGGCATCGGCCCCTGCTATCAGGACAAGGTCGCCCGCGTGGGCGTGCGCGTCGCCGATGTGCTGGACGAGAAGATCCTCACCCAGAAGGTCGAAGCCGCACTGGAATTCAAGAACCAGGTGCTGGTGAAGATCTACAACCGGCGCGCACTCGACCCGCAGCAGGTGGTCGACGAGGTGCTGAATCAGGCCGAGGGCTTCAAACACCGCATCAGCGACACCCGGCTGCTGCTCAACCAGGCCCTGGAGAACGGCGAGACCGTTCTGCTGGAGGGGTCCCAGGGAACCCTGCTCGACGTCGACCACGGCACCTATCCCTATGTGACGTCGTCGAATCCCACCTCCGGCGGCGCCGCGGTGGGCGCGGGCGTGGGACCCAACAAGATCACCACAGTGCTGGGCATTCTGAAGGCCTACACCACGCGCGTCGGCTCCGGGCCGTTCCCGACCGAACTGTTCGACCAGTCCGGCGAATATCTCGCCAAGACCGGCGGCGAGGTCGGCGTGACCACCGGCCGCGCCCGCCGCACCGGCTGGTTCGACGCGGTGATCGCGCGCTACGCCACCCGGGTCAACGGCATCACCGACTACTTCCTCACCAAACTGGATGTGCTGTCGAGCCTGGACCGGGTGCCGATCTGCGTGGCCTACGAGATCGACGGTGAGCGGGTGGAGCAGATGCCCACCACGCAGACCGAATTCCACCACGCCAAGCCCATCTACGAGGAGATGCCGGGCTGGTGGGAGGACATCTCCGGGGCCCGCAGCTTCGAGGATCTGCCGGCCAACGCCCGCGCGTACGTCGAACGGCTGGAGGAGCTTTCCGGCGCCCGCGTGTCCTGCATCGGCGTCGGACCCGGCCGCGACGAGACGATCGTCCGTCACGACATCCTGAAGTAGCGAAGCCTGCGGGCTCAGTAGCAGGTGAGCGGCGCCAACGGTTCGGTGGCATGCGGGGTCAGGGACGCGTAGGTCGCCGCGATCGACTTCACCGCCACCCGCAGATCGGATTCGGTGTGGGTGAACGGGAGTCGCAGAAAACGTTCGAACGCGCCCTGGACTCCGAAGCGCGGCCCGGCGGCGAGCAGCACACCGTGATTGGGCGCGGTGGCGGCGAGGGCGGTCGAGACGGGAGCCGGTAGTTGCACCCAGATCGACATACCACCGCGGCCGGGGCTCACCTGCCAGTCGGGCAGTTCCTCGGACAGGGCCTCGAGCAGGGCGGCGCGACGGCTGTGTAGCTGTTCGCGGCGTTGTTCGAGGATCACGTCCGCATGGTCGAGCAGATAGCCGGTGGCCAGCTGATCCATCACCGGCGTGCCGAGGTCCACCGTGGACCGGGTGCCGAGCAGTTTCGTGATGAGCGACTGGTTGGCCCGGATCCAGCCGACGCGCAGGCCGCCCCAGAACGACTTGGACGCCGATCCGATCGTCACGATCTCCGATCCGCGCGCGAAAGCGGCTGCCGGAGGGGGTGTTTCGCCGTCGAGCTGCTGGTCGACCATGGACTCGTCGACGATCACCGTCATGCGGGTCTCGCGGGCGATCGCGGCCAGTTCCGCGCGGGCGTCGGCGCTCATCAACAGGCCGGTCGGATTGTTGAAGTCCGGTACCAGGTAGGCGGTACTGGCGGCGGTTTGCCGTGCGGCACTGCGGATTCCGTCGAGATCCCAGGCGGCCTCCGGTTGTTCGGGGCGCAGCGGCACCGGGACCGGCCGGGCGCCGACGTCGCGGATCGCCTCGATCGCATTGGGATAGGTCGGGTGGTCTATCAGGACGCGTTCGGCGGGTGCGGTGAGCACGTTGAGCAACAGCCGAAGTCCGTGCTGCGCACCGAGAGTCACCAGAATCTGGTCCGGTTCGGTGGGCAGGCCGCGTTCGGTGTAGCGGCGCGCGAGCATCTCCCGCAGCGGCAGTACGCCCACCGGATCCATGCCGTGGGTGCCTAGGTAGATCGGAAGTCCTTGTAGCGCAGCGGAATACGCGTCGTTCATCTGCGGGGGCGCCGACATCGCGGCGTAGGTGAGGTCGATGGTGGGCTGTGCCGTCGGCGACATCACCGCCAGAATGCTGCGGGCCGGTTTGGTGCCGTCGTGTGCGACGTCGGAGGGCAGGGCCACCGTGCTGCGCGAGCCCTGCCGGCTGATCAGATAACCATGCTCGCGCAGCAGCGCGTACGCGGAGGTGACCGTGGTGCGGCTGACGCTCAGCGCGGTCGCCAGATCGCGTTCGCTCGGCAGGGCGATTCCCAGTGGGGCCCGGCCGTCGTGGATCAGCAGGCGAATACTCTCCGCGAGCGCCAGATATGCCGGGCGCGCGCCGCGGCGAGCGGCGCCGGATTCGTCGTGCCGCCAGCGGCCCAGGTCGCGGGTGAGGGTGGCCGCACTGATAACGCGTATCGCCATAGGGGCCAGTATCCGGGTAGTGGCTATTTGATTCAAGTCCAGATGCGGGCAGGGTGGATCTCATGTTCTCGGGTCTCGCCGCTCTGCTGGTCGTCGCGGTCGTTCTCCTGGCCGCCTATCGTTATGCCACCGGATCCGGGCGCCGGGTCGTCGCACTCTTCGAGCGGTATCGCCCGCATGCGCCGATGGCGGATTGGTCACTGCGCGAGGTGGAGTGTCGCGATCCGGCCCGAGATCTCGCGGCCCTGGGGGGTCGGCAGACCTGTGTGGCACGGGACCGGTCGGCGACTCGACCGCCTGTGCTGCCCTGACCGTCGGAGCGGCATCAGTCCAGTCGACTGGTACTGGACTGCAACTGCCGGGGATGTCGGACCCCCGGTGCACACTGTGGGGTATGTCTGCGGGCAAGCTGTCCTCGGTCTCGGTGACCGAATTCGATACCGCCATCGGCCGATGCGCGATGGGGTGGACCGATGACGGCGTCGTGCGGTTCCAGCTGCCGGAAGTCGTCGTCCGCGGTCCCGAGCCCACTGGGCCATCGGCCTCCGAACAGGCCTCGGATGCCGGTGCCCTCACGGCCGGCATGTTGCGCCGAGGTGTGGACGCGATCGCCGCCGAGCGGGTTCGCGTCGTCGAGCCGTCGGACGGGATGGCCGAGGCGATCCGGGCCATTCGCGCGCATCTGACCGGGGAGCTCGACGATCTGCGGTGGATTCCGGTGGACTACCGCGCCCAGCCGGAATTCCATCGCGCGGTGTACGACATCACGCGCACCATCGGCCCGGGACACACACTCACCTACGGCGAGGTCGCCGCCCGGGCCGGGGCGCCCGGCGCGGCCCAGGCCGTCGGACAAGCCCTGGGCCGCAATCCGATTCCGTTGATCGTGCCCTGCCACCGCGTGCTGGCGGCCGACCACGGACTGCACGGCTTCTCCGCGCCGGGCGGCATCGTGACCAAGGCCCGGCTGCTCGAAATCGAACGCACCTCGGGATTCGGCGAACCGACCCTGTTCTAGACGCCGGCGGGCTATCGCGAGGCGGGCAGCCGATCGAGGAAGTCGGCGATGAGCGGGGCGATCTCGCGCAGATGCGTTTCCAGGGCGAAATGGCCGGTGTCGAACAGGTGCAGCTCGGCATCGGGTAGATCGGCGAGGTACGCGTCGGCGCCGGGGGCCGGGAAGAAGGGGTCGTTCGCACCCCAGACGATGAGCGCCGGCGGCGTGTACGTGCGCAGCCAGGCCTGCCATTCGGGGTAGCGGGCCACATTCGAGTGGTAGTCGTAGGCCAGCGACAGCTGCGCTCGGGTGCGGCCGGGCAGGTCGAGGTAGCTCTGGTCCAGCATCCAGCTCTCCGGGGCGAGCCTGCTCGTATCCGCGACGCCCTGCTCGTATTGGCCGCGGGTGCCGTCGAGACTGAGCAGTTGGCCGATGATGTCGTCGGCTCCTTCCTGCTCCGGTCGCAGCGCGATGAAATCCTTTGCCCCGGCGGACAATCCGGCTTCGTAGGCGTTACCGTTCTGCACCACCAGGCCGGTGATCCACTCGGGATGACGAGTGGCGATGCGGTAACCGACGGGTGCGCCGAAATCGAAGACGTACATCGCGAACCGGGTCAGGTCGAGCTGCCGCACGAATGCCTCGGTGATATCGGCGAGGCGATCGAAGGTGTAGTCGAAATCCGCCGGCGCCACGGTATTGCCGAAGCCGGGATAGTCCGGGGCGATCAGGTGATACCGGCTGCCCAGCACGTCGATGAGGCGCCGGAACTGGTGCGACCCCGACGGGAAGCCGTGCAACAGCAGCAGCGCCGGAGCGTCCGCGCGAGTGGGCACGGATTCGCGATAGAAGACCTCGACGCCCTCCACTTCGACGCGCCGGTTCCGCACTTCGGTCACTTCGATCATGATGTCACATGCCTTATCTCCGTAGGGATGCATTAGTTCTAGCCGACTGAACCTAATGCGTCAATATGGCGAGTTACCATTAGTGGGTGAGTGAACCGCTGATCGGCGAACCGCCGGCCCTGGACCTGGTGAACACCCAGCCCGCGGACGGCGACCTGCTGCAGACCCCCGAACAGCTGGCGCGCTGGCTGGGCCTGCAGGCCGGGCGTCTGTCCGGGCTACCCGGCGACGCGACCGCGGCCGATCTGGCCGCGGTACACGCCGTCCGCGATCACACCGCGCGAATACTGGACGCTCTTCTGGCCGAGCGGGTCCCGCCGGCGGCCGCGCTGGACGGTCTGACCGCCGCGCAAGCCGCCGCGCCGGCGATCCGCACGCTGGAATGGGGTGCGGGCGGGCTCACCGCGACCGTGCGGCGCCTCGGGGAGCCTGGTACGCACGTGGCCGCCGCGCTCGCCGACGCGGCGGTGGATCTGCTCGCCGACCCGTCCGTCGCTCGCGTGCGGCAATGTGCCGCCGACGACTGCGTCCTGCTGTTTCTGCCCGCCCATCCTCGACGGCAGTGGTGTTCTCCGGAACGCTGCGGCAACCGGGCCCGCGTCGCCCGTTATTACCAGCGGCACAAGGGCGCCGACCGGTGACCGCGAACTACTTGTGTTCGGCGTTGGGGTTGATCGCGCCCTGGATGCCGTCGTTGGCTCGGTTGACGCCGTCGACCACCGCATCCGGGACGGCATCGGGCACCGGCGCGCTGAAATCGCCCACGCGCACTTCCCGCGGAGCCGGCGGTTCGCTCGGCTTCGGCTCCGGCTTGGGCGCGGCCCGCGGCGCGGACTGCGGCGTGGGCACGTGTTGTGGTGAGGCGGAACGCAATTCCGCCGGCTCGTCGGAGGGAGCCGGGGCATCCGGGGTGGTGACACCGGGCTGGACCGGGCCGATCGCCGCCGCCGTACCGGCGAATCCGAGGACCACCGCGAGCGGTACCGCCGCCATCGCGACCCGAATACCCGTCATCAGATACCGATTTCGACGGATCACGCCGAGCACCACCCTCGTCAGCAAGCCTGCCTGTGCGGCGACCACGGCCGCCGCGAGCATCGTAATCGACACCAGGCCGGGTGTGCAGTGCCGAATCCTGTGATCCGTGCCGTCTCACCACGATCGGACGCCCGCATGATGGTCAGCGCTGTCTGCCTCGGGGCGGCTCACCGCGCATCAGATCGGCGAGTGCCTCGCGATCGGTGACATCGAGCTTCATACAGGCCCGATAGAGATGGCCCTCGACGGTCCGCACCGAGACGGTCAGCCGGTCCGCGATCTGCCGGTTGCTGAGCCCGGCCGCGACCAGATTGGCGATTTCGCGTTCGCGCGCGGTGAGCGGAAGTGGTTGTGCCGATTGCCGAAGCGCCGGTGTGCTCGCGCCGCCGCAGGCCGCGGCCAGGCGATTGGCCGCCGCGGCGGATTCGAGCAATCGGCGGCGATCGCCGTGCCGCTCGTGCACCGACGCGGCCTGCGCGGCGGCGTCGGCGGCCGAGAGCAGGGCGCCCATCCGCTCGAATTCGGCTGCGGCCGCGTCCAACCCGGGCCCGTCCTGGGAGGCGACCGCCACGGCGTGGCGAGCCTGCACCTGCACCAGCGCGCCATCGATCCGCGCGGCGATATCGGCGAGCCGCCCGGCGACAGTGCGGTCGCCGAAGCGGGCCGCGGTGTGCAGGGCCATGGCCTCGATCGCATGCTGATGGGAACGGGCCGCGGCGTCGGCGGCTCCGATGGCCAGCCGGACGGCCGGGGCGACGGTGCCTTCGGCGGCGGCCTGCCATGCGCGCGCGATTTCGAGCTGCGGTTCGTAGACCGCGCTGTGCCGGCCACCGCGCAGCCGCGCCTCGGCGATCGTCTCGGCGGCCTCCGCGGTGCGGCCCAGGGCCGAATATGCCTCGGCCAAACGGATTCTCGCGGGGAACATCCACGCGGCGGCGCCCTCGGCGGTCAGCGCCGCGAGCGCCTGTTCGAGATTCTCGACGCCCTCCGGGAAGTGGCCTTGCGCCACGTCGACGGTGCCCTGCAGGATCTTCGACAGCCCCCAGGCCAGGTACTGTCCCGGCGCCGAATAGCCGAAATAGCCGGAGGCGCAGCGTCGTGCGGCCTCCAGTTCACCGGTGAAGGTGAGCGCCAGCACTTCCGCGTGCGCGGACATGAATCGCGTCGGCCCGTCGACCTGCTCCTCGACCTGATGGCCGCGCAGGGTGTATTCACGCGCGGCCGCACCGCGACCCATCAGCGCCAGCGCCAGACCGCCGCCGAACGACGCCCACCACACCGCCCAGGCCGGTGCGTCCGGTGTGGACATCACCGCCTCGGCGTCGGTGAAAGCCTCCTCCAAGCGGTTCTCGTTCACCTCGCAGGCGGATGCCAAGCCCTGCAACGTCAACACGATCTTCGGATGCCGGACCCGGCTGCGCACCAGGGACAGCACCTCGTCGGCGCGATCGGCATCGCCCATGGCCCACAACAGATTCGAGACGCGGGTGCTGCCCCAGCGGGCCAGCTGCACCTCGTTCAACTGATCCGGATCGAAACTGGCCAGCGTGCGTTCGGCCTCGATGCGATGTCCCTGCCACAGCAGTGCGCGTGCCAGCAGATCCGCGGACTCGACCCCGCCGCGACGCTCCACGGCCGCCCGCGCGAACCGCTCACCGAGCGGGATGTTCGCCAGCCCGATCGCGTCGGCCGCGGCCGCCTCGAACAATTCCAGATCCGCGGATTTGTCACTGTCCAAAGCCAATTCGGCCAGCCGGATGCGATCGGAGGCGGATTTGATGGGCCGTTCCCGCAGCGACGAATACAACCGGCCCCGGAGCCGGCGCGCCGAGGCGATGCCGAGGCGCCGCCGGATCACCTCACCGAACAGCGGGTGGTTGTAGCGCACCAGCAATTGGTGCCCGTTCTCGACGATCCGTATCACGCCGCGGGTTTCGGCGTGTTCGACCGCGTCCTCACCGGCCAGTTCCGCCAGGACGTCGAGATCGATGGGCTCGCAGAAGGTGAGCAACTCCAGCACGCGCAGCACCGACTCCGGCAGCTGTTCGACGCGATCCTCCAGCAGCGCCGCCAGTTCCGAGGTCACCGCCGCCCGCCCGCGCAGCTGCCACACCCCGTTGACCTGACGTAGCGTGCCCGCCTCCAGCGCACCCTCCACCAGATGCCGCAGGAAGAGGGCGTTGCCGCCCGAGGACTCCCACATCAGATTGGCGGTGAACCCCTCCAGCTGTCCGCCGAGCATGGATTCGACCAGTTCGACGCTCTGCGGTTCGGAGAACGGCGTGAGGTCGATCCGCAGCAGATGCCCGTCCTTCCACAGCGAGGTCACCGCATCCGGTACCGGCACCCCGCTGCGAACCGTACAGACGATCCGCGCGGCCTTGTCGATAGCCAACTGCAACAACAGCGTTGCCGAGAGCTGATCCAGCAGGTGGGCGTCGTCGACGCCGATGATGGTGTCGCCGTCGGCCAGCAGCGCCTCCCGGGCGGCGGCCATGAACGTGACGGGGTCGTGCGCGGTGTACACACCGACCATATGTGCGAACACTCCGAGCGGAATACTGCGTGCGGACTCGGTGCCCGCCACCCAGCGCACACTGCCGCCCACCGCGGCCGTCGCCTGCCGCGCCAGGGTCGTCTTACCCACTCCCGCGTCGCCGGTCAGGATCGCGCCGACGAATTCGGTGCCGGTCAACGCGGCGCGAATCGACCCCAATTCGCCACCACGCTCGATCATCGGCCAGTTGCGAGGCATGAAATTACTGTAATGCCTCGCGTATCAGGGCGGGATGCGGTGAAGACCGAACGGCCGCAACCGGATCCAGCGGGTATACCGACAGGTTGTGAGATCGCCCGGTGGGAGCGTGGATGCGGCGCGCCGCCGGGCCGGGCCGCGGAGTGAAGTCGTGGCGCTCCCGGTGCGGCGACTCGCCGGGCGGGCGCAGATCCGCGTGGACCCGCGCCCGCGGTGAACTCAGTTCGCCCACACCTCGTCGATGGCGGTGGCGGCCGACGGCGGCGGGGTGGGGGTGCCGGCCTGGGTGCGGGAGAAGCGCGGGGCAGGGGCGTGCTGGACCACGCCGTCGATCTCGACCAGCGATTCGCGGGCGGTGATGTGGCCGTTCTCGATGGCCTCGGTGAAGGTCAGCACCGGGGTGCAGCAGGCGTCGGTGCCGTCGAAGATCGCGGCCCATTCGTCGCGGGTCCTGGTCTTGAACTTCTCCGTGAACAGCTTGCGCAGCTGGTCCTGGCCGTTGGGGTCGAGCTGCATCGGCAGGCCTTCGGGGTCGATCTCGAGCCCCTTCAGGAATTCGGCGTAGAACTGCGGTTCGATGCAGCCGACGGCCATGTACTTACCGTCGGAGGTCTCGTAGGTGTCGTAGAAGGCCATACCGGTGTCGAGCAGGTTGGTGCCGCGCTCGTCGGACCACAGACCCATGCCGCGCATACCCCAGATCATGTGCGAGAGCGAGAGCGCACCGTCGATCATCGCGGCGTCGATCACCTGGCCCTTGCCCGAGATGGACCGCTCCACCAGCGCGGACAGCACACCCATCACCAGGAACATCGAACCGCCGCCGAAGTCGCCGACCATGTTCAGCGGCGGGACCGGACGCTCTCCCTTGCGGCCGATGGCGTTGAGCACACCGGTCAGCGAGATGTAGTTGATGTCGTGGCCGGCGCGGTCGGCGAGCGGGCCGAACTGTCCCCATCCGGTCATCCGGCCGTAGATCAGGCGCGGGTTGCGCTCGAGAGTGACGTCCGGGCCCAGGCCCATCCGCTCGGTGACGCCGGGCCGGAAACCTTCCAGCAGCACGTCGGCCTTGTCGATCAGGCCAAGCACCTTCTCGATATCGGCCGGGTCCTTGAGATTCGCCTCGACGATGGTGCGTCCCCGCCACTGCGGCCGTTCCATGAATCCCGGCAGCTGGCCGGGACGCTGCACGCGCACCACATCGGCGCCCAGATCGGCCAGCAGCAGTGCCGCGTGCGGGCCGGGGCCGATTCCGGCCAGCTCGAGAACCTTGATGCCCGCGAGTGGGCCCTGCCCGGTGGTGGTGGATGAAGTGCTCACGCCCTACCTCGGTTCGTCGTCGATCCTGCGACCGGCGGCGCGCGCCGGTGTTGACACTACGACAATAAGCGGTGGATGTGACGCACGGCATCCGGGTGCGGTGTAGGCGGCTATTCGATGATCCGTAGCGGCCGGGTCCGGTCCGGTGGCTGGTTGCGGTTCGGCGGTTGAGTGCGATTCGGCGGCTGGGGCAGTTCCGAGCGGCGCAGCCGCAGCGTCGGTGGTTCGGCGCGCGGAATCGGCAGCGTCGGCACCGGATCCTCGGCCGAGCGCACCTTCACCGGCAGCCGGTAGCAGGCACGGGCGTTGTCCTCGAGCACCCGGTACATATCGGCGCCGACGGCCCGGCCGATGATCTCGATATCGGCATCGCGGAACGGCCGCCCGGCCCGGTTGCCCGGCAGATCGGAACCGAACATCAGCGCACCCGGATTCACCGCGTGCACCCGCCGCATCGCCGATTCCACATCCATCGACACCCGCCCGAACCCGGAGGCCTTCACCCGGGCCCCGCGATCCACCAGATTCAGCAGATAGGGCAGGCATTCGTCGGACATGCCCATATGGTCGATGCTCAGCGCCGGCAGTTTGGAGATGACCGGTTCCAGCGAGCCCAGCATCGATCCGTCGATGTAGAGCTCGACATGCCATCCGGCGAGTTCGTAGGCGCGCACGGCCTGCATGGTCAGCGTGACGATGTCGACCGCGGCGCGCTTGAGGTTGAACCGGATCGCGCGCACTCCGGCCCGGTCCAGCTCGATGATCTGCTCGTCGGTGACGTCCGAGGGCAGATTGATCACCCCGACCCAGTTCGGCCCGAGTTCGGCCAGCGCGGCGATCATGAACGTGGAGTCGGTGCCCTGGAAGGACGCACTCACCACCGCACCACCGTCGACATCGAAGTGCGCCATGCGCTTTCGATAGTCGCCGATGGTGTACGGCTCCGGCAGGTAGCCCTGATTCTCGACCAGCGGAAACCGCGGGTCGATGATGTGAACGTGTGAATCGAACACGTGATCAGCATGCCTCAGGTCGGTGACGAATGCGGATCCGGTGTGGTGTTCAGACCTTGTGCGGCTCGCTGGCGCGCAGCATGTCCTCGCGTTCGACGACCTTGACCCGCTCGCGGCCTTCGGGCTCGCCGAGTGACCGCTCGTGGGCGTCGAGGCGGTACCAACCGGCCCAGGTGGTGAACGGAATGCCCTTGTCCTCGAGGAACTTCGTCACGGCCTCGGGATCGGGTTCGGCGGCCGGGGTGAAGGAGGCGGCGTCGTCGAGCAGGCAGGCGATGGTCTCGTTGGCATCGCCCTTGGTGTGGCCGATCAGGCCGACCGGGCCGCGTTTGATCCAGCCGGTGACGTAGGTCTGCGGCAGGTAGCGGGCGGCGCCGTCGGCGCCCTCGTCGACGAGCACGCGCCCGGCCTCGTTGGGCACGGTGCCGGCCTGGTCGTCGAACGGCAGCTGCGGGATGTTCTGCGACAGGTAGCCGACGGCGCGGTACACCGCCTGGACGTCCCAGTCCTTGTAGGTTCCGGTGCCCTTGACGTTGCCGGTGCCGTCGAGGGTGGTGCGCTCGGTGCGCAGGCCGACAACCTTGCCGTCCTCACCGATCAGTTCGGCCGGGGATTCGAAGAAGTGCAGGAACAGCTTGTGCGGGCGGTCGCCGACATCGCGGATGGCCCACTGCTCGAGGGTGTTGCAGACCATGTCGACCTGCTTGGAGTGGCGGCGGGCGGCCTCGGAGCCCTCGTCGTAGTCGATGTCCTCGGGATCGACGATGACCTCGATGGTCGGCGAGTGGTCGAGTTCGCGCAGCTCGAGCGGAGTGAACTTGGCCTGGGCCGGACCGCGGCGACCGAAGACGTGGACCTCGAGCGCCTTGTTGTTGCGCAGGCCCTCGTAGACGTTCGGCGGAATCTCGGTCGGCAGCAGTTCGTCACCGGTCTTGGCGAGTACGCGGGCCACGTCGAGCGCGACGTTGCCGACACCGAGGACGGCGACCTTCTCCGCGTCCAGCGGCCAGGTGCGCGGCACATCCGGGTGGCCGTCGTACCAGGACACGAAGTCCGCGGCGCCGTAGCTGCCGTCGAGTTCGATACCCGGCACACCCAGGGCGCGGTCGGCGTTGGCGCCGGTGGAGAAGATCACCGCGTCGTAGAAGCGACGCAGGTCCTCGAGGTCGATGTCGCTGCCGTAGTCGATATTGCCGAGCAGGCGCACCTGCGGCTTGTCGAGCACCTTGTGCAGGGCGGTGATGATGCCCTTGATGCGCGGGTGGTCGGGCGCGACGCCGTAGCGAATGAGACCGAACGGGGCAGGCATGCGCTCGTAGAGGTCGATACTCGCCTCGACATCGGACTTCATCAGCGCGTCGGCGGCGTAGATTCCGGCCGGTCCGGCACCGACGATCGCGATGCGCAGTGGGCGGTCGCCCGCGCCGCTCTTCGTTCCAGCGTGTTCGGTCATTTCTACGCGCACCTTTGGTCGAAAACTCTCGTCTTGTCAGCCGTCCTTCTTAGCTTAGGCTAAGTTGACGTGCGGGCCGGGCCCCTGCCCGACTGCTCCGCCGATGCTGCCTCGTTGCCGCGCGGAGCTCTCCCGATCCGTGCACCGGATGTGGCCGGAGTTCTGGTGATTCTATCGGTGGCACACACCGCCGCTATTCCCGGTATCCGCGCGAAAATGCGGGCGTGATCTTCGACACTTCGGCCCACCGGGGATGATCGCACCATGAGTGACAGCGATCCGGCCGGCCGGAGCGACCCTCGGGGCGATGATCCGGCTACCTCGATCGATCAGCGCGACACCACGCGATCGGCGACGCCGTTCCTGATCGCCGCGGCCATCGCCGTTCTCGCGGTGCTCGCCGTCGTGATCCTCGGAGTCACCCGCCCGGCTGAGAACAATCTCACAGAACCGGACCGGGTGGCCATCGCGGCGCGCAACTTCGCCACGGCGAGAAGCGATTCCGATGCCGACCGGCGCAAGACCACCGAATGCGCGGGCTTCGACGAGAAGAAGTCGCCGCTGGGCGCCGGCTCCGTCGGCAAGAAGGTGGAGATCGCCGGAGTCGACGCGGTGCACATCGACGGCGACCACGCCACGGCCTCGGTGACCAGCCAGATCGACGGGCACAAGACCGCGGCGAACTGGAATTTCGGCCGTGAGAACGGCACCTGGCTGGTGTGCGTCAACCCCTGAGCCGTCGCCGTCGATGTTTGACAATCGGGCCTGTGACCAGGCATTCTCGGTTCAGGTCATGAGTACCAGCGACAAGCCCCGGCTCGCTGGTCGGCAACCCTCCTCCGCGGTGGGGTGCTCCGGGTGACGACCTGGCCGCGGTCCGACCGGACGCGGCAAGTGCGGATTCCGTAGGAGGTTCGACAAGTGAGTTACGCCGGTGACATCACGCCTGGGCAGGCGTGGGAATTGTTGCGCGACAATCCGGATGCGGTGCTGGTGGATGTGCGCACCGAGGCCGAATGGCGATTCGTCGGAGTGCCCGACACCACCTCGATCGAGCGGCCTACCGCCCTCATCGAATGGGTCGACGCCACCGGCTCGCCCAATCCCGCGTTCGTGGAGCAGTTGAAACAGGTGCTGGCCGATCGCGCGGGTGACAGCGATGCCCCGGTGATCTTCCTGTGCCGGTCCGGGCAGCGTTCGATCGGTGCGGCGACGGCGGCGACCGCGGCCGGCTTCGCACCCTCCTACAACGTGCTCGAGGGTTTCGAGGGGCCGCTGGATGCCGAGGGGCATCGTGGTGGCGCCGGTTGGCGCGCACTCGGCCTGCCGTGGCGGCAGTCGTGAGTGGATCTGTTGTGCGGCAATTCTTTTCGTGGAGGCAGTCATGATCACCGGCGGTGCATTCGATCGGCCGCTGCCCGAGGGTGTGGGTCCGGCGACCCTGGGCGTGCGCGGCGGGCTGCGCCGCTCCGGTTTCGAGGAGACCTCCGAGGCGCTGTATCTGTCGTCCGGATTCGTCTACGAGAGCGCGGAGGCGGCCGAAGCGGCCTTCACCGGCGATATCGAGCATTTCGTCTATTCCCGCTACGGCAATCCGACGGTCGCGATGTTCGAGGAGCGGATGCGGCTGCTCGAGGGCGCCGAGGCGTGTTTCGCCACCGCCAGTGGGATGTCCGCGGTGTTCACCGCGCTGGCGGCGCTGCTCGGGCAGGGCGATCGGCTGGTGGCCGCGCGCAGCCTGTTCGGTTCCTGTTTCGTGGTGTGCAACGAGATCCTGCCGCGCTGGGGCGTGGAAACCGTCTTCGTCGACGGTGAGGATCTCGGCCAGTGGGAGCGCGCGCTCTCGCAGCCGACGGCCGCGGTGTTCTTCGAGACCCCGTCGAACCCGATGCAGACCCTCGTCGACGTGCGGCGGGTGAGCGAACTGGCCCATGCCGCCGGCGCGAAGGTCGTGCTGGACAACGTGTTCGCGACGCCGCTGTTGCAGCGCAGCCTCGACCTCGGCGCCGATGTGGTGGTCTATTCGGGCACCAAGCACATCGACGGACAGGGCCGGGTGCTCGGCGGTGCGATCCTCGGCACCGGCGACTACATCAACGGACCGGTCAAGAATCTGATGCGCCACACCGGCCCGGCGCTGAGCCCGTTCAACGCCTGGACCCTGCTGAAGGGGCTGGAGACGATGCCGCTGCGGGTGCGGCAGTCGACGCACTCCGCGCTGGCCGTCGCCGAGTTCCTGGAACGGCATCCGGGCGTGGCCTGGACGAAGTACCCGTTCCTCACCTCGCATCCGCAGCACGAGCTGGCGACCTCGCAGATGTCCGGCGGCGGCACCGTGGTCACCTTCGAACTCGCCGCAGGCGCCGGCGAGGGTAAGAAGCGCGCCTTCGAGGTGCTGAACCGGCTGCGCATCGTCGACATCTCCAACAACCTCGGCGACGCGAAGACCCTGATCACGCATCCGGCGACCACCACGCATCGGGCGATGGGCCCCGAAGGCCGTGCGGCTGTCGGTCTCACCGACGGGGTGCTGCGTATCTCGATCGGACTCGAGGATGTGGAGGATCTGCTCGGCGATCTGGAGCAGGCGCTGAGCTGACACCGAAACGATTGACAGTATGCTGTCAATTATGACAGCATACTGTCATGAGTAAAACGGTTCATATTGCGGTGTACGACACCTTCGCCGATTGGGAGCCGAGCTACGTCACGGCCGGTATCAATCGCCCACTGATGCAGCGCGAACCGGGAACCTGGCAGATCCGCACGGTCGGCGCCACCTCCGAGCCGGTCACCTCGATGGGCGGGCTGCGCGTGCTTCCCGATCTGACTCTGGATCAGCTCTCGCCGGGCGACAGCGCGATGCTGGTCCTGCCCGGCGCCGATATCTGGGAGGACGGGCAACTCGCGCCGTTCGCCCAGGCGGCGGGGGACTTTCTGAATGCCGGCGTGCCGGTGGCGGCGATCTGCGGGGCGACCTACGGACTGGCGAAGCAGGGCCTGCTCGATGCTCGTCCGCACACCGGCAACGCCGCGGAAAACCTTGTCTCGACCGGATATTCGGGAGCGGGACACTATGTGGACGAACCGGCCGTGACCGACGGCGATCTGATCACCGCGAGTGGTATCGCGCCGATCGACTTCGCGCGCCATATCTTCGCGCGGCTGGACCTGTTCGAGCCGGCCGTCCTGGACGCGTGGTATCGGCTCTACGTGGACCGGGATCCGAGCGGGTTCTTCGCCCTGCAGGCCGCGGCGGTCGAGCCGGCATGAGTCGCGGTGATGCCGAACTGTTCTCCGCGGCGGCGATCACGACCTTCAAGCTGAACGGCCAATTCCTCACGATCGCAGAGGAATTGGCGAAACCTGCGGAGATCACCGCGGCCTGGTGGCAGGTGCTGGGCGCGGTGCTGCACGAACCTCTGCCGGTCTCGGGAATCGCGCGCGAGATGGGCATCACCCGCCAGAGCGTGCAGCGCATCGCAGACCTGCTGGTGGACAAGGGTTTCGCGGAATACCGGCCCAACCCCGCACATCGCCGCGCGAAGCTGGTGGCGATCACCGACGCGGGCTATGCGGCGGTGCGCCGGATCACCCCGCACCATGCGGTGATGGCGAAAAAGCTTGCCGCGCACCTGGGTTCGGAGCGGTTCGGGCAGATCGTGGACGCGCTGGGCGACCTCTCGGCGGCGCTGGACGCGATGGAATCGGCGGGCGCCGCCGAGGCGAGCGACGACCAGGCCTGATCGAAGCCGCCCGACCGAAGCCGCCCGACCGTGTTCAGGCCGCGAACGGATTCCCGGTGCGGCCCACGAGATCGGCCACCGAATCGATCACCACGGTCGGCCGGTACGGGAACTGTTCCATCGACGCCCGGGTCGAGATCCCCGAGGTCACCAGCACGGTGCGCATCCCCGCCTCGAGTCCGGCGATCACATCGGTGTCCATCCGGTCGCCGATCATCACCGCCGACTGTGAATGCGCGCCGATCTGCCGCAGCGCCGAGCGCATCATCAGCGGATTCGGCTTCCCGACGTAGTACGGGTCGCGCCCGGTGGCCCGGGTGATCAGCGCGGCCACCGAACCCGTCGCGGGCAGCACGCCCTCGCGCGAGGGCCCGGTCGGGTCGGGATTGGTGGCGATGAACCGGGCGCCGCGCTCGACCAGCCGGATCGCGGTGGTGATCGCCTCGAACGAATAGGTCCGCGTCTCGCCGAGGACGACGTAATCCGGATCGCTGTCGGTCAGCACGTAGCCGATTTCGTGCAGGGCGGTCGTCAACCCCGATTCGCCGACCACGTACGCCGTGCCGCCGGGACGCTGCTCGTTCAGGAAGGTGGCCGTGGCGGTCGCCGAGGTCCAGATCGAGGAGGCCGGGATGTCGAGCCCGATCCGGCGCAGGCGGGCCTGGAGATCGCGCGGGGTGCGGATGGAGTTGTTGGTCAGGACCAGGTACGGAATCTCACGCTCGGTCAGCTCCGTCAGGAACGCATCGGCGCCGGGGATGAGGTGGTCCTCGTGCACCAGCACGCCGTCCATATCGGTCAGGTAGGACAGAATCGGTTCACTGTCGGCAGTCACGAGCCAATTGTGGGCTATTGCCGAGGGTGATGTGACGTTCCGGTAGGTGCGTACGCGCGGCGGTCGCAGAATTCGCACTGGTTATGGTCGAATGCGACCGCAACTTGCCGCGCTGTGGAATTTCGGGACAGGAATTCGGGACACCCGTCCAGCGCTGCACTCGGTCGACGCGGTCGTCTCCCGCCCGGGGGCCGGCCCAAGCACGCACGTGACGGCGAACAGGAGTGGCGCAGTGAGTGATCTCAAGCTGGGATACAAGGCGTCGGCAGAACAATTCGGACCACGCGAGCTCGTCGAGCTCGGCGTTCTGGTCGAAGAACACGGCCTCGACAGCGCGACCGTCAGCGATCACTTCCAGCCCTGGCGGCACAAGGGTGGTCATGCGCCGTTCTCGCTGGCCTGGATGACCGCGGTCGGTGAGCGGACCTCCCGCATCCAGCTCGGCACCTCGGTGCTGACACCGACGTTCCGCTACAACCCCGCGGTGATCGCTCAGGCCTTCGCGACTCTCGGGGTGCTGTACCCGGAGCGGATCATGCTGGGTGTGGGCACCGGTGAGGCGCTCAACGAGATCGCGACCGGTTACAAGGGGGAGTGGCCGGAGTTCAAGGAGCGCTTCGCCCGGCTGCGCGAATCGGTCGATCTCATGCGCGCGCTGTGGAGCGGTGACCGGGTCGACTTCGAGGGTCAGTACTACACCACGGTCGGCGCGTCGATCTACGACGTGCCGCCGGCCGGGATCCCGGTCTACATCGCCGCGGGCGGGCCCGTGGTCGCCCGGTACGCGGGCCGGGCCGGTGACGGTTTCATCTGCACCTCGGGCAAGGGGATGGACCTCTACACCGAGAAGTTGATGCCGGCGGTGACCGAGGGTGCGGAGAAGGTCGGCCGCACGCTCGGCGACATCGACCGGATGATCGAGATCAAGATCTCCTACGACACCGATCCCGAACTGGCGCTGGAGAATACGCGGTTCTGGGCGCCGCTGTCGCTGACCGCCGAGCAGAAGCATTCGATCACCGATCCGATCGAGATGGAGGCGGCCGCGGACGCGCTGCCGATCGAGCAGATCGCCAAGCGCTGGATCGTCGCCAGCGATCCGGACCAGGCCGTCGAGCAGATCAAACCGTACGTCGATGCCGGGCTGAACCACCTGGTCTTCCACGCTCCCGGTCACGACCAGCGCCGCTTCCTGGACCTGTTCGCGCGCGACCTGGCACCGCGCTTGCGCGCACTCTGATCGCCTACGAATCCCGTCGCGCCCGTCGCGGCAACCGTCATGGACTCGTCGCGCCCGGTTGACCACCGACGATGCCCACCCAGCTTCGGCTGGTGGGCATTGTCGAAAACTGTGTGACGCGATGGAATCCGAATCCCGGCGCGTCGACGAGACCTCGTCGACGGACGAATTCGCCTCACCCGGCAGGCAGGCGACTGGGTAGTCTCCTCGGCGGAGGAGGGACTCATGCTGCAACCGGGAGAAGTATTCGCGGGCTATGTGATCGAACGATTGCTCGGGGCCGGGGGGATGGGCGAGGTCTATGTGGCCCGGCATCCCCGTTTGCCGCGATCGGATGCGGTGAAGGTGCTCGCGGCGCAGTTCTCCGCGGATGCGGAGTATCGGGCGCGGTTCGAACGCGAGGCCGATCTGGCGTCGCGGCTTTCGCATCCGGCGATCGTGAAGGTCTACGACCGTGGCGAGGATCGGGGCCGGTTGTGGATCGCGATGGAATTGGTCGAGGGGGTCGATCTGGCCCAGCGGTTGCGCGCGAACGGGCCGATGTCCGCCGCCGAGGTGGCCCGCATCGCGGAGGTGATCGCGGGTGCGCTGGATCGCGCGCATGCGCAGGGGTTGGTGCATCGCGATGTGAAACCCGCCAATATTCTGCTGAGCCGGGCCGGGGATGTACTGCTCACCGATTTCGGGATCGCGCGTCAGGTCGCCGATATCTCGAATCTCACCGGTACCGGCATGATGATCGGCACCATCAACTACGCGTCGCCCGAGCAGTTGAGCGGGCAGCCGCTGGACGGACGTAGCGATCAATACTCGCTGGCCTGCAGCGCCTTTCACCTGCTGACGGGGCAGGCGCCGTTTGCGGACGACAATCCCGGCCAGGTGATCCTGCGGCATGCCACGGCCGCTCCGCCGAGCGTGCGGACGATGCGGCCGGAGTCGAGCGTCGAGGTGGATCGGGTGCTGGCGCGGGCGATGGCGAAGTGGCCGGCGGACCGGTTCGCGTCGTCCTCGGAGTTCGCGACGGCGCTCGGTGCGGCCCTGCGGGCCACCCCTGCCGGACCGGCGGATGACCCGCAGGCAGCGATCGCAACCGTGCTCGCCGGACAGCCTGTGCCGACGCTCGACGGATCGGCCGCCGCGAGCCCGACCATTGTCTCTGCAGCCGGCGCGGAGCTGCCACCATCGCAGCGCGGCAGTGACGGTGGGTCGCCGCGGACGATGTGGGCGGCGTTGGGCACGGTCGCGGCCGTGGTTGCCGTCGTGGCGGCGGTGACGGCATTCGTGCTGCACGCGAGCGGCCCCGACGAGGTCGGTCCGACCGATGCCGCCCGGGCCGTGGCCCGGATCTCGGTAACTCCGCAGAGCCCGGATCTGAGTGCCGAACCCACCGGGAAGCGGTGGTCGGTCGACGGGTGGGCGCTCCCGATCGGCGGCACGGACAAGGTGGTGTTCTACAACGGCGCCGAGACACTCGACATCATCGATGTGGAGTCGGGTGCGCTGTTGCACAGCGTCGGCGTGGGTTACATCTCCTACGCCGAGTGCGTGTTCACGGCCTCGGGCCGCTACGCGGGCTGCCGTACGGAGTCCGGAGACAGTGCCGCCGGGACTCGGGACGTGAATTCGGATTCGTACGCGACGCTGCTCATCGATACACAGACGGGTGTGATCTCCGGCCGTTTGCCGGCCGCCACCGAAATCGTCTCCGCAGGAGAAACGTTCGCCACATTCGAACCCGAGCGCACAGGTGCCGCGACGGGTTCGGTCATCGCCGCGGATGTCACCGGCACAGTGCTCTGGCAGGCCGACGACATCCAAGCAGGTCTGGTCCACGGTTCCGGCGTGCTGTCGCTGCAGAAGAATCCCGTGTCCGGTGATCCGTTCTCGAAGGCCGGTTTCGAATTGCGCAATATCGAAACCGGCAAGGTCGTGTATCAGATGGCTCCGGACCACGTTCAGCCGTATACCGTGTGGGCCCCGGACTGGTTGGCGTACTCCGGCGGATTCGCGGTCGGGCAGGACTTCTTCGCTCTCGACGGAACGAAGCGCGCGAGCGCCGGTCCCGGCTGGCGGGTCGTCGCGAGCCAGCCGTATGCCACCCAGGGTGACGATCCGGCGCCGAACGGCAATGACAAGCGCTACGCCGAACCGGACACCGCACCGGCGCTGCCGGTGATGACGAACCGCGGCATGCTCGCCGCCTTCGATCCCGCGACCGGAGCCATGCTCTGGTCCAGGCAACTGCCGAAGGAAGCGAGTTACGGCCACGGGGTGTCCGTCGCCGGAATCGGCAGCAAAATTCTGATTCGCTGGGACACCACCACGACATCCGGCTCCGAGTACCTCGAGAACAAATACAAGCTCGCCTACGCCTGGTTCGATGCGTACACGGCCGAAGGCGGTGTACTGCCGGACAACCAGGTCCCCTGGGCGACGGACGGAACGAGGGTGGTCACCGTCGCGCGTGGCGGTCAGGGCGGGATCACGGTCGTCGCCGCCGGAAAGAATCGGCAGCCGGTGTGGTCACTCGACTTCGGCAGCAGCCCGATCCGCACCTTCGCCGGGCGGGCGTATCTGGCACACAGCCGGATCGTGTGAAACCCTCAAGCCCTGGTCAGGGCGAACAGGCGCAGATCACGCGTCGTCCGGCTGCGGTAGGCGGCATAGGCCTCGGTCGTCTCCACGAACCGGTCGAAGATCCGTTGTTTACGCACCGGATCCTCGACCAGCTGTGCGCGTACCGGGATGCTCTGTCCGGCAAGGGTTATCGTCGCCTCGGGATGTGCCAGCAGGTTGGCGGTCCAGGCGGGATGGCGGGCCTGACCGAAGTTGCTGCCGATCACGTACAGCGTGTCACCGTCGTGGACGTAGAGCAGCGGTGAGGTGCGCGGCTGCCCGGAGGTGCGGCCGGTGGTGGTGAGCAGGACGATCGGCGCGCCGATCGGGCCGAGCACGGTGTAGCGAGCGCCGGTGCGCTGCAACACTTTCCGATCCAGCGGTGTGAGGGCGCGGACCACCAGCGAACCGAATTTCGTCGCGGCGAACGCGCTCGCGGTACGTCCGAGCAGACCGGTCCGCGAACCCCACTGCCGATCCGGAAACTGTGCCGTCATGGACAGTGATCCTAAGGCTCTCGCCGGAGCCGCGGAGGCAAGCGGCAGTTACCGCCCACCGGTCCGGACCGCGGCCACGAATTCGTATCCCTTGTGCCAGTCACCGTCACGCGGTGCGGTGAGCAGGTGGTCGACGCCCGCTTCGGCGTAGGCATCGAACAGTTCCCGGGCTTCGCCGAGGTCGGCGGGAAGTGGCGTGACGACGGAGACGGTGGGTGTGCTGCGCCCGAACGTAGCGGCGGATTCGGTTAATTCCTTTGTGGCGGTAGCGACTTCCTGCGGGGCGAGGCCGATCGCGAGCCAGCCGTCGGCGAATTCGGCCGCGCGGCGCCGGGCGCGCGGTCCGTCGCCGGCCACCAGAATCGGCGGAACCGTCGCGCCGGGGGAGAGGGTGACCTCGGTGCCGTCCGGCAGCACGGCGGGGCGGCCGGCGATCAGATCGGGCAGCACGCGCAGATTCTCGTCCGTGCGCCGGCCCCGGTCGGCGAACGGCAACCCGGCCGCGCGCCAGCCGATATCGCCGTGGGCGGGATTGCCCGTGCCGACGCCCAGCAGCAGCCGATTCCCGGAGACGTACTGCAGTGCGCTCACCTGTTTGGCCGCCCACGCGGCCGGGCGCAGTGCGAGCAGCAGCACGCCGTAGCCGATGTGAATCCGTTCGGTCACCGCGGCCGCGGTCGCCAGCGTGACCGAACTCTCCAGAATCGGCGCGCTGGCGACGAGGTGGTCGGTCGACCACACCGAATCGAGGCCGACCTCCTCGGCGAACCGCGCCGCGGCGCCGACATCGCCGAGGATCGGCCGCTGGGGATCGGGGGTGGACGTGGGAAGGAAGGTGCCGAGTCGCATGAATAGGAGATTACGGACGATCCGTGAGCCGATGAATGGCCGAGAAGCGCAGCCGCATGTCCGGAACGCTCGAGCATCGGTGCGGGTCGCATTCCTCCGACCGGCCGGATGTGATTTCACCGGCACCGGCCGTGGGCGCGACCGCCGGGCCCGACCCGCTCACTAAGCTCGGGACCATGGCCGAACCCGCACCGTCCACCGTGTACATCGCGTCACTGGAAGGTGACACCGGCAAATCCACCGTGGCGCTGGGCATGCTGCAGATGCTCTCGGCGACGACGCCGCGGGTGGGCGTCTTCCGGCCGATCACCCGGTCCAATCGCGGCCGCGATTACATTCTCGAGCTGCTGCTCGAACACTGCACCGCCGATATCGACTACGAGCAGGCGGTCGGGGTGACCTACGAGCAGGTGCACGCCGATCCCGACGCCGCGATCAGCGAGATCGTGATGCGGTTCCACGAGGTCGCCAAGGTCTGCGACGCCGTGGTGGTGGTCGGCAGCGACTACACCGATGTCGCCGGGCCGAGCGAACTGCGCTACAACGCGCGGATCGCGGTCAACCTCGGCGCGCCGGTGCTGCTGGTGCTGCGCGGGGCCGGACGCAGCCCCGAGGAGGTCGTGCAGGTCGCCCGGGTCTGCGAGGCCGAACTCGAACACGAGCACGCGCAGCTCATGGCGATCATCGTCAACCGCTGCGATCCCGAGCGGCTCGAGGACGTGCGGAAGGCCATGGGGGTGCTGCCCTGTCCGTCGTGGACGATGCCGGAGGTGCCGCTGCTGACCGCGCCGACCATGAACGAACTCTGCGAGGCCATCGACGGCACCGTCTACTCGGGCGATCCGGAACTGCTGCAGCGCGAGGCGCTGAAGGTGATGGTCGGCGGGATGACCGCCGAGCACATTCTCGAGCGACTCAGCGACGGCGTCGCGGTAATCGTGCCGGGCGACCGCTCCGACGTCCTGTTGTCGCTGGTGAACGCGCACGAGGCGGAGGGATTTCCGTCGCTGTCGGGCATCATCATGAACGGTGGCATGTTGCCGGATCCGGCGATCGCGCGCCTGATGGAGGGCCTCAAGCCGAAACTGCCCATCCTCACCACGCAACTGGGCACGTTCGACACCGCCAGCGCCGCCGCCCACACCCGCGGGCGGGTCTCGCTCAGCAGTATGCGCAAGGTCGACACCGCGCTGGCGCTGATGGAGCAGCGGGTGGACAGCCGGAAGCTGTTGGACCTCATCGAAGTTCCGGTGCCGTCGGTGGTCACGCCGCAGATGTTCGAATATCAGCTGGTGGAACGGGCGCGCGCCGATCCGCGCCGGATCGTGTTGCCCGAGGGCGACGACGATCGCATCCTGCGGGCGGCCGGGCGCGTGCTGCAACGCAAGATCGCGGAGCTGACCATCCTCGGTGACGAGGCCACCGTGCGCGCCCGCGCGGCCGAACTCGGTGTCGACATCGACGCCGCCCAGGTGCTCGATCCGCGCACCAGTGAGCTGCGCGCGGAGTTCGCCGAGGAATTCGCGCGGCTGCGCGCGCACAAGGGGATGACGGTCGAGCGGGCCCGCGAATTCATGGCCGACATCTCGTATTTCGGCACCATGATGGTGTATCGGGGCATCGCCGACGGCATGGTCTCCGGCGCCGCGCACACCACCGCGCATACGATCCGGCCCTCGTTCGAGATCATCAAGACCGAACCCGGCGTCTCGACGGTATCGAGTGTCTTCCTGATGTGCCTGGCCGACCGCGTGCTGGCCTACGGCGACTGCGCGGTGGTGCCGGATCCGACCTCCGAACAGCTTTCCGATATCGCGATCTCCTCCGCCCGCACCGCGCAGCAGTTCGGGATCGAACCCCGGGTGGCGATGCTGTCGTATTCGACGGGCGAATCCGGCTCCGGCGCCGACGTCGACAAGGTCAGGGCCGCAACCGAACTGGTGCATCGGCGGGCGCCGCAGCTACCGGTGGAGGGACCCATCCAGTACGACGCCGCGATCGAACCGACGGTCGCGAGCACCAAACTGCCGCATTCCGATGTCGCCGGGCGCGCGACCGTGTTCATCTTCCCGGACCTCAACACCGGGAACAACACCTACAAGGCGGTGCAGCGCAGTGCGGGCGCGGTGGCGATCGGGCCGGTGCTGCAGGGATTGCGCAAACCGGTCAACGATCTGTCGCGCGGAGCGCTGGTGGCCGACATCGTGAACACCGTGGCGATCACGGCGATCCAGGCGCAGAAGCAGGAGGCACGGTGAGCGACAATCGCGCAGCGGCTCGCTGTGCCGACCGGGTGCGGGTGTCCCGCAAGACACTGGAGGGCTGATGCAGGTATTGGTGATCAATTCGGGGTCGTCGTCGATCAAATATCAACTGCTGGACCCGGTTTCGGCGAACGTGTCCGCCTCCGGGCTGGTGTCGCGCATCGGGGAACCGGTGTCCGAGGACGAGGTGACCGTCGAACATCACAGTGACGGAAAGAAATTCGAGCACACCGGGCCGATTGCCGATCACGCCGCGGGGCTGCGGGTGGTGTTCGACCTGTTCGCCCGCAGCGGTCACGATCTGAGCGGGGAGGGGCTCTCGGCGGTCGGCCATCGGGTCGTGCACGGCGGCGAGATCTTCTACGAACCGACCCGGATCACCGATGCCGTGGTGGAATCCATCGACAAGCTCTCCACCCTGGCGCCACTGCACAATCCGGCCAACGTCACCGGCATCCGCTCCGCGCGCGCCCTGCTGCCCGATATCCCGCAGGTCGCGGTGTTCGACACCGCCTTCTTCCACGGACTGCCCGACGCCGCCAAGACCTACGCCATCGACGCGACGATCGCCGCCGCGCACGGCGTCCGGCGCTACGGGTTCCACGGCACCTCGCACGAGTACGTGTCCGGGCGGGCCTCGGAACTGCTCGGCGGCGACCCGGCCACGCACAACCAGATCGTCCTGCATCTGGGTAACGGCGCCTCGGCGTCGGCGATTCGCGGCGGCCGGGCGGTCGACACCAGCATGGGACTGACGCCGCTGGAGGGATTGGTCATGGGCACCCGATCCGGCGATATCGACCCGGGCATTCCGCTGCATCTGGCGCGGACCGCGGGGCTGGATATCGACGGCATCGACGAACTGCTCAACCGCCGCTCCGGCATCAAGGGCCTGTCCGGGGTCAACGACTTCCGGCAGCTGTTCGACCTGATCGATTCCGGTGATGCCGCGGCGCGGTTGGCCTACGACGTCTACGTGCATCGGTTGCGCCACTACATCGGCGCCTATCTGGTGGATCTGGGCCGGGTCGACGTGATCACCTTCACCGCCGGGGTGGGGGAGAACAACGCGCAGGTGCGCGCCGACGCGCTGGCCGGCCTGGAACGCTTCGGCATCGCGGTGGACCCCGCGCGCAACGCCGCGAAAGATCATGCGGCGCGCCATATCTCGCCGCCGGGCGCGGAGGTCGCCGTACTGGTGGTGCCGACCGACGAGGAATTGGCCATCGCCCGGGCGGCCGCTGCGCTGGTGGGCTGAACCGGACTCAGAACCAGCTCTTGGCGCGGATCGCGTTCGCCAGATCCACCAGCGCGTACCGGTGTGTCCGGCCGGGGGCGGTGCGGGCCAGCGCGCGCAGCCCGGATTCGATCCCGCGACGCAGCCCGCGTTCGGTGAACGGCTGCCCGAGTAGGGTGCTGCCGGATGCCTGTGGGCGGTGACCGGCCTGCAACCACGCGAGCGCGGTGCCCAGAACCAGGACCCGCAGCTGCGCGACCCGGCGTTCCGCGGCGGGCAGGGCCTGCAGCCGTGCCGCGGCGACGTGCAGGGTGGACTCCTCCAGCCGATCGGCGTCGACCTGTGCGTGTCGCTGTGTCTCGCCGTCCCCGGACTCCGAATCACCGGGCTCGGCGGGTTGTGCGGTGAGGAGTAGCAGGACCGCGGTCAGCCGCGCCTCGGTGTAGTGGCGGGAGGCGGAGGGAACGTCGTCCAGGGCCGCGACCGCGGCGGCGACCCGGCCGTCGGCGGCCAATTGCCGCGCGAGCCCGAAGGCGGCGCTGACCACGCCGCGGTCGGTCCGCCACACCGTGGCGTAGAACTTCTCGGCGCAGTGCCGCCACTGCGCGGGATCCGGCGAATCCCACTGTTGCAGAACCAGTTCCGCAGTCGCGGCGATGGCGAGTTTGGGTGCGATCTCACCGGGTAGCGCGCACAGCACCGCGTCGAAACTGTCATAGGCGCGTTCGTAGTCCTGCTCGCGCAGCGCGATCAGGCCCTGGAACCAGTCGGTGCGCCAATCGTGTTCGCCCAGGTTGTCCAACAGCTCGCGGGCCGCGGCCGGCTCGTCGAGATCGAGGTGGACGCGAACCTCGGCCAGGGTGGCCTCGGCGGCGAAACTGTCCGGCGCACCACCCGGCGCGGTCTCGGCTCGCCGACGCGCGGCCCGCACCGCGTCGAGGGCGTGTTCCGGTTCGGAGTGCGCGGTCCCGGCCAGCAGCGCGGCCGACGGATCGGCCGGATCGATCAGCGGGACCGGCAGGGCGGCGGCGATATCGCGGGCCGCGAGGTTCTTGCCGCGGACCACGCCGTCGGCGTAGACATCGGTCTGGCCGATCAGCTCGTCGGTGCCGAAACTGGTGCGCGGCGGACTGAACAGCGTCGACAGTTGCGGATGTTCGGTACCGGTCTCGGCGGCCAGGATCTCGCGCAGCACACCCGCCAGCTGGGTGGTCATCACCCGTGCCGACGGGAACCGGCGATCCGGATCGGGATCGGTCGCGGTCAGCAGCAGCCGATGCAGGGATTCGTAGCGAGCCAGGACCGGTTCGGCATCCGGATGCGGAATGCCGTCGGTGTAGCGGCCGGCGACCATCGGGATGTTCACGGTCAGCACCGCGAGGGTGCGGCCGACGGTGTAGATGTCGGTGGCGGCGGTGGGGCCGGTGGCTGT
>NZ_PYHT01000003.1:0-378169 GCF_003023875.1 Nocardia sp. MDA0666
GGTCTCGTGGGCTCGGAGATGTGTATAAGAGACAGCCGACGGCCCCAGCCTCCTCCCCCCCCGGCTGGGGCCGTCCTCTATTTCCGGACCGTTCAGCTGTTACTCGGCGTGCAGTGTTTATCCACAGCCCGCGAGTTGTCCACATTCGGCGTTCGGACCCTGGTTCGCCCGGCCGAACCGGGTGAGGCTGGCGGACATGAATTCCGTTGCAGCAGTTCCTCCTCCGGCGCTGGTGTCGGTAGGCGACCTCCGGTTGCGCGACGAAGTGCGTCGCATCGCGGCCGCCGCCGACCGCGGCCTGGACGAACGCTCGATGCCCGTCGGCAGGCATGCCTGGGCCGCGGCAGCGCTGGTGATCATCGACCTCGCGGCGGCGCGTACCTGCGCCGACGCCGGATATCCGCGCCGCTCGGGCGTGGTGCTGGTCGGCGCCGGTGAACCGGATCTCGACCATTGGCAGGCCGCCGCGGCGGTCGGCGCCGAGCAGGTCATCGCGCTGCCGGGCAACACCGAGACGCTGATCGAGGCCTTCGCCGCCTTTGCCTGGCGCGATCCCGGCGACGGACTCGTCCTGGCCGTCGTCGGCGCAGGGGGCGGTGCCGGGGCCTCGGTCTTCGCCGCGGCACTGGCCTTGACGGCTGCGGCCCGGCGGTTCCGGCCGCAGATCCTGCTCGTCGACGGCGACCCGCTCGGCGGCGGCATCGATCTGCTGCTGGGTATCGAGTCGGTGCCGGGACTGCGCTGGCCCGACCTCTCCGTCGAGGACGGCCGAGTGGCCGCGCAAGCCCTGCACGACGCACTACCCGCCGCGGCACCGGGACTCGGTGTCCTGGCGTGCAGCAGACCGGCCGGTTCCGGACCGGACGACATCGGCACCGGTGCGGCCCGCGCCGTCGTCGAGGCCGGCCGCGGCGCCGGTGATCTGGTGGTGTGCGATATCTCCGGCAGCAGGGGCCCACATACCGCTCATCTCCTCGACGCCGCCGATCTCGTCGTCTTCGTGGCGCCGGCCCGGTTGCGCGCGGTGGCTGCCGCGGGGGCCGTCGTCGCGGATGTTCGTCGTCGAAATCCCAACCAGGCCTTGGTCGTTCGAGGACCGGCGCCCGGCGGGCTGCGCGGACGAGACATCGCGGAGGCATTGGGGCTGCCGCTGCTGGCCGCCATGCGCGCTCAACCCGGGCTCGCGGGCACTCTGGAACGCGGCGGCCTGACGCTCGGCCGCGGCCCGCTGTTCGCCGGGGCGGAGTCGGTGCTGTCCGCACTGCCGGACGGTGCTCGATGAGCGGCGTGGTGAGCACCGAACTCCTCGACCGGGTGCGGGAGCGACTGGCCGCCCAGCCCGGTGAACACGATCCGGCACGTCTGGCCGCCGCCATCCGAGCCGAAGCCGGCCGCGTCCTCGGCGATACGGACCTGCTGCGCGCACTGCGTCTGCTGCAGACGGAGATGACCGGCGCCGGCGCGCTGGAACCGCTGCTGCATGATGCCCTGGTCTCCGATGTGCTGGTGACCGCACCCGATGCGGTGTGGATCGACCGCGGGAGCGGTCTGGAACGCACCTCGATCCGCTTCCCGGACGAAGCGGCGGTCCGGCGGCTGGCTCAGCGCCTGGCGCTCGCCGCCGGTCGCAGGCTCGACGACGCGCAACCATGGGTCGACGGGCGGTTGCCGGAATACGAGCGAGCGCCCGGCGAGAGCTTCGGAGTCCGGTTGCACGCGGTCCTCGCGCCCATCGCGCAGGGCGGAACGTGTATCTCACTGCGTGTCCTGCGTCCGGTCGGGCACAGCCTGCGCGGGCTGACCACCTCCGGCACGCTGACGCCGGAGTCGGAACGGCTGCTGGAGAAGATCATTCGCGCGCGGCTCGCGTTTCTGGTCGTCGGCGGCACCGGCGCCGGGAAGACCACGCTGCTGTCGGCTCTGCTGGCGCATGTCGACCCCACCGAGCGGATCGTGTGCGTCGAGGATGCCGCCGAACTGTCGCCGCCGCATCCGCATGTCGTCCGGCTGGTCGCGCGCATCGCCAATGTGGAGGGCATAGGTGCCATCACGGTTCGGGACCTGGTCCGGCAGGCGCTGCGAATGCGGCCGGATCGGATCGTCATCGGGGAGGTGCGCGGGGCCGAGGTGGTGGACCTGCTCACCGCGCTGAACACCGGACACGACGGGGGCGCCGGAACGGTCCATGCGAACTCGCCCCGCGAGGTGCCCGCCCGACTGGAAGCCCTTGCGGCACTGGGCGGAATGGGACGTGCGGGGCTGCACAGTCAGCTCGCCGCGGCGGTCCAGGTCGTGCTCGCCATGCGGCGCCGGTCCGACGGCGGGCGAGTCCTGCAGGAAATCGGACTGGTGACCCGTGACGGAGAGGCCGGTGTGCGCATCGAGACCGCCTGGTCGGCGGATGTCGTTGCAACACCGGCGAATACCGCCCTGCATCGGTTGCTGGACGAACGGTCCCGGCAATGACGGTAAGTCTGTTGTGCGGCGCGGGAGCCTTGCTGCTCCTGCCGACCCCGACCCGGCGGCACCGGCTGGGTGCTCTGTATGGACGGCCGACTGAGAAGCGAAATATTCGGAGCCGCTGGATCATTCGCGGCGTGATGGCTTCGGCGGTGGTGGCGGCGGTCGTCTTCGGTCCCGGGGTCGCGGGTGCGGCCGCGGTGTTCGCCACCACGTTGACCGTGCGCGCGAAGAACCGCCGCGAGGAACGCCGCCACGACGGCGAATGCCGGAAACTGCTGGACGGGCTGGAAGTGGTGGTCGGTGAACTGCGCACCGGAGCGCATCCCAGCGCTGCCGCCGCGGTCGCCGCGGCGGAGATCGGCGGAGCCGTCGGAGCGGCCTTCGCGGTGAGTGCCGCCCGGGCCCGGCTCGGTGGCTCGGCCGCGGACGGATTGCGCGGCCGCCCCTGCGCCGTCACAAGCGAACTCGATCGTGTCGCGGACGCCTGGGAGGTGGCGGAGCGGCACGGCCTGGCATTGGCCGAACTGTTGACCGCGGCCCGCGACGACCTGGCCGGGCGGATGCGATTCAGCGACCGCACGACCGCCGCGCTGGCGGGTGCGCGTGCCAGCGCCGCGGTGCTGGCCGGACTTCCGCTCCTGGGCATCGCGCTCGGACAGTTGATGGGCGCGCACCCGCTGCAGGTGCTGATGAGCCGAGGGGTCGGAACCATCGTCTTTCCCGTGGGCGCCGGACTGATCGGCGTGGGATTGCTGTGGGCGGATGCCATCACGCGGCGGGTATCGGTATGAGCGGCCTTCCGATGGCACTGCTCTGTTCCGGTGCCGCGCTGCTGGCCCTTCCGGGCCGGATCACACCGGTCGCCCGCCTCCGCGCGGCCCGCGGAGCATCACCCATGCCGCGGCAGGACCTGCGCCCGGCCGCTGGTGACCCGCTGGCGGTGGCCTCGGCCCTCGATCTGCTCGCCTCGTGTCTGCGGGCGGGTCTGCCGACCGCCACGGCGGCGCGCGCGGTGGCCCCGATCGCCCCGGAACCCTTCGCCTCGGCACTGCGCCGGGCGGCGGATCTGCTGGCGCTGGGCGCGGATCCGGTCACCGCATGGGAGCGAGCGGCCCGGGAAGCGCCCGGGGCGGAGATGTCCGCGCTCGCCCGGCTGGTGCGCCGTTCGGCCCGCTCCGGTGCGGCCCTGACCGGTGCGGTCTCCGAACTCGCCGAGAAGTGCCGCGCGGCGGTCGAGGATGCGGCCGCCGCGCGTGCGGAACGCGCGGGCGTACTCATCAGCGGCCCGCTCGGGCTGTGCTTCCTGCCGGCTTTCGTCTGTCTCGGCATCGTTCCGGTGGTCGCCGGACTGGCCGGTCGAGTACTCGGCGGTGGGTTGTGGTGACCACACGAGAGACTCGGTGCGGATCCGCCGCGCCGACCGTAGAGAAAGGGGAGACCGATGTTGGCGGCAACGCAATCGGTTGTGCGAGAACTACGTTCGCGGCTGATCCAGGTAGCGGTGACCGACGACGGGATGAGTACCGCCGAATACGCCATCGGAACGATCGCCGCGGCGGCGTTCGGGGCGGTGCTCTACACCGTGGTGACCGGCGACTCCATCGTCAACGCGCTGACCAAGATCATCGACAGGGCGCTGAACACCACCGTATGAGGTCGGCCCGCACGAGCGAGCGGGGTGCGGTCACGGTCGAGGCGGCGATCGCGCTGGCGGCGGTGGTCGTGGTCGTCGTGCTCTGCCTGGGAGCGTTGCTGGCGGCGTCGATGCAGATCCGCTGTATCGACGCCGCTCGCGAAGCGGCTCGTCTCACGGCGCGCGGCGCCGAGGCGGAAGCTCTGCCGGCGGCACAGCGGGTGGCACCGCCCGGCGCCGATATCGAGGTGCGTGCGGAGGGCGACCGGATCGTCGCCGTCGTTCGTGCGCGGGCGCCGCTGCTGCCCATGCTGCGGTTACGGGCCGAGGCGTTCGCCGTGCGTGAACCGGGAGAGCCGCGATGACCGCGGACGGACCGGCGCGGGGCGCGATGGCGCCGGCCGCGTGCCGCTGCCGCGGGTGCGACGGGGGCGCCACGGTCACCGCATGTCTGGCGCTCACCGCACTGCTGGTAGTGACGATCGTGATCGTGCAGTTCGCGGCTGTGGTGTGCGCACGCCACCTGGCGCAGAGTGCCGCCGATTCGGCGGCATTGGCCGCAGCGGATGCACTGGATTCCGGCGCCGAGGCGGCCTGTGAACAAGCGGATTCGGTGGTGCGGCGAATGCGGATGCGGCTACGTGCGTGTGCGATCCGGGATTGGGATGTGACGGTAACCATCGACGGTTCGGTGCCGCTCGCTCTTTTGGGCAAGCGATCAGTTGTGGCGGTCGCGCGAGCCGGTCCGGTGAGTGCGGGAAAACGATCATGAATACCGGACGGTTGGTGTGAGAAAGAATGGGTGACCCGAGCCACAGTATGGAGCGGTAAGTATCGTGGATTTCCCATTCGGCCGGCATTCAATTCGGCGGGCCCAATTGTGCAAGCATTCGGCGCTGCGGGATTCCGATAAATGCAGACATGTGAATGCGCACATGGCCGTTATTCGCTAGGGCAATGCGCCGGTTAACATGATCGACTTCCTCTTTATTCAGGCAGCGGGCAGTCGGCGCCGAATCCGGGGCGCGGCCCGTCGGTCCGGGAGGCGTCCACGTCTACCGACGGTGTCCGCATCGTCACGAAACGGATTCGAGCAGGTCATGGCCTGCAATGTTGGGCCCGCGGGTCAGATCGGCGCCTCGTCGGGCAGATCGGAGAGGACGGCCGTCAGCAGGGCGGCCGCGCCTTGCTTGTCCAACGGGGAATTTCCGTTGCCGCATTTCGGGGATTGGACGCACGAGGGGCAGCCCTGTGGGCACGAACAGGAGGCGATGGCCGCGCGGGTGGCCGCCAACCAGGTCCGCAAGCGGGCGAAGCCGCGCTCGGCGAATCCGGCTCCGCCGCGATGGCCGTCGTAGACGAAGACGGTGGGCAGCCCGGTATCGGGGTGCTCGGCGATGGACACGCCGCCCACATCCCACCGGTCACAGCTCGCGACCAGCGGCAACATCCCGATCGCGGCATGCTCGGCGGCGTGCAGGGCGCCGGCCACGCGGCGTGGCTCGATCCCCGCCGCGACCAGCAGTCGGGGCGTGACGGTGTAGAACACGGCCTGGGTCGGCAGCGTCTGCTCGGGCATGTCGAGTTCGATGAGGTCGAGGACCTCTCCGCTGGGAAGGGTGCGCAGATAACCGACCACCTGGCGGGTTACCCGGACTCGGGCCAGTGCGGCGGTGACGCGGCCGTATACCTGCTCGTGCGTGCGCTCGTCGATCGCGACCGAGGTGACCATCCGGGCACTGGTGGTCCAACCGGGCTGCTCGGCGTGGACGAACGCGACTCCGGCCTCGAGGTCCAGTTCGTCGACCACGTAGGTCTCGCCCTGATGTAGATGTACGGCACCGGCGTGCAGCGTCGCGGGCGCCCGCCCGGAATCCGCGCTGCCCAGCAGCCTGCCGCTGGTCGCGTCGACGATCGCGATCTGGGAGCCGATTCCGCCCCGGACATCGACGTCGTCGTGCGGATAGGCGCTCGAGGTGGGATACCAGCGGGCCGGTCCACCGCCGTTCTCCCGGCGCTTGATCAGCCCCTGCGCGGCGAGGTCGGCGGCCATGTCCCGGACGCCGAGGTCGTCCAGCTCGGCGTCGGTCAGGGGGTGTTCGCAGGCCGCGCACAGCAGATGTGGTCCGGCGACGTAGGGATTGTGCGGATCGGTGATGGTCGCCTCGACCGGCTTGTCCAGCAGGGCGTGTGGGTGATGGACGAGATAGGTGTCGAGCGGATCGTCGCGGGCCACCAGCAGCACCAGCGAGCCCTGGGTACGGCGTCCGGCCCGCCCCGCCTGCTGCCAGAACGAGGCGACGGTTCCCGGAAAACCCGCCATCACCACGGCATCCAGCCCGGCGATGTCGACGCCCAGTTCGAGTGCGGTCGTGGTGGCCGCGCCCAGCAGCGACCCGTCCGCCAGGCCGTTCTCCAATTCGCGCCGGTCCTCGGCCAGGTATCCGGCCCGGTAGGCCGCCACGCGCCCGGCCAGCGACGGATCCACCTCGGCCAGCATGCGCTGCACATCGATGGCGACGACCTCGGCGGCCCGGCGGGAGCGAACGAAGGTCAATGTCCGCGCACCCTCGACGACCAGGTCGGTCATGATCCGGGCCGCCTCCGTGGTGGCCGCCCGCCGCACCGGTGCGCCGTTCTCACCGCCGAGGTCGCCGAGCAGCGGAGGCTCCCACAGGGCGACCGTCCGCGCGCCCTGCGGCGAACCGTCATCGGTTACCGCGGTCACCGGCGCACCGATCAGCCGTTCGGCGGCCGCGGCCGGATCCGCGCTGGTCGCCGAGCACAGGACGAAGGTCGGATTCGCGCCGTAATGTGCGGCCAGCCGTCGCAGCCGGCGCAGCACCATCGCGACCTGGGACCCGAATACACCTCGATAGGCGTGGCATTCGTCGACCACCACATAGCGCAGCCGCCGCAGCATCCGAGCCCAGCGCTGGTGGGCCCGCAGGATGCCGATGTGCAGCATGTCGGGATTGGTGAACAACCACCGCGCGTTCGCCCGGACCCACTGCCTGACCTCGGGCGGAGTATCGCCGTCGTAGGTGGCCGGATGGATATCGCGCAGGCTGCCGGCATGGGTGAGCTGCGCGGCCGCGCGGAATTGATCGGCCCCGAGCGCTTTGGTCGGCGATATATACAGAGCGGTCGCTCGCGGATCCCGCCGCAGGTCGGTCAACACCGGCAGCTGATAACCCAGGGATTTGCCCGAGGCCGTCCCGGTGCACACGACGACGTGGGTGCCCTCCGCGGCCAGTTCCGCGGTGCGGATCTGATGTGTCCACGGTGCTTCGACACCGGATTTCCGCAGCGCGTCGACCACTTCCGGGGCGGCCCAGGAAGGCCATCCGCTGGTGCGCGCCGCGCGGGCCGGAAGTTCGGTCACATGGGTGATACGACTTTCCGCATCCGGCACTCCGAAAAGGACACGATTCAGCAACGATCCCCCGTAGCTGATCGTCTCGGTGCGGGCGGCGTCGGGTGTCGGGCCTTTCGGATTCATCGGACCGAGACCGTACGACGCGAAGAAAGTGTGAACCGTGTGTGCCGTGCTCGCCCGAGCTGCCAATTCACTACCGAGTAGCGACCTGCGTCACAGTCTGTTTGCCTGACGCTCGCTCGGTTATCGCTAAGCAAACCTACTTCAAGTTTGGATTTGGGCATTGTGCCCCTCACCTGCACATTCGCAAGATCATCTTTTTTGCAAATTGTCGGTAACTCGGCTGTCGAATTGCGCGCGGACATGGTTCACTAGTTCTCGGTCGCAAGCTTCTGTGTTCGAGGGAACGGATCAAAGGTCCAAACCATCAGCAGGATCGATGTTGCGAACGGTGTGCTTGAAGCTTCCTGCAGGGGGAACAGAGTACAGCGGTCGGAACGGACCCGGTGGACCAACCTAACTTGTCCGCCGTTCCGGTATGGAAAGAGAAGGAACAGAATGGCACAGGGAACTGTGAAGTGGTTCAACGCGGAGAAGGGGTTCGGCTTCATCGCGCCCGAGGACGGCTCCGCTGACGTCTTCGTCCACTACTCCGAGATTCAGGGTTCGGGCTTCCGCACCCTCGAGGAGAACCAGAAGGTCGAATTCGAGGTCGGCCAGGGCACCAAGGGCCCGCAGGCCACCGGAGTTCGCGCGCTCAGCTGAGCGAGTAACCCAACAAGGTCTGATCTCGTCCCTCACCGCGAGCACGCGGTGAGGGACGAGTCATATGCGGGGGAAGTAGACTCGATCGAAAACCGGGGCTTTTCGATCTGATCGAGTTGCCCACAAGGGGGTTTTTCTGCAGTTCGCAGCCATTTCGGTTCGGACGGTACCCACGGGGAAGTGCCGCGCAGAACAGCCGAGACTCCTGGGTCGCGGGTCCGCAGTGCGGACTCCACGACAGCGAAACACGGTATAAACGTCTCTGGCGGGAGACATTCGTCTCTCCCTCTTGCCCCAGCCGCGCGCCGCGCGCCTGCGCCGCGCGGGTCGACAGGAAAGGTGTGTTCGCCGGTGGCAACACGAGACCGCGGTGCATCGCCGACTCCCGATGCGGCTTCCGCCGGGCCCGATGCGGCCGCAGCCGGCCGGGGGCGTCCCCTGCGTCGTCTCGTCATCGTCGAGTCGCCGACCAAGGCCCGCAAGATCGCGCCCTATCTGGGCCGCGGTTATACGGTCGAGGCGTCCGTCGGCCATATCCGGGATCTTCCGCGTGGTGCCGCGGATGTGCCGGCCAAATACAAAGGCCAGTCCTGGGCTCGGCTGGGTGTCGACGTCGACCACGATTTCGAGCCGATCTATGTCGTCAGTCCGGACAAGAAGGCCAAGGTCTCGGAGCTGAAGACGCTGCTGCGCGATGCCGACGAACTCTTTCTGGCCACCGACCCCGACCGCGAGGGCGAGGCCATCGCCTGGCACCTGCTCGAGACGCTGAAGCCGAAGATTCCGGTCCGGCGCATGGTGTTCCACGAAATCACCGAGCCGGCCATTCGCGCCGCCGCGGCCGATACCCGCGAACTCGACAACGACTTGGTCGACGCCCAGGAAACCCGGCGCATCCTCGACCGCCTCTACGGCTACGAGGTCAGCCCCGTGCTGTGGAAGAAGGTCATGCCGCGGCTGTCGGCGGGCCGGGTGCAGTCGGTGGCGACCCGGATCGTCGTGCAGCGCGAGCGGGAGCGCATCGCGTTCCGTTCCGCGGAGTACTGGGACATCGCGGCGAAATTCGACGCCGGCGGCCGGGAGAGCGATGAGGCCAACCCCCGGATCTTCGGTGCGCGGCTGGTCACCGTCGACGGTTCCCGCGTCGCGGGCGGCCGGGATTTCGGATCCGACGGTCAGCTCAAGACTCGCAACGGTGTCACCGTCCTCGACGAGGCCGCGGCACGGCGGCTGGCCGCGGGGCTGGAGAAGGCCGATTTCCAGGTCACCTCGGTCGAGTCCAAGCCGTACACCCGGCGGCCTTATGCCCCCTTCATGACCTCGACGCTGCAGCAGGAGGCCGCGCGCAAACTCCGGTTCGGTTCCGAGCGCACGATGCGCGTGGCGCAGCGGCTGTACGAGAACGGCTACATCACCTATATGCGTACCGACTCCACGACGCTGTCGGAGTCGGCGATCAGCGCGGCGCGCGCGCAGGCGACCCAGCTGTACGGCCCGGAGTTCGTCCATCCGACGCCGCGGCAGTACACCCGCAAGGTCAAGAACGCGCAGGAGGCGCACGAGGCGATCCGGCCCGCCGGTGACACGTTCGCCACTCCGGGCCAGCTGCACGCCCGGCTGGATCAGGACGAATTCCGGCTCTACGAGCTGATCTGGCAGCGCACGGTCGCCTCGCAGATGGCCGACGCGCGCGGCACCACGCTGACGGTCCGGATCACCGGCCGCGCCGGCACCGGCGAGGAATGCGTGTTCTCCGCGTCCGGACGCACCATCACCTTCGCGGGCTTCCTCAAGGCCTATGTGGAAAGTGTCGACGAGGATGCGGGCGGTCAGTCCGACGATGCGGAATCGCGGCTGCCCGCGCTGACCGAGGGCCAGAACGTCAACGCCACCGAGTTGACGCCCGACGGCCACACCACCAACCCGCCCCCGCGCTACAACGAGGCCTCGTTGATCAAGGCGCTCGAGGAACTGGGTATCGGCCGCCCGTCGACCTACGCCTCGATCATCAAGACCATCCTGGACCGCGGCTACGTCTACAAACGCGGTAGTGCGCTGGTGCCGTCCTGGGTGGCGTTCGCGGTGGTCGGGCTGTTGGAGGAGTACTTCGGCCGCCTGGTCGACTTCGACTTCACCGCGGCGATGGAAGACGATCTCGACGCCATCGCCGGCGGTCGCGAGCAGCGCGGAAACTGGCTGACCAGCTTCTACTTCGGTGGTGACCACGGCGCCGAGGGGTCGGTGGCACGCTCCGGCGGTCTGAAGCGGATGGTCGGTGAGCGGCTCGACGATATCGATGCCCGTGAGGTCAACTCGATCAAGATGTTCACCGACGACCAGGACCGCGACATCGTGGTCCGGGTCGGGCGCTTCGGTCCGTATCTGGAGCGCATGGTTCAGAACCCGGACGATCCGGATGGCGATCCGGTTTCCCAGCGCGCCAATCTGCCCGACGATCTGCCGCCGGACGAGTTGACACCCGAGGTCGCGGAGAAGCTGTTCGCGACCCCGCAGGAGGGACGCTCGCTCGGTGTGGATCCCGAAACCGGGCATCGGATCGTGGCCAAGGAGGGCCGCTTCGGGCCGTACGTCACCGAAATCCTGCCCGAGCCCGAGGCCGACCTCGACGCCAAGAAAGGCGCCAAGAAGGCAGCCGCACCCAAACCGCGGACCGGCTCGCTGCTCAAGTCGATGGATCTGTCGACCATCACCCTCGAGGACGCGCTGAAACTGCTGTCGCTGCCTCGGGTGGTCGGCAAGGATCCCGAATCGGGCGACGAGATCACCGCGCAGAACGGCCGCTACGGCCCGTATCTGAAGAAGGGCACGGACTCTCGCTCGCTGGCCACCGAGGACCAGATCTTCACCGTGACCTTGGACGAGGCATTGAAGATCTACGCCGAACCCAAGCGGCGCGGACGCCAGGCGGCGAGTGCGGCGCCGCTGCGGGAGATGGGCAACGATTCCGCCACCGGCAAGCCGATGGTGATCAAGGACGGGCGGTTCGGTCCGTACGTCACCGACGGCGAAACCAATGCCAGCCTGCGCAAGGGCGACGAGGTGGAGTCGATCACCGATGAGCGGGCCTCCGAACTGCTCGCCGATCGCCGGGCCAAGGGACCGGTGAAGAAGGCGGCCAAGAAGACCGCGAAGAAGGCGCCCGCCAAGAAGACCGCGGCGAAGTCGACGGCCAAGAAGACCACCGCGGCCGCGAAGAAGACGACTGCGAAGAAGACGGCGGCCAAGAAGGCGCCCGCGAAGAAGGCCGCGGCGAAGTCGACGGCCGAGTCGTAGCGGGCGGCGTCGTTGCAGGCGCGTCGTCGTAGGCGGCTGCTCGGTGCCGGTCGGCTTGTCGGTGCGGCCGATTAGGGTGTAGCGCGTGGCAGGTGTCTTCGATCGGCTCGTGGGCCAGGACTCGGTCGAGTCCGAGTTGACCGCTGCCGCCGTGGCGGCGCGCACCGGGATCGCGTCCTCGGCGATGACGCACTCCTGGCTGTTCACCGGTCCGCCCGGATCCGGCAGATCCGTTGCGGCACTGTGCTTCGCGGCCGCACTGCAATGTACGGCCGAGGGCATGCCGGGCTGCGGTCACTGCCATGCGTGCACCACCACCATGGCCGGTACCCACGGCGATGTCCGGCGGGTGATCCCGGAGGGGCTGAGCATCGGCACCAAGGAAATGCGGGAGATCGTGCAGATCGCGGCCCGGCGTCCCAGCACCGGGCGGTGGCAGGTGGTGGTGATCGAGGATGCCGACCGATTGACCGAGGCCGCGGGCAACGTGCTGCTGAAGGTGGTCGAGGAGCCGCCCGAGCGGACCGTATTCCTGCTGTGCGCACCGTCGGTGGACCCGGAGGACATCTCGGTCACGCTGCGATCCCGCTGCCGGCATGTCCACCTGGTCACGCCGTCCGTGGACGCCATCGCGCAGGTGCTGCGCGAGCGCGACGGGCTCAGCCCGGACCAGGCGACGTGGGCGGCCTCGGTGAGCGGCGGACATGTTGGCCGCGCCCGCCGGCTCGCGACCGATGAACAGGCCCGCACCCGCCGGACCCGCGCGTTATCGCTGGTCTCGGCGGTCACTCGGCCGGCGGCCGCCTATGCGGCCGGTGACGAACTGGTCAAATCCGCCGAGGAGGAGGCCAAACAGGTCAGCGCGGAACGGGACGAGCGCGAACGCGACGAGTTGGCGACCGCGTTGGGCGCCGGCGGCACCGGGAAGGGCGCCGCCTCGGCGACCCGCGGTTCCGCGGGCGTGCTGAAGGACCTCGAGCGCCGGCAGAAATCCCGCGCGACCCGCACCAGCCGCGACGCCCTCGACCGGGCGCTGATCGATGTCGCGGGCCTGTACCGCGACGCGCTGGCCCTGCGTTTCGGCACCTCCGCCACGAATCCGTCCCCGGCGATCACCCTGACCCACCCCGACCTGTCGGATCAGATCCGCGATCTGGCCGACGAGGTGCGACCCGAGGGGCTGTTGCGTTCCATCGAGGCCGTCCTCGCCTGCCGTGAGGCCCTCGATCTGAACGTCAAGCCCCGCTTCGCCATAGCGGCGATGGTCGCGGGCCTCATCGCGGCCCGCTCCGCCTGATCGACCGGCGCGACCGACCTTTCGGCGATCTCATCGAGAAAAGTGCTCAAAAGATGAGCACTTCAGCGGGCAGGATGGAGTTCGACGAAAGGACGAACCGTGGTGCGAAATCTCCCTGCTGCCAACTGCTTTCCCGATGCCGCTGCCTGGGCCGACTGGCTCGACGGTCACCACACCGACGACGGCGCCTGGCTGATGATCGCCCGCAAGGGCTCGTCCGCACCCCTGATCACCATCGACGAGGCGGCCGAGGTGGCCCTGTGTTACGGCTGGATCGACGGTCACCGGCGCGCTCACGACGACCGCTCGTTCCTGCAGCGCTACTCGCCCCGGCGTCCCGGCAGCACCTGGTCCCAGGTGAACGTCGCGCGAGCCGATGCCCTGATCGCCGCGGGCCGGATGCGCCCACCCGGCCTCCGCGCGGTCGAGGCCGCCCGCGCCGACGGTCGCTGGGACGCCGCTTACGCGCCCCAGCGCTCGGCACCCGTTCCGCCCCAGCTGGCCGAGGCCTTGGCCGCAGATACCGCCACGGCCGATCGCTTCGCCGCTCTGGACCGAACGGCCCGCTACCGACTGGTCCTACCTCTGCTGAAGGCCAGGACCCCGACCACCAAGGCCCGCCGCCTGGCCGAGATCATGGCGACGCTGCAGCGATGACCTGCCGTTTTCGTGTTCGGTCACCGAAGACGATAGACTCGCACCGCCGAAAGGCACGCCGCCTTAGCTCAGTCGGTAGAGCGCTTCACTCGTAATGAAAAGGTCGGGGGTTCGATTCCCCCAGGCGGCTCCATAGTTTCTGGTAGAGCCGGTTTCCGGCTCCCGTAATTCGGACCCCGAGAGCCGAAGTCACAACTAATTCCCAACTAATTCGGCTGACGTCGCAGGTCAACGCGTTCCGCCGACAGCGCGATCGAGAGCATCGGCAGCAGCCTGGTGGGCACGTCCGCGCGCCATATAGCGCCGTTGGGTCATGGCCGGATCGACGTGCATCAGGACGTCCGCAGTGACCCGTGCCGATAATCCGGCATCGTCGAGGATGGTGGCCACGGCGCCACGGAAACTGTGGGCGGTGACATCGTCGGGGATGCCGAGTGCGTCCCGGACCCGTTGCCACTCGTGTCCGACGTTCTGTGGATCGCGCAGCGTCCACACTGCCGAGGGGAAGACGAGGTCGAGCACCTCCGCCGCGGGATCGGGCGGGGAAGCCAGTTTGCGGGCCGCCAGGGCGGCTCTACGGCCCTTCAACATCTCGACTGCGAACTCGGGCAACGCGATGATTCCCCGGCGGTTCTTGGGGTCGTCGTCCTTCTCGATGCGCTGAAGACCCTTACCTGTGATGCGAATAACTTTCCCGCTCGTCCGAAGTGTTCGGCGTTCGAGGTCGATGTCTGTCCACAGCAGGCCGAGGATTTGGCTACGGCGCAGGCCTGTTGCCGCGAGCAAGGTGACCCAGTCGGCGAGGTCGGCTACTTCGCAGTAGTCGGCGACGGTAGGCGGGGTGTAAGACTTCACCGGTGTCTGGCGGGTGCGTTCAGCCTTCGAAAGCTTTCGGGGACAGGGGAGTTCGGATGTGCGCACGGCGGTGAGGATGAAGCGCAGTTCCTCGACGGTGATGTCTCGGGCTCCACCGGTGCGCCCCTTGGCCTCGATGTTCTTGGCGAGTTGTGACTCGCGAACCGGGTTGACGCTCAGTGCGCCCTTGCGGACGGCGTAGCGGAACATGCCCGACAGCACGTTGCGGCCGGTGCGCATGGTGCCGGGGCCTTTGGCGGTTCCCAAATCTTTGAGGAATGCCTCGATTGATGGGGTCGTGACTTCGAGGAGTCGACGTTCGCCGAATGCGCCGTTGAACTTTTCGGCAACGTCGTCGTATCGGTCGAGAGTGGTGTCGGCTCGATCCTGTTCTACGAGGTAGTCGCGGTAGAGCTGCCAGAGTTGGCGGACGGTGGTCGACTCCGACAGTTCTCCGCCGATATCGACGCGGATCGCCGCAGCGGCCGCCAAGACTGCATCCAAGGCGCGGGCTCCGTTGCGATCGGGGATCACTCGGCCGCGCGTGTCGAGCCTCAGCGGCGATGTGCGTGTGATATCGCGGCGACGACCGGATGCATCCCTGACGAGAATTCGTGCGTGCCAATGTCCCGGGGCGATTGGCGTGAGTGTGGGTGTGCCGGGAACTCCGATCGGTCGTGGCGGCCGGCCGCGGCTCACAGCCCGGCCGCCGGTCGTCTCAGGTGTCGGTTTGTGCGTCCAATGCTCGGTCCAAGGCGTCGAGGTCCCAACGGAAGTCGCTTCCTACTCGCTTCGGCTTCGGTAGCCAGGGGTATTTGTCGCGGTTTCTGTTCCAGCGCCGCAGCACTTCCGGGTGTACATGGATGTGTTCAGCAGCTGCTTTGGTCGTCACCCAGCGTCGAACCGGCGGCGTGGGCGGGCGCGAATCAGCTGACATTACGGTCGCCCGACAATCAAGATCGGTTTCCGTGCTGACTGTTTGCTGAGAAGGGTGATCCGGCGCGGGTATGCGCGGCGTGGTCGCTGGGCATCGGAGAGGCGTCGGATCACCGCCTGCTTGCACGTGACGCACCCTGGTTTACGGTCCGCCGCATCTGAGCCGATGCGTGACCAGCCTGGCGCGGTGATGAAAAGCAACCAGTCAAACTGCGGAGCAATGGGTTCGACTCGCGTTGAGCGCACCGTCGGACCTCGCGATCCCGAGCGGGATACGGCGGTCCTCGATATGCGTTTGTGGGACATTGCACATCCTAGAATCTGAGAGTGCCGTCCCTCGCGGTTCCTTCATTGCATGTCCGGAACGCATGGTTGTCAAGGTTCGAATCGTCTCGGAATCTCGAGATGGTCCATCCCCAGCATCTGCGCGGCGTTCCGAGGTGACCTGCCTGTTGAATCCGGGATTCGGACGCCAACCCGCTGTGGGGAGCGAGAGCAGTCCGCGTTCTCCTCGGGGAGTACCGGCATGACGGGATGCAGGGTCAATGACGCGGTGTGCCAGGGGGTACCCCTGAGATTCCTTCGTTCGGCGCCGTGAAGCGCGGCTCCAGCACCGGCAAGGCCGGTGTCGGGCTCACCTGGGCGGTCCCGGTGTCGGGCATCAAAACTGGGTCTTCAACCCACCGGAATAGCGGTTATTGTGCATACAGATAGCAGCCAAGTACGTAAAAAGCGCTGCCTAGCAACGCCTTCCGTGTGTCATCACACCGAGACGACGCCGACCCTCTTGGCCAGCTTGCCCAGCTCTCCAGTGGCCAGGTCTCTGCGTGCCTCCCTCAGCATCGCGCCCACCAGCTCACGGACCGGGGACAGCCCACGGACATGCTGGGGTGCGGCGTGCTCGCCTCTGAGCAGGGCGTGGAGGGCCGAGCGGTGATCACGCTTCATGGCATAGGCCCTGCCCACCTCTACAAAGTACTGCGCGTGCCGGACTCCATTCGGCAGCTGGGTGGGGTCCAGGGTCTCCGCGATCCGCAGGGCCACCCCAGGCTCGCGCCTCTCCACTGCTGAACTCAGTTGCCAGAGCGCAACATTGGCGGGACCGAAGGTCCGGTTGCGGGCAGTGCTGTGGCCTGGCTGGGCATCATTCAGCCTGCTGGCCAGCTCCGCCGCCTCCTCCAGGTGAGGCTGTGCATCACCTCCGGCCAGGGTCTCCGCGAAGCCTGCCTGAAGCCTGGCCATGCCCACGGTCTCCAGCTCCCCACGCGTGGCCGCCTCAGGTGTCAGTCTGTCCGCTGTCCCGCTGGCGACCGAGAGGGATGCTGCCAGCGCGCCGGGGCGGGCTGCGAGAACCTGGGACTTCAGGAACTGCGCTGCGGCGACCGGCGCCAGTGAATCGGCATGGGAGGCAGCCCTTTCCGACTCCTGCACGGCAGTCCAGGCCAGTGCGTCATGGCCGCGCTGACGGAGGGCTGAGGAGACACCATAGGCGGCAGTGGCCAGCAGGTCCCATGCCTGAGTGCTGCCGCTCTCGGTGAGCCGGTAAGCATCTGTCAGCAGGTCGGGCAGGAGGGGCCCGAGGGTGGCGTAATCCCCGGCGTGCCGCAGCTGGGATGCCTGCACCACCGCTGTGGTCAGCTCCTTCAGAGTCCTGGGCCGCCTGGTGTCGGTGATGTTCCCTTGGGTCCACAACGCGGTCTCGATGGCAGGCACTGCCCGGTGGAAAGCACTGGTGGAAGGGTCGATTCGGTCATCGCTGCCCGTCAGGTCTCCCAGGGTGCAGCCCAGTGCCTGGGCCAGGGCCAGCATGGTGCGGCGCGAATCCACTGGCCTGAGCCCAGCCTCGTACTTGGCCAGCACTGACCTGCTCAGCCCTGCCCGGTCTGCCAGCACCTGCTGAGTGATGCCCCGACGTGCGCGTATCTGGCGCACTCGCTGACCGATGTAGGTCTCCTCGTCGTCGGTCATGCCGCCTACCTGCGCTTTCCCTGTCGAGTTCCCACGCCTTAAGTGCATTCTCCCCAAATGTTCCCTCAGGGAACAGGGTTCCGCCTCTCCAAGGCCAAGCTCCAGTGCAAGCCCCACCGCCGGGTGTCGATGTCCCCGGCGGTGGGTGCGACCCAAAAGGCCGGCTGAAGGGGGCGCGGTGGTGGACCCGGTGGAAGCACCTGGGCGGTATCTCCAGCACGAGGACGGTTCCTGGTCCTTCGTCGGGGACGACGGCTGGCCGGTCGCGCCAGGGGAATACCGGGCAGAGTTGAGCGCCGACACGGAGGTGCCTGCCATCCCAGCCACCGCACCCACCGTGGTGGACATCGAGCCCCTGAGCGTCCGGGACGTGGAGCAGAGGGAGTTGGAGCAGTGAGTGGGTGGATGTTCATCGGCTGGCTGGTCGTGGTGGGCCTGCCCCTGGCAGTCCTCGTGGCCGTGATCCTCTGGCCTGCGCGGATTCCCGAGGACCGCACCGTGGAGGGCATCCGGCAGCGGATCGAGGATGAGGACAAGCCCCGCCACCTCCCGTAGCTACCTGACGGAGAACATGCTGGCGGCATAGGCCAGCGGGGATGCCCAGCAGCAGCGTGACAGGGGCGACCCAGGTTTTCCAACGGTTCGGCACCTGCACGGACTCCAGCGGAGCTGACAGCCGAAACACGTTTCGCTACAACAGGTTACGACCCCGGCTACGTCAAAAGCACCCGCATCCTCGACGTGGGTCTGGACGAGCAGCCGTCCGTCTAGCGGCCCTTCATTCGCTGCAGCAGCGCGGTCCGCGCCACCGCCGCCGTCCCACGCACGACAAGCCCCGCCGCGACCAGCGGTGCGAACACGATCCAGGGTGAGCCTTGGTGGTAGTCGCAATAGAACCGCAGGGCGCTGCGGTGGTGGGAGCGAACCTTCCGGAACGGCGCGGACCGCATGCTGCCGCCCTCGCGGTGACGGATCTCAACCCTAGGGTCGAGCACGACGCGCCACCCGCCGCGGTGCATGTCGAGGGCCATCTTGGTTTCCTCGAAGTAGAGGAAGTAGCGGTCGTCGAACCCACCTACTGCTTCGAACGCTTCGCGACGAAACAGCATGCAGCACCCCGAAATCCAGTCCACGTCACTGACTTCGGTGACCGGGGCGCCGAAGTAGCGGCGCGTCGCTGGGTTGTTCGGCCAGATACCGCCCAGCAGGGCGTGTGCGATACCGACGGCCAGCGACGGGAAACGGCGCCCGCTGGGGTACGGTTCGCCGTCCAGGCGCAGGATGCGGGGGCCGATCATGCCGATCCCGTCATCGGCCTTCGCCGTCTCGATGAGCGCCGCGATCGACCCAGGTGTCAGTTTTGTGTCGGGGTTGGCGACCAGGATCCACTCCGCGGCGGTTGCCGCTGCGCCCTGATTGATCGCCGCTGCCAGCCCGACATTGCGGGTGTTGCGGATGACTCGGCCGCCGAACTCTTCGACGATTTGGGCGCTGCGGTCGGTGGAGAGATTGTCGACGGCCACCGCATCCACGGCGTAGGGCTCCACCGCAGCGGACAGGGTCTCCAGGAATCCGGGAAGATCATCTGCACTCTGGTAGGTGACCAGGGCCAAGCCGACAGTCTTGTCATCCGAGCTGGGCATGCCGGCGAACATATCACCCCGCCATCGACACGCCGGTGCGTGAAATCCCCATGCTGGTTCACGCGCTGAGCTGATCTGGGGACCTATTTCGCTGGGAGGTGCGAGCTACGGGCCGAGGTCGGCAGTGGGTGCGGGAGTCGATCTCGCGCCCAACGATGGCTCATGACAGGGATGCTCACCCTTCGGCGCGGTGTCGAAGTTGAGGTTTTCCGGGGTCATCTGACAGTCCGGAGTCCACTGCCGCATCGATGGCGGAATCCGCCGAGAAATAGCCTTTGACGTCGGGTCCGCCCGGACGAAAGCTGCGCATCGGCCGTGCGGCGTGTTATCGGACTCAGGCTTTCGGAGGTGCGGGACACAGACGCAACCTTTGTTGCTCGACTCCCAGCGCACTCTTTCGCAATCCATCCCGGCAGTGTATGAATTGGTCTGACCACTAGTGGTCAGACCAGTTTGGAGGTTCGTATGTCCTCGGCGTTGACCAGCTCGTTTCCCCAGGTCCCCTTGGTCAGTGCATTGAGCAGCGTGAACGCACTGATCCGGCCCGGGCGCACGCAGGAGGTCTTTCGGCGGTTCGGGGACCGTTTCAGCTACCGCTTTCCCGGCTTTCCGGAGATCGTCGTCACCAAGAATGGTGGTGACCTGCGCGAGGTCTTCCTCGATCGGGACAAGTCCTGGTCGTGGGGCGCGTTCTTGCGGCGATTCTCACCTCACGATGTGCTCTTCGGAGATTCCTACATCTTTTTCGACCATGCCGGTCACCAGCGGGAGCGGCGGGCCATCTCCGCGCCGTTCAACGGCAAGGCGGTCAAGTCGTACCAACAGAAGATGGTCGATGTGGTGGACCGGAACATCGACCGCTGGCCCGTCGAGACGCCAGTCTCTTTCTTCGCACTCAGCCACCGGCTCGCATCCGACGTGATGGCCGCCGTGGTCTTCGGGGTCACTGACCCGCACCGGATGACAGCCCTCGACCGAGCCCTGTCGCGTTACTTCTCGGTAGTCAACGGTGCGCAGTTCGAGGGGCTCGCGGCGCTGGGACTGTTGACCGGCGGCAAAATCATCCGGCATCCCCGGCTGTCATCGGTCGAAGGGGCGATCGACCGGATCATCCTGCAGGAGATCGCTGAGCGCCGTCAGCGTGGCTCGATCGACGAGAGCGATGTGCTGGGCCGCTATCTGGCCGAACCCAACGGCGCGTACTCCGCCCGTGATGACGAGGCGCTGGCGGCCAGCGCCCGCAAACTCATGTTCGCCGGCTACGAGACAACGGCGGCAACCCTGGCCTGGGCCGGCGCTTTTCTGTCACGGAACCCGGAGATTCTCGCCGAACTCGAGGAAACCATCGACCGCGACGACGACGAATTCCTCGAGGCGGTCGTCAACGAGGTCATGCGGCTGCGCCCAGCCGTTCCCTTGACCGGACGGCGCGCCGTACGCGATACCAAGCTGGGTGAAACTCGCATCCCCGCCGGCACGGCGCTGCTCATCCCCATCCTCGGTATACACGAGAGCGCCGACCACCAGGCGGATCCGCTCGTGTTTCGTCCCCACCGCTTCTACTTCGGTCATCAACAACCAACCGCAACCACGCTATTGCCCTTCGGCGGTGGTGTGCACAAATGCCTGGGCGGACAATTCGCACACTTCGAACTGAAGGTGCTGTTGCGTACCTTCTTACGAACGCGCACCTTCGCTGCCCAGAACACTCCGATCCCACCTCCGCGGCTACGCACCGAACTGATGGTGCCCCGTGACGGCGCGCAGGTGGTACTCCGAAAGCGCTGACGGCAACGACCGGAGCCTCCCTAGCTGAATCGCGTCCTCGCGCTTCGATTCCTGCACAGGAGCTACGAAGTCATACGCTCACCGGGATCGCCGGTCGGCGACCTGATCAGCGGGCCGGATTCGAAACTCGCTCACGGGTCGGTCGAAGGTGAGGATTCCGTCGGTGATGTCTTCTTTCAGTAGGCGGGTGCGGTCTCGGTAGTAGCTGTTGATGACCTGCCACGGTCCGTGGGTGCCTTGGCGCGGCATCATGCTGTCGCCGCGCTGGATGTAGCCGGAGGTGAGGCTTTCGCCCATCACTGAGTGCTCGCCGATGTCAGAGATTTGGGCCCGGGCCGAGAACGAGGTGTGGTTGTTGTCGCGCATGGTGTTGAGCACTCGGCAGAAGTACTCGGCGGCCAGGTCGGCTTTGAGGGTCCACGACGCGTTGGTGTATCCGAGAACGATGATGTGGTTCGGCACGCCGGAGATCACGACGCCTTTGTAGAGTGCCGTGGTTGCCAGGTCCACCTTCGTGCCGTCCACAAGGATGTCGGCACCACCGGCGACCTGGATGTTGAGACCAGTGGCGGTGACGACGATATCGGCGTCGATGTCGCGGCCGGAGGAGGTGCGTATACCGGCGGGGGTGAAGGTGGCGATGGTGTCGGTGACTATGTCGGCTCTGCCGGTCCGAAGGACTTCGAACAGGTCGCCGTCGGGGATCACGCACAGGCGTTGGTCCCATGGGTTGTAGTCCGGAGTGAAATGGCGCATGTCGATCTTATTGCCGACCTGAAGCTTGATCTGGCTGCGGATCAGTATTTTGGCCACTGTCGGAAATCTGCGCGAGAGTTCGAAGCTGGCTCGCTGCAAGGCGATGTTCCGGGTCCGCCCGAGTCGGTAGGCGAGCTTGTGCGGTACGCGTGCCTTGCCGAGCACACGCGCGACGGGGTCCTCGGCGGGGAGGGTCTGGATGTAGGTGGGGGAGCGCTGCAGCATGGTGATGTGGGCTGCTTTGTCGGCCATGGCCGGGACAAGTGTGATGGCGGTAGCGCCGGAACCGATAACCACCACCTTCTTGCCCTCGTAGTCCAGGTCTTGCGGCCAGTGCTGCGGGTGCACGATCTGTCCGCGAAAGTTGTTCTCGCCGGGGAAGTTCGGTCGGAATCCTCGGTCGTAGTCGTAGTATCCTGTGGCGCCGACCAGGAATCGCGCGGTCCAGGTCTCGGTGATACCGGTGTCTTCGACCAGAGCCTCGACCGTCCACAGGGCTGTAGCGCTGTCGAATTCCGCGCGAATACCTTTGCGGCCGAACATGATGTGGTCGGTGACGCCGTATTCGCGGGCGGTGTCCTCGACGTACTCGCGGATCCCGGCTCCGTCGGAGAGCACCTTGGTGCCGTTCCACGGGCGAAAGCCGTAGCCGAAGGTCAGCATGTCGGAGTCGGAGCGGATACCGGGATAGCGGAACAGGTCCCACGTGCCGCCGATGGCATACCTGCGTTCGAGGATCGCGAACGAGCGGCCGGTCTTTTCGCGGACGAGGTGACAAGCCACGCCGATCCCCGAAATTCCCGCGCCGATGATCAGTACGTCGACGTGTCGGATCATGGGTTCTCTCACTTCTGTTCTATCGCAGGGGCTGGTGAAGTGGTGGCCGAGTCACCATGCGGCCGCCTCGGTTCGGCCGGCCCGGGAGTGGCCCGCCGACAGCATGATTCGGTGCAGAACGGCATTGAAGGCGGCGGTGTCCTCGACATTGCTGAGGTGTCCGTGTGGCAGTAGGTGAAACTCGGCAAGTTGCCCGGTGCGGCGCAGGATTTCGACGATGGGCCGTGACATCCGGTGTGGCAGGAGCCGGTCCTGAGCGCTGGCGAGCACGCTCGTGGGCACGGTCAGGTTGGCGGTCCCTTCGGACAGATCCATGTCCGCCATCGCTGCGGCGTGGCGGCCGCGGGCCAGGGGTGGGCAGGAGCGGATGATGCCGATCGCGAAGTCGACTTCGTCGGCGGTCGCCTCGGGCGTGAGGATGCGGTGGCGGAACATCTGTTTCGTCGCCCAGCCTGCGGGAATCGGTAGCGGGGTGAACAGCAGCGACTCGTGTACTACTGGTGGGATCCGCACGGGTCCACCGCGAAATGTCACGGGGCGCCGGCCGACACTGAGCGGCTTGTTCATCACCGGCATCAGGTCCGTTCCGCTGCGGATGTCGCGGGTGGCGGTGTTGGCCAGCAGCACAGCGGCGGCTCGCTCGCCGACCTGCTCGGGATAGTGCTTGGCCCAGGCTTGGATGGTGAGTCCACCCATACTGTGTCCGGCCAGGACGGCCTTCTCTGCCGGGCGCAGCGACGCATTCAGGACGGCGGCGAGATCGTCGGCGAGGGTGTGCTCGCTGGGGATCGCGGTGCCGAGGGTGGATTCGCCGTGTCCGCGCTGGTCGTAGGCGACGACGCGGTAGTCGTCGGAAAAGGCGGTGAGCTGGGGATTCCAGTATTCGATGCTGCAGGCCCAGCCATGGACCAGGACCACAGTCGGCGCGAGGTCAGGGCCGTAGACGAGCACCCGCAGAGTGGCGCCGTCGACTGTGGTCACCGGGACGACGCGGGGTTCGGCCGCGGGCGCGTTCAGTTTCGCCGTCTCGAAATTTCGCTTGCGCAGTTGCGCTCGCATCCTCGCCGACCTCGCGCCGATCCGCGCGAGGTACGGGCTGGGCAGTCTTGCCGTACGGGTCATCATCGACTTCGTCAGCATGGCGGCCTCCTCGTCTCGGCCTGTCGAGCGCATCGCGGGGTCTGGATCCGGTAGCCCCGGCCACAGCAGTTTCCGCAGAGTTATCAGCGGTCAAAGAGAGAATCGTTGCGTTTCTCTTGTTGTGAGAGTACGGTAAGTTTCTGGTTTTGCAAGCCGTTGCCGTCGGAGTCTCGGGCGGCCTGGGTGACTGTTGACAGATGAAAAACGACATGTAATCTCTAAAAGTCAGAAACGCCATGTTTGTGAAAATGGTTGCAGGTATCGGAAGGTCCCCTCGTGAGCAATGTCGCTGACCAGCAATTCCACCTGACACTTCCCGACGAACGCCTCGACGACGGCCTTTTCGGGCCCGGATCGGTGTCGTGGAAGGTGTGGTCGCATCCGGCGGTGATTCCCGGCGTGATGCGCTCGTTCGTCCTGGACATGGTCGCCAGCACCCAGGGGGCCGCAGCGCTGGAAGAGCACAGCCGCTACCGGGAGGATCCGCTCGGACGGCTCAACCGGACGATGTACTACTTCCTCACGATCGTGTTCGCCGACACCGCCACCGTGGCCGCGGCCAACCGGCGGCTGGACCGGCTCCATGCCCGGATCGTCGGCACCGAACCGATGAGCGGCGCGGCGTATTCGGCGATGGACCCGTATCTGCGGCTGGGTAACCACATGCTGTCGTGGCACTCGGTGTTCTACGCCTACGACCGCCTGGTCGGCGGCCTCACGCCTGCGGAGGAAGATCGGTACTTCGCCGAAGCTGTCATCGCATTCGAGACGCTCGGCATCGACCACGACGAGATCCGTGCCTCGGCCCGCAGGCACGGGATACCGGAAGATCAACTGCCCGAAGACGAGCCGGACACTCGGGCGGCCTACCGACAGCTGTGGGCGGCCTCGCGACACCTGATCTGCGTCAACGAGCAAACCCGCAACGCGCTGGATGCGATCCTTCACCCCCGCGCCCTCGACGGAGACCTGAAGAAGGCGGCACTCTTCCGCGTCTATCCTGCCCTGGCTCGCACGGGAATTGCTCTGATACCGCGCGAGATTCGCCATATCACCGGCTTGGCCACCTCGCCGATGGTGGATGCCGCGGTGCTCACCTCGGCACGGACCATAACCAGCGCCCTGCAGCGAACCGGCACCTATCCCGCCCTGCTACGGATGCTGTGCCCGCAAGGCTACGAAATCCAGACTCGCGCAATGAAGTCGGCGCTCAACGGTGTACAGCCTCGGCGCCCCGCCGACCGCGGGGCGGTTTCTCCCCGTGCGCAAGTCTGATGCGTCTCGCCAAACCGGTACTCGGGTTCGGCGTCTTCGCGGTGACGGCCGTTCTGGTGACAGTTGTCATCTGGAATACGCTGGGGCGCAGCGTCACCGGCCCGGCCGACACCTACACCGCGCTGTTCACCGATGTGCAGGGTTTGCGGCCCGGAGACGACGTGCGGATCGCAGGGGTTCGCGTCGGCAAAGTGGAGTCGATCGCACTGCAACGCAACGACCGGACGAATCACTACGTAGCGAAAGTCACTGTCATCGTGCAACGTGATCAGACGTTGTACGACGACACCAAGGCACTTGTCCGCTATCAGAACCTCATCGGCCAGCGCTACATCGCCTTCGCCCCGCAGACCGGCGGAGGCACGGGGCCGGGAACGCACACCGCGTTGGCGAATCACGCGACTATTCCGATCGAGCGGACCGAGCCGTCTTTCGATATTTCGTTACTACTCAACGGGTTTCAACCACTGTTTCAAACGCTGCAACCGGAGCAGATCAACGATCTGTCCAACACGCTGATCCAGGCGCTGCAGGGCGACGGTGTCTCGTTGAGCGCCTTCATCACCCAGGCAGCGGAACTGGCCGGCGATTTCCAGCGCCGCGATACGGTCCTGTCCGACGTCATCACCAACCTGTCAGCGGTGATGTCCGGCCTCGCCGAGCGCGGAGGCGAACTGGAAACGCTGGTGACCCAAACCCGCGCACTCATCGGCGGGCTCTCTGCGCAAGGACAGTCGTTGCAGTCCTCGACCCGGCAGATCGCTACCGCCACATCGGCCCTCGTCGGCATGTTCCGGCAGGTTCAGCCGAAATTCGTGCTCGCGCAGACGGCGACCTTCGACGCTCTGACCGTCCTGCTCGCCAACGGCGACAGACTGGACAAGGCTGCCGTCGACCTGACGGCGGTCGCCGGCGATTGGGGGCGGGCGACCCAGGACGGCGCGTACGCCACCGGCTACATCTGCAGTCTCGATGTATCCCTGTACGGCGTGCTCTTGCCTCGTGGCATGTTCAGTGAGATCGGTGGCACCGGCCACGCGGCGGTGTGCCGTCCCTGAACTAGCGGCTGATCGAATATGGCGCCGACACTAGGGTGATCGGTATGAGCAGGTCCGACACCCCGTTGCACCCGGACACAGCCGCGACCGTACTGCAGTTGCTTAACGGCGGCCCGGCACAACCGTTGCCGCGCCACCGTCACACCCTGTCCCGCGAGGACGTCCGCGAGACCCAGCGCGCGCGCATCCTGGCGGCCGCGATCGAACTGTTCGCCGAACCCGGCTACGCGCCGACCGCGGTTCAGGACATCACCAAGCGCGCGGGTGTATCGCGCAAAACCTTTTATGAGCTCTACGAAACCAAAGAAGATGTCTTCGTCGACGCGTACCAGGTCGTCACCGTGCTCGCACGAGAAATCGAAGCCGTCGATGCGGAACTTCTGAACTACGACCTCGATACTCTCGACGAAACCATCCGACGTTATCTACTGCTCATGGCCTTCGCGCCGGTCGCGACTCGGATGTTCTTCCTCGAAGCCCTCGGGGTCGGCCCGCGCGTGCGCGCACGTCGCAATCAAGCGATCGAGGAATTCGTCACGCTCGTCGCGCCCTCGCTGCAGGAGCTGCGCGCGCGGAACGAACCGGCGCTGGCGCCACTTTCGGTCGAACACTGCCGCATCTTCGTTGCGGCCGCCATCGAACTCATCACCCAATATCTTGCCGACCACGAACCGGCGACTCTGGCAGAGCTGACACCGCAGATCACCCAGGCCGTCTACGCAATCGTGGTCCCCAACCACACCCGAAACCCCACGCAGACATAATCGTTCACTGTCGGCCTGAGTCGGAGTGTGGCGCAGGGGGCTTGCGCCGTCGATGACTCGATCATCGGCCGGTGGACCGAAGGCCTGTTCGCCCCGACATCGAGCCGGGGCGAACAGGCCCGTCACGACGTCGACGGGGCGGCTCAGACCTGCGTTGACGTCTGCCTTGTGCCGCTCGGAGTCAGGAGCTCACGGCGTCGGCGGCTTCTTCGATGAGGTCGGTCACGGGGCCGGATTGTGAGGCGAGAGAGGCGTGGCTTGCCGGGAGTTCGATGATGCGGCGGGGGTCCATCCGGGCGGCCATGCGGCGTTCGTTCTCGGGGTTGATCATGCGATCTTCGGTGGAGATCTGGTACCAGCTGGGTTTGGTTTTCCACGCGGGTGCGGTGATGGTGTCACCGAAGGTGGATGCGAGGGGCGCTTTCTGGGTGACGGCCATGACGAGCGCTTCTTCGGCGGTGAGGTCCTGGGCGAAGCTGTCGTGAAATTTGTCGGGCTTGATCCACAAGTAGCCGTCGGAGTCGGGAGCGATGTTGTCGAAGGCCGCAGGTGGGTTTTGCTGGCTGATCGCGCCGGGGCTTTCACCGGCGTCGGGTGCGAAGGCGGCGATGTAAACCAGTCCGGCGACGTTGGGCAGGTCACCGGCCTCGGTAATGACCGCCCCGCCGTAGGAGTGTCCGACGAGCAGCACGGGGCCGTCGATCTGTTTCACCATCTTGCGGGTGCGCTCGGCGTCTTCGGCGAGGGAAGTGAGTGGGTTCTCCACCGCGTGCAGATCGGTGTAGCCGCGTTTGTTCAGTTCGACGATGACCTTCGCCCAGTGGGCGGCGCCGCCCCAAAAGCCGTGGACCAGAACGATTGCCGGCTTGTCGGACATAGAGATTTCCTTCCGTTCGATCGACATCATGGGTTGACATCGAACTCGGTCACCCGCCATCGCGGCGGGATCCGGAATTCGATACCGTGCGCGGCACGCACGGTGCCTTGCGCCGAAATCCGACGGGCGCTGCGCGACATGACACTCAGGACGACAGTCATGGGCGCAAAGAACGATCTGACAGTGCATATAGAGAAACAGATTGATTCTTGTTAGTCAAGCGCCACCACTGTTTGCTGAGCCCGCCACCAGGTCGATGCCTCGTGACGGGCCGGGACGGCAACAGCTACTTCGCCGGGAACGGTTCGTTGATCGTGGTGAAGTACTGGATCACCGCCGCGATGGTTGCGGGTGCTCCGACTACGAGGGCCCCGCCGACCGCGCCGAGCGGAGCGAGTGCTGCGGCTCCGATGAGACAGCCGGCCACTGGCCCGGCGCCGAACATCATCGCGATGGGACTGGTGGCGACTGCCAGCGTCGCACCACCGAGCAGACATCCGATGACGCCCGCGCCGACCGCGCCGGTGATGCTACCGGCGGCGCCGGCGGCCGTGATGGTGCCGACCATCCGTGAGAAGGCTGCGGCCTCACGGTCGTAGGGAGTCTTCCACGGAGCTTGATTCTGGAACGGCAACGCTACCGGGCGGGCGTGGGCGCGTTCGGGGTCGAGCGAAGGAATCAGGCGGGCGGTTCGTCCGTCGATGTGGGCGTCGATCGGGAAGGCGATGTCGTCGACATTGAATTCCAGTGGAATTCCGGCCAGAACGCTACCGTCGGCTGCCTGGATTTGAAACTGGCCGTGATCGACGACGAGCCGGCCGCTGTCGATGCTGACGATGGCCGTGCCGCCTTCGTTGTGCGCGGTGTAGTGCACTTGCTGTGCGGTGGGCGATGGTGTCGGCGCGGGTTGGGCGTGCGCGGTTGCGGTGGCAAGTGTGCTCATGGCGATCGCGGCGGCCGCGGCGAAACTCTTCGACTTCACTTCCGATTTCCTGCTTTCTCTTCAGGGAGGGGTGGGGTTCTGGGGAGGTCTCATGTGTGGGCGCTGATGCGCATGCGGTCGCGATCGGGACGGGCGAACAACGCCAACGTGATTCCGGCGAGAACGAGCATCGTGGCGCCGATTCCGAACGCGAGGTGATAGCCGTCGGCGGGCTCGGTTGCGGCGCCGACGAGGTGTCCGGTGACGAACGGTGCGATGATTCCGGCAGAGGTCTCGACGCCGAAGAGCACGCCGAGCACGGCACCTCGCTGGCGCGTCGGGCTGATCTCAGCCACCGCGGCCGAAGCGGCGCTCAAACATGGTGCGCCCGTTGCGAATGCGAGCACCAGTACGACGAGCTGAAGTGCGCCGCCGGCGGCCAGGGTGAAGGTGAGAACGAACAGACCCGACAGCGTGACCGCGACCGCGGCGACGCCGCATCGCGCCCACCGGGTACCGACGCCGGCGGAAACCAGCGCGCGCGACACCATGCCTTGCAGAATCATCGCGAGTCCGCCGGCGGCGCCGGTGACCGCGATCAGTGTTCCGGTTTGCGCTGTACTCAACCCGATGACGGTTTCGACGTAGGAGGGGACCCAGGAGATCAGCAGAGAGGTCGTCCAGTAGGCGGCAAAGCAGGCGAAGGCGAACGACAGCCAGGTGCCGCTGCCGAGCAGAGTTCGGTACGACACGGTCGGACGGGGATCCTCTACTGCGGCCACTGTCGTGCCGGTCACCGCACTATGGGGCCCTTCGCGACCTACGAGGAGCCAACACGCAGCCCATGCCAGGCCGGTCAGTGCCAGCACTCCGAAGGCCCAGCGCCAGCCCCAATGGGAAATGACGAGTGAGAGCAGCGGTGCGGCAACCATCAGACCGAGTGCGCTACCGGCCATCACGAATGAGTTCGGGACGTCCCGCCGATGGTTCGGAAACCAGCTCATCATCGCGTGCAGGGCTGTGGGGGTGGCCGGACCCTCGGCGACGCCGAGGATTACGCGCGATACGACGATCACTCCGAGTGAGGTGGTCACGGCCAACGGAACTTGCACTACCGACCAAAGCAGCGCCATGGCCAGCAGCATCCAGGTGGTTTTCACTCGCACGAGGAGAAAGCCGCCGACCACGGTGGAGACGCTGAACAGGAAGAAGAAAGAACTCGCGGCCAACCCGTACTGCTCGGGGGTCAGCCCGAGATCCTTCATCATCGGCTTGGCGGCCAGCCCCAGAACCGTCTTGTCGGCCCAGTTGATGATCATGAAGATCATCAGCATCGCTGTGATCAACCACGCCTGCCTCGGCACCGTGACGGTCGAAGTCGACTTGTGCGAGCGCGGTGTGGCGGTTGGATCCGACACTTGTTGAGGGGTCATGTGTACTCCGTAGCGCGCAGGAATCGGCGTCGCGCGATTCGTCTCTGGCTATGACTGGCTATTCACCATTGCGTTGTCGCGAAGGCGCAGGAGCGCGAAGACATCGGGGAAGCCGCCGGTTCGAAGCGTGGCTGTGATGTGCGACTCATCGACTGTATACCGGCTCTAAGTGGATGTACACCCATACAAGTGAATTTCCAATAATCACTTCCATCTTCCTGTGGAGCCATCAGGCTCAGCGCCGGAGCTGCGATCCAATGGTGGCAGCGGATGGAGATTGTCGGTTATCCAATATTCACTTATACGGCAGTGTGTTGCCGCCGGTCAGCGACCGCAGGCGGTGGGCGGCACCGGTGAAGCTCAGGAGATCCTTCGGATGACAACTCTCATGGCGGGTGTGGTCTGTCTCGCCTTCGCGGCGGTCGTCGGCGGCGCAACGGGGTTCGGAACAGCGCTCGTGGCGACCCCGCTCATGTTGCTGGTCGGCATGGATGTGGCAACCGTGGTGGTGGTGAACCTCGTGGCCGGTCTCATCACGAGGGTTGTGGTCGCGGTGCGGATGCGGCAGCACATGGACCGACGACGCGTTCGGATGCTGTGCCTGGGCAGTATTCCCGGTGCGCTCGCCGGTGCTCTGCTGGTGGCATACCTGCCGGAAGATCTGCTCAAGCCGGCTGCCGGAGTGGCCATCATGGCGTGCGGCGTCTGGTTGGCCCTGCCGCGGCGGGCGGAACCACGGGAGCTGAGTGTCACCGCGCAGGCGGCAACGGGAGCTGTCGGCGGCTTCCTGACTTCGACGACATCACTAGGGGGGCCACCGCCGGTGCTGCTTCTGCAGCAAGCGCGCGTGCCACCCTCGACGTTCATTGCCGATCTGGCCGGCTATTTCGTTGTGACCAACAGCTTTTCGCTAGTCGTTCTGCTGCTCAACGGTGCCGCTCCGAGTCGGCTTCCGCTGCTCGTCGTGCCGGCCTTCGTAGCCGCGGCGTCCCTGGGCAACTCGGTCGGATTGCGGCTCGCGCGCCTGATGCCGGCGGCGGTGTTTCGCGCCGTCGTCATTGCTCTGGTCATTGCCGCCGGGGCGGCCACCCTGGTTCCGGCGTGAGCACGCCATCGCCTGTGTGAATGTTGTGAAACCATACGTATGGCCACAATTTGCCGTCTAGAGGGTTGACAACCTGCGCAGTTGCGTTTAAAAGTGAATAGTGAATAACCACCGATCGGAAGTCATGGCGCTCTAGTGGGGGCCGTCGAACGCGGCCCAGGCGGCCGGCGTGACCACCGAAACCTCTCCGCCGCAGTGCGAATCGCTTCAGAAGGGCAACGTCATGGGAAATCTCGAGGGCAGGGTCGCCATCGTCTCCGGATCGGGGAGGGGGATCGGCCGGGAGGTCGCGCTGAAACTCGCACGAGAAGGTGCCGCCGTGGTCGTCAACGACCTCGACCCCGGCCCGGCGACGCAGACCGCCCATGAGATCACCGCGGCCGGTGGCAGCGCGGTCGTATGCGCGGGCTCGGTAGCCGACCCCGGATTCGCCGGACGATTCATCGATACCGCTGTCGAGGCCTTCGGCGGCCTGGACATCATCGTCAACAACGCCGGATACACCTGGGACTCGGTCGTTCAGAAAATGACCGACGAACAGTGGCAGACGATCCTCGACGTCAACCTCACGGCGCCGTTCCGGATCTTGCGTGCGGCGCAGCCCTACATCAAGGCGAACCCGACCGACTACCACCGCAAGGTGGTGAACATCTCCTCGGTCTCCGGCGTCTTCGGCAACGCGGGCCAGGCCAATTACGGTGCGGCCAAGGCTGGGGTGATCGGTTTGACCAAGACGGTGGCCAAGGAATGGGGACGTTACCGCGTCAACGTCAACGCCGTCGCGTTCGGCTTGATCATCACTCGGATGACCGAGGTGACCGCAGATGCGAACGCCACCTTGAACATCGACGGCCGTGACATCCGCGTCGGTGTCAATCCGGACCGGATGGCGATGGCCGCCACCATGATTCCGTTCGGGCGCGGCGGCCGGCCGTCGGAGGCGGCCGGGGCCGTGTATCTGCTGTGTACCCCGGAATCGGACTACATCAACAGTCAGTGCCTGGTCGTCGACGCCGGGCGCGTCTGACTCATTCCCTCATCATCACGCAGGAGTTCACATCATGAAGCGCACCGTTTACACCGACGAGCACGAAGCCTTCCGCGAGACGATTCGTACGTTCATCGCCAAAGAGGTCACGCCGCACTACGAGGAGTGGGAGCGGGCGAATCAGGTTCCCCGCGATCTGTTCGTCAAACTCGCCGAACTCGGTGCCACCGGATTCGACATTCCCGAGCAGTACGGCGGCGCCGGGCCGACGAGCTTCAAATTCCAGGCTGTCATGCAGGAGGAAACAGCCAGAGCCGCAGTCGGTTTCGGGCATTACAACGTCAGCATCGGCATCGTGCTGCCCTACCTGCTCCGGCTGGCGAACGCCGAGCAGAAGCAGCGCTGGCTACCGGGGATCGCTACGGGCGAAACGATGCTGTGTATCGCCATGACCGAACCGGGTACCGGTTCCGATCTGGCCGGCATCACAACGACCGCTCGCCTTTCGCCGGACGGCAGCCACTACATCCTCAACGGTGCGAAGACCTTCATCACCGGGGCGAGAAACTCCGAACTGTGCGTCGTCGCGGCTCGCACCGCGCCGTCGACGCCGGAGAACCGCCGCTTCGGGCTCTCGCTCCTGGTGGTGCCCACGGACAGTCCGGGATTCGAATTCGGTCGCAAGCTCGACAAGATCGGCATGAAAACGTCTGATACGAATGAAATTTCGTTCACCGACGTCGTGGTGCCGGTCGAGAATCTGCTCGGCGAGCAGGATATGGGCTTCTCCTACCTGGGGCAGAACTTGCCCCGGGAGCGCCTGTCGATCGGCGTCGGTCAGACCGCCGCCGCCTCGGCGGCCGTGGCCTTCGCCAAAGATTACGTCGAGCAGCGACGCGTATTCGGCAAACCGGTCGCCTCCTTCCAGAACACCAAATTCGTTCTCGCCGAGTGCGCTACCGAGGTGGCCGCTGCTCAGGCGCTGGTCGACAAGGGGCTCGAGCTGGACGAAGCCGGGGAATTGACGCCGGCCGATGCCGCACGAATCAAACTGTTCTGCACCGAGACGGCGGGACGAGTGATCGACAAATGCCTGCAGCTGCACGGCGGCTACGGCTACATCCTCGAATATCCGATCGCCCGCCTCTACGCCGATACCCGGGTCTCGCGCATCTACGGGGGCACCAGCGAGGTCATGAAGACCATCGTCGCCAAAGACTTGGGCCTGTGAGCTCGAGCGCCGGACCTACTCGGACACAGGAGTTTTCATGCGTGATGCGGTAATCGTCGACGCTGTGCGCACACCGGTCGGCAAGCGCAACGGGGCGTTGTCCACGATGCATGCGGTCGACCTGTCAGCCCATGTGCTCGGCGCGTTGGCCGAACGCGTCGGGCTCGATCACGCCATCGTCGACGACGTCATCTGGGGATGCGTGGGCACTCTCGGTATGCAAGCCGGCTGCATCGCACGCTCTGCCGTGCTCGCCGCGGGCTGGCCCGAGCATGTTCCCGGGGTCACCGTCGACCGGCAGTGCGGGTCCTCGCAGCAAGCGGTCCATCAGGCGGCCGCCGGAGTGATCTCGGGGCAGTACGACGTAGCGATCGCCGGTGGGGTCGAAATGATGAGCGTCGTGCCGCTCGGCGCTGCCGCACGCTCCGGAGACTTCGGGCCGATCCATGGCTCGAAAGTGTTGGGGCGCTACGGGATCGAGCGATTCGACCAGGGGCGCGGCGCGCAGATGATCGCTGACGAATACGGCATCGGGCGCACCGAAATGGATCAGCACGGCCTGGATTCGCACGCCCGCGCCGCAGCGGCCTCGGACGCCGGGCGCTTCGCCGGCCAGATCACCCCGGTATCCATCGCGGGCCCGGACGGCGCCGTGCGCACCGTCACTGCCGACGAGGGCATCCGTCGCGGCGGAACCCTGGAGCGACTGGCCGAGCTGCCGGTGGCCTTCGACGGCACCCAGATCACGGCGGGAAACGCCTCGCAGGTATCCGACGGTTCGGCGGCGCTGCTGGTCACCACTACCGATATCGCCCGGGCGCACGGTTGGACACCGATGGCACGCGTTCACACCGCGGTCGTGACCGGTACCGACCCGGTGAGCATCCTCAAGGGCCCGATTCCGGCAACGGCGTCGGCGCTGAAGAAGTCCGGACTCACCCTCGACGAGATCGGCACCTTCGAGATCAACGAAGCCTTCGCGGCGGTCACGCTCGCGTGGCTGCGTGAGACGGGCGCCGACTATACGCGGATGAATCCACTCGGCGGCTCGATGGCGATCGGTCATCCCGTCGGCGGATCCGGAGCCCGCCTGATGACGACCATGGTGCACCACATGCGCGACGAAGGCATTCGGTACGGGCTGCAGTCGATGTGTGAGGGCGGCGGCATGGCCAACGCCACCATTCTCGAACTGCTCTGAGCGACAACAGATCACAGCAATCACACGAAGGAGCAATCATGAGCCGCAGAGTCCTCGTCGCCGGAGTGGGGATGGTTCCGTTCACCAAACCCGGCCGCAGTGAGCACTACTTCGACATGGGAGCCAAGGCCATCTCGGCGGCTCTCGCGGATGCGGGCCTGAGCTACGAATCCGTCGGGCAGGCCTACGCGGGCTACGTCTACGGCGACTCGACCAGCGGCCAACGCGCCGTGTACTCGGTCGGCATGACTGGCATTCCGATCGTCAACGTCAACAACAACTGCGCCACCGGCTCGTCGGCGCTGTGGCTGGCTCGTCAGGCCGTCGCGACCGGCGCGGTCGAATGCGCACTGGCGGTGGGCTTCGAACAGATGCGCCCGGGCGCCCTGCTCAACCAGTGGAGCGACCGTCCGGCCCCGATGGCCCGGCACGCGGAGGTGCTCGAACGCACTTACGGCATCGACAGCGACAACCCGTCCATGGCGATGCAGTACTTCGGTGCGGCGACCCAGGAGTACTGCAAGCGCTACGGCGTCTCGCCCGAACTGTTCGCGAAGATTTCGGTCAAGTCGCGCAAGCATGCCGCCAACAACCCGTATGCGGTATTTCGCGACCCGATCACCGAGCAGGAGGTGCTCGACTCGCCGGCACTGTACGGCGGCCTGACCCGCCTGCAGGCCTGCCCGCCGACCTGCGGCGCCGGGGCGGCCATCGTGTGCAGCGAGGACTTCGCCCGTCGCAACGGAATCGCGCCGCAGGTGGCGATCGCCGCGCAAACGCTGGTGACCGATCTGCCGAACGTCTTCACCGACGACGACATGCTCGAGATCGTCGGTGCGGGCATCACCCGCAGCGCTGCCCGCGAGGTCTATGAACAGGCCGGGGTCGACCCTCGCGATATCCGCGTCGTCGAACTGCACGACTGCTTCAGCATCAACGAGGTGCTCTGCTACGAGTCCCTCGGACTGGTCGACGAGGGAGGATCGGAGCAGTTCATCCTCGCCGGTGACAACACCTACGGCGGCCGCGTCGTGGTCAACCCGAGCGGTGGCTTGTTGTCGAAGGGCCATCCGCTCGGAGCTACCGGACTGGCCCAGTGCGCCGAACTCGTGTGGCAGCTGCGCGGCACCGCGCAGGCACGTCAGGTCGAGGGCGCCACCGTCGCGCTGCAGCACAATCTCGGCCTCGGTGGCGCCGGTGTCGTAACCCTCTACGAGAAGCTCGCCTGATCGGCGATCTCACTACTGATCCGCGTGCGTGAGGCACGAAATATCAAAGGAGACAACAACATGAGTGTATTGGACGGACGTGTGGTCGCCGTGACGGGTGCCGGCGGCGGACTGGGGCGCGAACACGCCTTGTTGATGGCGGCCGAAGGGGCGCACGTCGTGGTCAACGACCTGCGCGGAGCTCAGCAGGTCGCCGATGAGATCACCGCGGCCGGTGGTTCCGCGACCGCCGTGGAGGGCTCGATCGCGGAGCTCGCGGTCGGCGAGAAACTCGTCGACGCGGCGGTGGATACCTTCGGCAACCTGCACGCCGTGGTCAACAATGCGGGGATCATCCGCGACGCGATGCTGTGGAACATGACCGAGGAGGAGTTCGATTCGGTTGTCGCGGTCCATTTGAAAGGGACCTTCTCGGCCACCCGCGCTGCTGCCCGCTACTGGCGGGCGCAGTCCAAGGCCGGTGTCGTGGAATCTCGCACGATCGTGAACACGAGTTCGGGTTCGGGACTGCATGGCAATTACGGCCAGTGGAATTACTCCGCGGCCAAAGCTGGTCTGGCCATCCAGGCGGTCAACGCGGCCCGCGAACTCGAGCGTTTCGGTGTCAAGGCCAACGCCATCGCGCCGGTGGCGCGCACCGAGCCGGTCAAGGTGACCCCCGGTATCAAGGATTTGGTCGGCGAGCCGGTGGATCCCGACGTCTTCGACCGTTACAACCCGGCCAACTGCTCACCCCTGGTGGCGTACCTGTCCAGCGCGGAATGCGCGTTCAATGGCCAGGTCTTCGCGGTCTACGGCGGCTACGTGGGTCTCTACAGCGGTTACTCGATCGCTCACGAGATCCGGGAGAACCGTCAGTGGGAGGTCGGGGAACTGGCGGAACTTCTCGGAGCCGAGTCGTTTCCGAAGGCGGTCGACACCCGGCGGGCGGGCATTCCGAAGGTCGAAGGAGAAACCAAGTGAGCTACGAATTTCCGCTCGACTACAGCAAGGTCCAGGAATTCGCCCGGGCCGTGCACGCCGATCCCGACGCTCATGCCGGCAAGGATGCACTCATCCCGCCGACGATGCTCACCAGCGGCCGGATGATCTGGGAGCCGGCCGAGCAGTCCGGCTTCGCCAAGCTGGGCTTCGATCGCCGCCGAATCCTGCACGGCGAGGAGGAGTACGTCTTTCACGGGCCCCTGCCTCGATCCGGCCAGACACTGACCGCAGAGACACGAGTCGGCGATCGGTTCGAAAAGCCGGGTAAGCGTGGCGGCGTGATGACCTTCGCCAAGATGATCACCGAGTTCCGGGACGAAACCGGGCGCCTGGTCGCCACGCAGAACAGCACGATCATTCAAACCGGCACCTCCGGTAGTTCCGAGGAGAGCAAATGACGACCACCAGCACACCCCTCACGATCGGGCAACAGGCGCCGGCGCGCACCTACGGCCCGCTGACCCGTACCGATTTCGTCAAGTATCAAGGTGCTTCGGGGGATTTCCATCCGCTGCATCACGATGAGCTCTTCGCTCGCGACACCGGTTTCCCGACCGTGTTCTCGGTCGGCATGCTCCAGGCCGGATTGCTCGTGTCTTTCGTGACCGACTGGCTTGGCCTGGCGAACCTGCGTCGATTCAAGGTACGGTTCGCCGAAAAGGTTTGGCCCGCAGACACACTCACGTGCGCTGCCACGGTGGCCGACATCTACGAGGCCGACGACGGCCGCAGAATCCGCATCGAGATGACATGTACCCGGCAGACCGGTGAGCACGCGCTCGTCGGGGACGCGGAATTCCTGCTCGACTGAATCGGTGCGGGGTGCGAATCGAGCACCCCGCACCCCGCCCCGCCCACCTTCCCGAGGAGCTCCCGAACAATGCACCTGACGCACTTGTTGCACAAGGCGGTGCAGCAGCAGCCGCGGCGGCCGTTGACCGTGTACGAGCATCGTGAACGGACTGCGTCCGAGATCGCCGACCGTGTCGCACGTCTCGCGGGAGCGCTGCGGGGACGAGGGATCGGCCACGGCGACAGGGTGGCGATCCTGTCGTTCAATTCGGACCGCTACTTCGAGGCCCTCATGGCTGTCTGGTGGTTGGGCGGGGTCGCGACATTGCTGAACTGTCGCTGGTCCGAAGCCGAGGTGGCCGACGCGATCGCCGTTTCCGGAAGCGCGTGCCTCCTGGTCGACGACCAGTGCCTTTCGCCGGCAACGAATCTGGTGGATACGCTGACCGTCGTCCATATGGGGGAGGGAGCGGCACCGGCGGGGATGTTGGGCTTCGAGGACCTGATCGCTACCGGTCCTGCGGTCGCCGACGTGCGCGCCTACAGCGACGATCTGGCCGTTCTGATCTACACGGGTGGGACGACGGGTACGCCCAAGGCGACCATGCATTCGCACCGTAGCCTCTCGGCGTCGATGCTGGGAGGCATGGGCTACACCCGCGGATGCGAGCCCGGCGGCGCCACGATGGTGATGGCTCCGCTGTTCCACATCGCGGCACTGCTCGGGATGCTCGCCCAAGCCGTGGTGGGTGGCACGCTGGTATTCGTCCAGCGCTTCGACCCCGCCGAAGTGCTCCGACTGCTCGCACAGCATCGGATCACGACAATGACCGCCGTGCCCAGCATGCTTCAAATACTCTGCGACGACCCACATCTGGAGGAATCGAACGCCGCAGGTGTGCGGACGATCGTGTACGGCGCGGCACCGATGCCAGCTTCGATTCTGTTCACCGCGATGGCCGCTTTCCCGAACGCGCAATTCGTTCAGGGCTACGGTATGACCGAAACCGGTGTCATCGCGTCGCTGATCGGCGCGGACCATCGGGCCGGCGGCCCGCGGCTTCGATCGGTAGGACGCGCGAATCTGCATGCCGAGATTCGTATCGTCGACGACGACGGCAACGAAGTCGCCTGCGGAACCGTCGGCGAGATCGTGACCCGGGGCGAGCACGTGATGCTCGGGTATTGGAATCAGCCGGAGGAGACCGCGGCCGCACTGCGCGGCGGGTGGATGCATACCGGTGACCTCGGCTATATGGACGACGAGGGCTTCATCTACGTCGTCGATCGCGCTAAGGACATGATCATCAGCGGTGGTGAGAACGTCTACTCTGCCGAGGTCGAAAACGCCCTCTGCCACCACCCGGCTGTGCTGCGGTGCGCTGTCATCGGTGTTCCGGATTCGCGGTGGGGCGAACGCGTGCATGCGGTGGTCGTCCTCCGGCCGGGGGTGACATCGACCGCCGCCGAGCTACGCGAATTCGTGAAGGGGCGCATCGCCGGTTTCAAGGCGCCGCGCACCGTCGAATTCGTCGAGACCCTCGCGACCACAGCCACGGGCAAGACGGACAAGCGGGCCCTTCGCAATCTCCACAGTTAGCCACGCCCGCCGCAACCTGCGGGCCCGAGGAGGCAGAACCGATGCAGCGCACCATTTTCGACCACACGCACGAGGATTTCCGGGCGATGATCCGAGAGTTCCTGAAGCGGGAGGTGGTTCCACGATTCCCGGCTTGGGAGGCTCAGGGGTATGCGCCCAGAGAGTTCTACCGAGAACTCGGCCGACTGGGAATCATGGGCTTCGATATTCCCGAACAGTACGGTGGAACCGGTCCGACCAGCTACCGGTATTTGATGGTCATCGGCGAGGAGGCCGCCCTGGCCGGGATCTCCCTCGGTAACTACCAGGTCACCGCCGGCATCGTGCTGCCCTATCTGCTGGCGCTCGCAAACGAGGAGCAGAAGCAACGATGGCTGCCCGCGTGTGCCGCCGGTGAGGCGGTGCTGGCCGTGGCCATGACCGAGCCCGGCACCGGATCGGATCTCGCCGCGATTCGCACGACGGCGAAGCTCTCCGTCGATCAGACACATTATGTGCTCAACGGCGCGAAAACATTCATTACCAACGCTTCTCAGGCCACCCACATGGTGGTGGCCGCACGGACCGGCGACCCCGGCCCGGAACGCCGGGGTGGGTTGTCGCTGTTCGTCGTCGATACCGCCACCCTTGGGTTCCGGGTCGGACGCAGACTGGACAAGATCGGCCTGAAATTCAGTGACACATGTGAGGTGTCGTTCACCGACGTGCGTGTCCCGGTGGGCGATCTGCTCGGTGAACAGGGGCAGGCGTTCGCCTACCTCGGCAAGAATCTGCCTCGTGAACGACTCGCGATGGCCGCCGGTGGCTGCGCGACTGCGGCGGCTGCCATCGAGTACACCCTCGCGTACACCCGTGACCGTCGCGCCTTCGGCCGGCCGGTGGCGGAGTTCCAGAACACCAAGTTCGTGCTGGCCGAATGCGCCGCCGAGCTCGCCGCCGCTCAAGCCATGGTCGACCATGCGGTCGTCCTCGAAGACGTCGGCGAGCTCACCGCTGTTGATGCCGCGACCTGCAAACTGTTCTGCACCGAAATGGCGGGCAAGGTCATCGACCGATGCCTGCAACTACACGGCGGATACGGCTATATCCGAGAATATCCGATCGCCCGGCTGTACGCCGACACCCGAGTGTCGCGAATTTACGGGGGCACCAGCGAAGTGATGAAGACGATCATCGCCAAATCGCTGGGGACGGTGGCGAAGTGAGCATGATGGATGCCCTGCATCTCGAGGGCGGAACGCACGGGACGGGGCAGGGCGGTGAATACCGCGGAATCTGTTGTGCGGGAGGAACGGGCCGAGCCTACGGCGGACATCTCGTGGCGCAGGCCTTGCTGGCCGCGTCCCGCACCGTGGACGCCGGCCGGTCGGTACATTCGCTGCACGCGTACTTCTTGGAGCGAGGCAGACCCGAAGAGGAAATCCGCTATCAGGTCCACGCGTTGCGAAACGGTGGCAGCTACGCGCTACGGCAGGTGACCGCTCATCAAGGCGGCAACCGATTGCTCATCGTCACAGCATCTTTCAAACGAATCGAGGGTGGTGTGGACCGCCACACCGCGATGCCGGCGGTCCCCGCTCCGGAGTCGTTGTCCGAGTGCGGGGAAGCCGCACAACGGTTTTGGTCCGGTATCGCCCCCACATCGCTCATTCGTGACGTCGTGCGGGTGCGCCCGGTCCCCAGCGACGAGACGATCGATGCGGCGGGCGCGCAGCAGGGCGCCCGAAACCGGCGCATGTGGTTTCGAGTTCCCGGCGCCATACCGGAGGACCCGGCAGTGCATGCCGCCGCTCTCGCCTTCTGTTCCGATCTCACCGTCGCGCGTACCGCCGCGCTCGGACATCTGAGCACTACCGGCGGAACACCGTCGCAGCGACTGTTTCTCACGTCGTTGGACCACGCGATCTGGTTTCATCGTCCGTGCCGGGTCGACGACTGGCTGCTGTTCGTTCACCGCAGCCGAACCTCCGGTGACGGACGCGGCTTGACCGAGGGCGAAGTGTGGACCCGAGACGGCACCCTCATAGCGACCATCGCTCAGGAAGTGTTGCTTCGTGAACGCCGCGGTGCGCCCTGCGGCGCGGCGCCTCTGGTCGCGAATACAGTCTGAGCCTCGCCGCCCCGGCAGGTCCGAGGTCGCTATCCAGCCGTGGCGGCCGCCGTTCCTGCCGCACCGGGAACTTCGGTGGGGTCGAACAACATGGCCATCGAGATCTCGGCCAACCGTTCGGCGAGATCGGTTCGCCGCCGCAGTCGAGGCGTCCGTGCGGCATTGGCCACCATCGTCAGCACGGCACTGATCGTGATCCGTGCTTCGGTGGGATCGATGCCGGGCCGGACGCCAGCCACGGCCCGAGTCCACAGATGCAGGTAGTCACGCTGTTCCTGGGTGCAGATCTTGCGGGTGTTCTCGGGTAGCTCGTTCAATTCACTGGCCATCAAGCCCACCAGATTGCCGTTCTCGAGCGCGACGTCGATATGCGCTCGCACCAGCCTGTCCAGCATGTCGCGTGCATCGGTGACGCCGGCCAGGGCCTGTCGGACCACCATCGCCCGACGATCGAAGCCTCTCGTCATCGCGGCGACCAGTAGATCGATCTTGGCGTCGAAATAGTTGTAGACGTTGGGGCCGGTGGTTCCGCACGCTTCGCCGATGTCCTCGGTCAGGACGGTCTGGTAGCCGCGTTCGTCGAACAGGCGGATCGCCGCCGCCAGCAGTTGTTCTCGGCGGGAGACCGGGATTTCGAAGCCATCCGTGGCCGGCTGTTCGTCCGTCTCGCTCGTACCGAGGGGGGTGTGAGCGACCCGGGTGGACAGCGTCGACAGCAGTGCTTCCATACGACGGCGGGGCAAGACGATTCGGTGGGCCGAGGTGCTGCTGAGCGTTGCGAGAACAGAGAATCCGATCAGCTCGCAATCCGCTGTGGTCAGTTCGGGGCGAGCCGCCGCGATCAAGTCTGCGACTCGTGAGGTGATGCCCCGCAGTCGCTCGCGCAGTTCAGTGCGCTGCTCCGCATCCAGGTACCGCGCTTCGCGCTGCCACAGCAGGGGCAGGCCCCGGCGCTCTGCCGAGCCGGCGGCCAGCGTCGCAAGCAGCTCCGGCAGATCTGCGACACCGTCGACCGATTCCTGCAACGATTCGAGACCGGTGAGCACGGCGGCGTACAAGAGCTCATTCTTGTTGCGGAAGTGCCGATACAGAGCCGAGGCGCCGATGTCGACCTTGGTGGTGACGTCCGCGACCGACACGTTGTGGTAGCCGCGCTCGCGGAACAGTTCGCTCGCGGCCTCGACGATCTGCTCTTTGCGGTTGCGGGGCCTGCGGCCGGCCACGGTCGATCTCCTTACGACGACGTCATTCCTGCAACATGATATTCCATTATAGAAAATTCACTCCTTGACCCATCACTGCAGCAAGCAGCAGTTGGCCGACGTGCGCGATCGGTTATCGGAGGTATCAGATAGCCGGCTTCGGCGATACTTGAGGTGCGGTCGGCGACTGGCTGCGGGTCAGTCGCAGATCGGGACGGCTCGGCCGCGGATGCGTCCGATTCTTTCTGCGAATCGCCCGTTTCGCATGAGCTCGGACGCGCGCGTCGTGTGCGAGCTTTGCATCGGAGTATCGATTACCCGAGACAGGAGCGGTCATGGCGGCGGAGTTTGCGGGCAAGATCGAGCGCGATGTACGTGATTCGGTTCCGGACTGGACGCCGTTCGTCGAACCGCGGGCGCCCGAAGGTGCGCCGAATGTGTTGTATGTCGTCTGGGACGATATGGGCTTCGGGTCCTGGGATCTCTACGGCGGCTCGATCGAGATGCCTGCGATGCGCCGTATTGCCGAGCGGGGCGTTCAGTTCACGCAATTCCACACCACCGCGTTGTGCTCACCCACCCGGGCGAGTCTGCTGACCGGCCGCAACGCCACCAGCAACGGCATGGCGGTGGTCGGGGAAATCTCCGATGGGTTCCCGAATATGTCCTGCTACATCCCGCCGGAGAACGGATTCATCTCCGAGGTGCTGCGTGAGCGCGGCTACAACACGATGGCGGTCGGTAAGTGGCATCTGTCCCCGGCGTCGGAGATGTCGATGGGCGCCTCGAAACGCACCTGGCCCCTGGCGCGGGGCTTCGACCGCTTCTACGGCTTTCTCGGCGGGCTCACCGATCAGTGGTATCCGGATCTGTGGTACGACAACCATCAGATCGACCCTCCCGCCGCGCCGGCGCAGGGATATCACCTCTCGGCGGACCTGGCCGACCGTGCCATGGAATTCATCGCCGATTCGCTGGCCACCGCCCCGAACAAACCGTGGATGATGTATTTCTGCCCGGGTGCTTGTCACGCTCCGCACCATGTTTTCCGGGAATGGGCCGACAAGTACAAGGGCGTGTTCGACGACGGTTACGAGCATTGCCGTGAGAGGGTGCTGGAGCGGCAGAAAGAACTCGGACTGCTCCCGCCGGGCACCGTGCTCCCCGATATCAATCCGCTCGCGCAGGCGACCAGTGCGGAGGGATTGCCTTGGCCTGCTTCCGATCTCGTGATTCCGTGGCACGAACTGAGCGAGGGGGAACGGAGGCTGTTCGCGCGGCAGGCCGAGGTGTACGCCGGTTTTGCGTCCTATACCGACCATCAGATCGGGCGCCTGCTCGATTATCTGGAACAGATCGGGCAGCTGGACAACACCGTGATCGTCGCCCTGTCGGACAACGGTTGTTCCGCGGAGGGCGGCCCACAAGGATCTGTAAACGAAAATCGTTGGTACAACCAGATTCCGGAGAACGTCGAGGAGAACCTCGCCAAGCTCGGCGAACTGGGCACCGAAACCACGCATCCGCATTTTTCCAACGGCTGGGCCATGGCCTTCAACACCCCGTTCAAGCTCTACAAAATGAATGCAGCGTGGGAAGGTGGTACCGCCGACCCTCTGCTGGTTTCCTGGCCGTCGGGTCTGCCGGCACGGGGAACGATGTGCGACAAGTACATTCACGCCATCGATATCGTCCCGACGCTGTACGACCTGCTGGGCGTCACCGCGCCGGATACGGTGCGATCGGTACCGCAGTCACGGCTCGAGGGCGAGTCGATGGCCGCAATACTGCGTGATCCGGCCTCTCCGTCGCCCAAGCACACGCAGTTCTATTCCATGATGGGCACGCGTGCCATATGGCGAGACGGCTGGCAGGCCAATACGGTTCACGCACCTGCCCCGAACGGGTGGGGCCATTTCGATCGAGATACCTGGTGTTTGTACCACTTGGACGTCGACCGCAACCAGATGCGCGACCTGGCCGACGAGCAGCCGCACCTGCTGGCCGAACTGATCGCGCTGTGGGAACAGCAGGCAGAGCAATACAACGGCTACCCACTCGACGACCGCACGGGGATGGAGATCGCGAACCTCGAGCGCCCCTCCATCGCCGACGACACCGGCCGGATCACCCTGTTCCCCGGCGGGTCGGAAGTGCCCGAGCGCTCGTTCGTGATGATCGGCCGATCTTTCGCGATCACGGCGTCTCTCGATATCCAGGGGGAGGGTTGCGCCGGAGTGATTTTCGCCGGCGGCGGACGATTCGGCGGGCATTCATTGTTCGTGAAGGATCACCGTCTGCATTATGTGTACAACTGGCTCGGTGAAAAGGAGCAGCACCTGGTTTCCGATCGCGTTCTGGCCACCGGGCCGGTGCGAGTCGGCGTCGAATTCGTCAAGACCGGCGTGGAGGGGCATTCGCCCACGGGAACCGCGCAGCTCTACATCGGCGGTGACGTGGTCGCCAAGGCCGACATCATGATTCAGCCGATGTTCTTCTCCCTGTCGGGCGAGGGCATGAATGTCGGACGCGACCGCGGTCAGCCGGTATCGAGTGAATACCGATCACCGTTCGAGCTCACTGGCGCTCGCCTCGATCGGGTGGTCATCCAAACCGGTGACGACATCGGCATCGACCTGCAAGTGGCCACCGAGGCGGCCTATCGCCGAGATTGACCGTTTGCGGCTTCCTCGGCGACGGGAAGGCGCTGAAGACGAGTAACGCCCTTCGGCGCTCGCCGTGTGCGGCATCCAGTCTCGTCTTGACGAATGAGAATCACTGCGTACCCTGAAAGTGAGAATCAATCTGTTTCTGAAATGGGAGTCGGCAACGTGGCTGCATCTGAGACCAGCGCCAAAAGCCGCCGGGTAGTAGGGCGTGGGGTGCGCAAACCTCCGGGGCCACCTGTAGTGCAAGGTCTGGCTTCCTTTTTCGGGGCCGTCTACGGCGCCGGCTACATAGTCGGTGGAGATCGCGCCGGATATGCGATGGTGCGGCGATATGGCCAGCTCATGTCGGTGCCCGTACTGGGGTTCGGAGATGTCGTGGTGGTGTCGGATCCGGAACTGGTAAGACGTGTTTTCACGGCGAAACAATGGGAATATTCAGCTTCGATATTTTGTTCGGGTTCGATCGAATTGGTATTACCGAGCCCGTCACGGTGATTTCCGCGGCTGGTTCGGTCGGGGGTCGGTGCAGCGGCTGCACTGCCTCGTCAGCGGCTGCCGGGTGGTGGTGGCTCTCCACTCGCAGGTCGTTCTCGCTGGTCAGCGCGGGTTAGGGCGGCGCGAGAATGGAGCAGAGCAGATACTGCCAGGGAATTCCCGGTGGCCGGTTTTGCGGTGGCAGGGCGTTTCAAGTCGTATACTCCCGTTATGGCGGATGATCAGTCCTCCACAGAATTTCCCGAGGCGCCCGTTCTTGTGGTGCAGACGCGAGAGCGCGTCTATCGGCTGCACGCGGGAGGTTCATACAATGTCGGCCGCGATCTGGCCGCCGACATCGTGGTGACCGATCCGCGGGTATCTTCCGTGCACGCCGTCTTGGAGCGCGGGTCGGACGGTTGGGAAATCGAGGACGCGCACAGCCTCAACGGCACCTTTTTCGACGGTCAGCGCGTCGATCGGATGCTGATCGATCATGACGAGACGTTCCAGCTCGGTCACGCCGTGAACGGCGAGCAGTTGGCCTGTTCGGTGGAGGGGGAAAAAGGACAGCACAGACGCGAGTCGTCCGGCGATATCGGCGGCGACACGATGCTCGTCCCCGATCCCGGCTACCAGCTCGACGATGAAGCCACCATGACGACGTTCCATCCGGGGGGGCGCCCCCGGCAGGTTGCGCCGTCGCCTCCGGCGGCTCGCCCCAGCGCGGTCGTCCCGATCGTCTCGGACACACTCCGGATCGGGCGGGCCTCCGACAACGACATCGTCGTGCCCGACCTCATGGTCTCCCGTCATCACGCCGAACTGCGAGTGACCGGCGCAGGCCGGTATCGGGTCGTCGACCTCGACAGCCACAACGGCACCTACGTCAACGGCGCCCGGGTCGATTCGGCGGACCTGTCCGAATCCGACTTGATCGGCATGGGGCATACCACCTACCGGCTGATCGGCGACGAACTGCGGGAGTACGTCGACACCGGTGACGTGTCGGTGTCGGTACAGAACCTCATCGTGCGGACATCGGAAGGCAAGGTTCTCCTCGACGAGGTGAGCTTCCCGATTCCGCAGCGCTCGCTCGTCGGGGTCATCGGACCCAGTGGAGCGGGCAAATCGACGTTGCTCGGCGCGGTGACCGGGTTGCGTCCGGCGACAGAGGGGACGGTTCGTTACGACGGACGCGACCTCTACACCGACTACGACGAACTCCGCCACCGCATCGGACTGGTTCCGCAAGAAGACATCCTGCACAGCCAACTTCCGACGCGGCGCGCGCTACTGTACGCGGCCGAACTCCGCTTCCCCGGTGACACGCGCCCCGAGGAGCGCGGGCAGCGGGTCGATGAGGTCCTCGCCGAGCTCGGCTTGGCCCGGCATGCCGACACCCGCATCGATAGGCTCTCCGGTGGCCAGCGCAAACGGGTGAGCGTCGCACTGGAGTTGCTGACCAAACCGTCTCTGCTGTTCCTCGACGAGCCGACCTCCGGCCTCGACCCGGGCCTGGACAAGACGGTCATGGATATGCTGTCCGAACTGGCACACGACGGACGCACCGTGATCGTCGTCACCCATAGTGTCGCGAACCTCGATTCCTGCGACCGCCTCCTCGTGCTGGTACCCGGCGGTCGGCTGGCCTATTACGGACCGCCCGCGGAGGGGTTGCAGCAGTTCGGGCAGCGCAGTTGGGCCGAGGTGTTTCAGTCCTTCGATCGCGAGGAGGACCGCGACTGGGCTGCTGAATTCCGGGAATCGCCACGCTTCGAGCAGTACGTGGAGGTCGGGCCGACCGACGAAGTCGGTCCGGCGGACGTACACGCACCGGCACCCCCGCCCGCGTCGCAGTCCAAGCTCAGCCAGCTCAGTACGGTGTGCCGGCGATACCTGGCGGTCATCGCCTCGGACCGAAGTTACCTGGCGCTGCTCGGCGTGATGCCGCTGATTCTCGGTGGCTTGATCGCCGCGGTGCCGTCGGGCGAGGGTTTCGCCGGGGCGCCCGGAACCAACACCGATGCCCCCACCAAGCTCATGATCTTGATATTCGGTGCCTGTTTCATCGGCACCGGCAACTCGATTCGCGAGATCGTCAAGGAGCAGACGATCTACCGCAGAGAACGCGCGGCCGGACTGTCCGCAGGGGTCTACCTGATGTCGAAGCTCCTGGTCTTGGGCGTGATCACCATCCTGCAGGCGGCGGTGCTGTTCTTGATCGGCACCATCGGGGTGAGCATGCCGGCGAAAGGCGTATTCACCTCGGTCCCGCTGGAGTTGATCCTGGCGATGGCGATACTCGGCATCGCCTCGCTGGCGTTGGGCTTGCTGGTCTCGGTGTCGGTCAACACCTCGGAGAAGACGCTGCCACTGCTGATTGTGCTGTCCATGGCGCAACTGGTGTTCACCGGCGGTTTGGTACGGCTGCCCGGCACCCCTGTGCTGGAACAGCTGGCCTACCTGTCGCCGTCCCGCTGGGGCTACGCTGCGGCAGCGGCCACCCTCGACCTGGACACCTTGTCGCCGCACAACGGCGCACCCGACCCGTTGTGGCGACATACCCTGGGCACGTGGCTGCTCGACATGGGAGTCGTCGCAGGCCTGGGGGCCGTCTTCCTCGCGCTGGCCGGATACCGGCTGTATCAGCTGCGTCCACGGCGGCGCGGCGCCCGCCCCGCGCGGATTTGACGCCGGCAAAACCGATTACGGCACGACCTCGAAGACGTCGCCCGGATCGACGTAGCCATAGCAGGCCTTGGCGCACCGGGGGTCGACCGGATGCAGCCCGTGCGATTTCTCCTCGATCGGACCGCCTCTCGGGGATGATGGTGTTGGGTGTGGAGGATCGCATCCATCGCTTCACCGACCGGCCAGTGCACGGTTCGGATTCGACAGGAGCGGATATGACCGACGGCTCCGGCTCAGACAGCGGCTTCGGACGATCCACGGCCGGACTCGAATCCGGCGCGGTGGCCGCCTTCGCAGCCGCGTGGGAATCGGCTGCCCCCGCCCCGGCCATCAGCGATTACCTGCCCGACGCAGAGACCTTGCGCTTGGGCGCGTTGATCGAACTGATCCGCGTCGACCTGCGGCAGCGCTGGCTGCGCCGGCCCGCGCTCACGCCGTCCGGCGGACCCGAGCCGCCGCCCCGCAAGCGGCTGCGGAACTACTGCGCGGAATTCGCCGAGCTGTCGCCGGACCGCGTTCCGGCGAGCCTGGTCTATGAGGAGTTCGTGATCCGCCGGCACAGCGGCGAGCGGGTCGATCCACGCGAATATCTGCGCGAATATCCCGCGCAAGCGCCCGAGCTGAGCGAGTTGCTCAATGCCGACGACCAGGATCGGAGCACTCAACGCGCCGGTGCGGACCCGACTGCCATCGCCTCGACCATGGTCGCCCCCGAAGGCACCCGCACCACGGGCGACCTGTTCGCCGAACAGGAGACGACGGGATCGCAGGTCGCTCGGCTGGACAGCATCCGGGTAGGCGATTGCATCGACGATTTCGATCTGCTCACCGGGCTGGGTAGCGGAGCCTTCGCGCGGGTGTTCCTGGCCCGGCAGCGCTCGTTGCAGCGGCTGGTGGCGGTGAAGATCTCCGCCGACCGCGGCACCGAACCGCAGACGCTGGCCCAGCTCGACCACGACTACATCGTCCGGATCTTCGACCAGCGGCTGCTGGGCGAACCGGACCCGCACGGCGATTCCCGCAGCCGCCGACTCCGGCTGCTGTACATGCAGTTCCTGCCCGGTGGCACCCTGCTGGGTGTGTTGCACCGGGTCCGGTCCACCCCTGCCGACCAGCGCAGCGGTCGGTTGCTGCTGGCCGCGGTCGACGCCGCGATGGAGGAGAAGGGTGAGATCCGCCCGACCGATTCCAGCGTGCGCGCCGAGATCGCGGCGCTGTCGTGGCCGGAAACCGTCGCCTGGCTGGGCCGCCGGCTCGCCGAGGCGCTGGCCTACGCCGACGAGCACGGCGTGCTGCATCGCGATGTCAAACCGGCGAACGTGCTGCTCACCGCGGAGGCGGTGCCGAAACTCGCCGATTTCAACATCAGTTTCAGCCGCGAGGTGGCCGGCGCCAATCCGGTGGCGTACTTCGGTGGGTCGCTGTCGTACATGTCGCCGGAACAGTTGGAGGCCTGCCATCCCGGCTACCACCGTTCCGCCGACGATCTGGATACCCGTTCCGACATCTACTCGCTGGGTGTGGTGCTGTGGGAGCTGCTGACCGGTGCCAAGCCGTTCGACGACAGCACCGCGGGTGAGCGCAGCGACTCCACCGCGCTCGGGGCGATGCTCGCACGTCGTCGTACTGGTGTGGATTCGGCTGCGCTGCAACGGGTTCCGCCCGATTGCCCGGCGGCACTGTGCAGGGTTTTGCTGACCTGCCTGGCGCCCACGCGGGACAAGCGGTGGTCCAACGGCAACGAACTGGCCCAGCAATTCGAACTGTGCCTGGACGCGCGGGCCCGCGAACTGGTGGATCCGGCACCCACCAGCTGGCGTTTCCGGGCGCGGAGGTGGCTGGTGCCGCTGGTGGTGCTGGCCTTCGGCGCCCCGAATGTGCTTGCGGCCGTGTACAATACGGTGCACAATCGAACCCTGATCATCGACCGGATGAGTGGGTCCGCCCAACAGACATGGTGGATTTTCACCAGCACGGTGAACGCGGTCTTCTTCCCGGTGGGCGTCGTGATCGTGCTGTATTTGTCGCGCTATCTACTCGCCGTTCCGCGCGGTATGCGGCGCGGACGCGAATATGACTCCCGGATACTCGCCCGCGCCAGATCCGATGCCCTGCTGTTCGGTGATCGGTGTGTGGTGGTGGCGTTCTCGCTCTGGAGCCTGTCGGCGATTCTGTTCCCGCTCGTGCTGCACTTCGCGACCCACGAGCTCACCGGACAGGAGATGGTGCACTTCGTGGGCGGGCTGCTGGTGTGCGGCGCGATGGCGGTGGCATATCCGTTCTTCCTGGTGACGTTCTACATGGTCCGCTGCGTCTACCCGCTGTTTCTCCGGCACGGCGACATCAGCCGCGAGGATGCGGGGCAGCTGCGCCGGCTCGATCGCCGCTGCAACGGATATCTCGCGGTGGCGGCGTCGGTGCCACTGCTGGCGGTGGCCGGGGTGACATTCCTGCCGCTGAGCGATACTCCGAAGATCATCGTCGCGGTGCGGGTGTTGTGCGTGGGGTCCATCATCGCCTTCGTGGTCGCCTATGTGCTGTTCCGGGCGCTCGAGGCCGATCTGCGCGCACTGGAGCGAGTGGTGGATCCTCAACATCAGGAGGCGGCCGGTCGACGGTGAGTTTCCGAAACTCGCCGACTTCTCGACGCTCCGATCAGCGAATCGTCCCCGCAATGAAGGGAGTTCGTTTCACTCCCGGATATGCGGGTATCGGATGGTTCGAGCCACCGCTGATCGCAGCCGGTCGCCGGATCGGTGCGAGGTGAGCGAAAGTGAGGAGATTGCTGTGATCACTCTCGGGGTTGTCCTTCTGGTTCTCGGTTTCCTGCTCGGGATTCCGATCCTGTGGACTCTGGGCATCATCGCGCTGGTCGTGGGGGCTGCGCTGGCTCTGCTGGGTGCGCTGGGACGCCCGGTGGCCGGCCGCGCGCACTACTACTGACGCGCTCGGCCGCCGCGGGCTGCGCGCGGCAGCGGCATGAAGACGCGACCGCCCCGGAAGCCGATTTCCGGGGCGGTTTCGCATATGTCGCGGATGTCAGCGCAGCAGGAATTCCATGGTGATCCGCTCGAATGCCTCCTTGGCCTCGATCATCACCCAGTGCCCGCAGTTCGGGAAGATGTGCAGTTCGGCGCCGGGAATCAGGCGCATCGGGATCATCGGCATATCGGGTGGGCACTGGCGGTCGTCGCGGCCCCAGGTCAGCAAGGTGGGACACTGCACCGTTCCCAGCATCGACCAGTACGGCGGCACTCCGGAGGTGGCCATCATCTGCTGTTGCGCGGCGAACGCCCGGGAACCGTACATCGCCGCGAGCGTCTTGTGCGAGTCCGGATCCTTCGCGGTTTCCCAGCGCTCCTCGATGCGTTCTTCGGTGATCAAGCTGCGGTCGTAGACCATGCATTCCAGCCAGCGCACCAGTTTCTCGCGACTCGGCGCGTCGGCGAATTCCTGCAGCAGTCGCGTGCCCTCGCTCGGGTTCTGGCTGAAGATGTTGGGCCCCACACCGCCGATGGTGACCAACTTGCGCACGCGCGCAGGATGTTTCATCGCCACGTTGACGCCGACCACCCCGCCCATCGAGTTGCCGATCATCGCGGCGGACTCGATGCCCAGCGCATCCATGAATCGGACGACCGACGACCCCGCGGTCAGCACGGGATGCCCGTCGACGGGATCGCTCACCCCGAATCCCGGGAACTCCAGCACGTAGCAGTGGAACCGCTCCGCGAACGCGCCGAGGTTGCCCCGGTAGTTCCGCCATCCGCTGACGCCGATCCCGGAGCCGTGCAGCAGCAGCAGCGGCGGACCGTTCCCGGCCTCGTGGTATCGCAGCACGCCCTTGTCCGTCGCGATCTCCCGCGCGGTTCCCTCGTAACTCACATCCATGCCGCCACACTAGAACACGTTCCAGTTCGGTGGCGGCGTCCGTCACGCCAGCAGGACGTGCTGGCGGACGTCGATGTAGCCGTCGCGGAAGAGGTCGGCGCAGCCGGTCAGGTAGCGGATGTAGCGGTCGTAGACGGCCGGGGAGGTCAGGGCGACGGCTTCGGGGCGGTGGTCGCGGAGGGCCTGTGCCCAGAGGTCGAGGGTGTGGGCGTAGTGCGGCTGCAGCGATTGGACGTCGTGCAGGGTGAAGCCGGCCTGTTCGGCGTATTCGCCGATCCACTGCGGCTGCGGAAGTTGTCCGCCGGGGAAGATCTCGTCGAGGACGAACTTGCTGAACGCCAGATATTCGTGGGTGAGGGGGATGCCCATCTCGCGGAGCTGGTGGCGGTGGAAGCCGATGATGGTGTGCAGCATCATGCGGCCGTCCGGGGGCAGCAGGTGGTGGCAGCGCTCGAAGAACGCGTCGTAGCGTTCGCGCCGGAAATGTTCGAAGGCTCCGATCGAGACGATCCGGTCGACCGGATGGTCGAATTCCTCCCAGCCGCGCAGATGCACCTCACCGGTGCCGGGCGGCAGCCGGTCCAGCAGCTCCCGCACGTGCTCGTACTGGTTGCGGCTCAGCGTCAGGCCGATCACGCGCACGTCGTATTTCTCGACGGCGCGCAGCATGGTCGAACCCCAGCCGCAGCCGATGTCGAGCAGGGTCATCCCCGGATGCAGATCGCATTTGCCGAGCGACAGGTCGATCTTGGCGAGCTGTGCCTGTTCCAGGGTGAGGTCCGGTTCACGGAAGTACGCGCAACTGTAGGTGCGCGTGGGATCCAGGAAGAGGGCGAAGAAATCGTCGGACAGGTCGTAGTGGGCCTGCACGTCGGCGTAGAACGGTGACAGATCGGTCATGGTGACCTCTGATTGTCGGTTTCGGGAAACGTCCTGCCTCTGATACGAGGTACCCCGGCGGTGGGTTCGACCCGGCCGCCGCACGATGCGCGCTCGACCAGTATGCGCCTCTCGTCACGGCGAAGGGACGCGATCGACGGATCGGCCGAGGTCCGGGCACGTGGCCGCCGAAACCGTCAGTCGCTCCCGCGCGCCGTCCCGCTTCCCCACGCGCTGCGCCGAAGCAGGCGCAGACCGTTGAGTCCGACGATGACCGTGGAACCCTCGTGTCCGGCGACGCCCAGCGGTAGCGGGAGGTGGCCGACGAGATCCCAGGTGATCAGGACGGCGATGAAGGTCGCGGCGATGACCAGATTGGCGACCACGGTGCGGCGCGCGCGGCGCGACAGGGCGATGACTGCGGGCACGGTGGTCAGATCGTCGCGGATGACGACCGCGTCGGCGGTGTGCAGGGTGAGGTCGGATCCGTTGCCGCCCATGGCGATTCCGGCATGCGCGGCGGCGAGCGCGGGTGCGTCGTTGATGCCGTCGCCCACGGCGGTGACCCGGTCGCCCGCGGCTTCCAGTTCTTCGATCGCGGCGACCTTACCTTCCGGCAACAGCTCAGCCCGCACATCGGTGAGTCCGAGCCGGCCGGCGAGCCGCCGGGCGGCGGCGAGGTTGTCGCCGGTGAGCAGAACCGGTGCGGCTCCGGTGATTTCGGTGAGCGCGCCGACGGCATCGGCCGCTTCGGGGCGCGTCTGATCGGTGATGCCGAGAATTGCGATCGACCGGTGCTCGCGCCGCACGATCACAGCGGTATGCCCCGCGCCTTGTATCTCCGCTACGACGGACGCAGCGTCCTTGTCGATCGAATCCAGCAGTGCGGCAGTCGATCCCACCTCGATGAGGTGACCGTCGACGGTGGCGGTGACACCGCGCCCGGGTTGCGCGCTGAAATGGTCGACGGGCGGCAGGGCGAGTCCGCGTTCATGACAGGCGCGGACGACCGCGGTGGCCAGCGGGTGCTCGCTGGAGTATTCCGCGCCCGCGGCCCAGCGCAGGACTTCCTCGGCCGTGCACGGGCAATCGGGCAGCACCCGGATATCGGTGAGTTCCGGGACGCCGCGGGTGAGCGTGCCGGTTTTGTCGAAAGCCACCCGGGTGGTGCTGCCCAGCCGTTCCATCACGACCGCGGATTTCACCAGGACGCCGTGCCGACCGGCGTTGGCGATCGCGGCGAGCAGGGGCGGCATGGTGGACAGCACCACCGCACACGGTGAGGCGACGATCATGAACGTCATGGCCCGAAGCAGCGAATCGCGCAGCGCCGCACCGAAGATCAACGGCACGGCGAACACCGCGAGTGTTACCGCGACCATGCCCACCGAATAGCGCTGCTCGATCTTCTCGATGAACAGCTGCGCGCGCGCCTTGGTCCGGCCGGCCTGTTCGACCAGGGTGGCGATCCGGGCCACCACCGAATCCTCGGCCCGGCGCCCGACCCGCACGCGCAGGACCCCGGTGCCGTTCGAGGTTCCGGCGAACACCTCGTCACCGGGTGTTTTGTCCACCGGCATGGGCTCGCCGGTGATGGTTGCCTGGTCGACCTCGCTCGCCCCCGCCACGACCGTGCCGTCGGCCGCGATGCGATCTCCGGGACGGACCAGGATCACATCGCCCACCTCCAGATCCGCTGCCCTGACGGTCGTTTCGATGCCGTCGTCGATCCGGGTGGCGGTATCGGGTGCCAGATCGAGCAGGCCGCGCACCGAATCCTCGGTGCGCGCGGTCGCGAACGCCTCCAGTGCGCCCGAGGTGGCGAAGATGACGATCAGCAGTGCGCCGTCGGTGATCTGCCCGATCGCGGCCGCGCCGATCGCGGCCACCACCATCAGCAGGTCGACGTCCAGTGTCCTTTCGCGCAGGGCACGCACGCCGGCCAGGGCGGGTTCCCAGCCGCCGGTGAGATAGCAGGCCAGATAGAGCGACCACCACACCTCGGGAGGTGTGTGCAGGAGCCGGGCCATCGAGCCGGCCGCGAAGAGCAGGAGAGCCGCTGCGGCCCAACGAATTTCGGGAAGTGCGAACAGCCGCGTCCGCCGCGCGGGTATCGCCGTGAGCGCGGCGGGACGCGTGGCGGCCGGTGCGGACACGAAGAACCTCCGAAGGTCGGGAGCGGGCAACCCGAGAATAACAGAACACGTGAAGAGGTCTTCATGTATACCTGGTCGGCTAAACTCCACGGTTATGGGACATGGGGTCGAGGGCCGCGATCGGCCGATTGCCCGGCTGGACAGTGAGTCCGCCGCGCATGTGGCGACCACCCTGCAGGCCCTGGCCACGCCGAGCCGGCTGCTGATCCTCAGTGAATTGCGCCAGGGGCCGCGGCCGGTCTCCGAACTCGCCGAGGCGGTGGGGATGGAGCAGTCCGCGGTCTCTCATCAGCTCCGTCTGCTGCGCAACCTCGGCCTCGTCATCGGAACTCGCGCCGGTCGCAGCATCGTCTACAGCCTCTACGACACCCACGTCGCGCAATTGCTGGACGAGGCGGTGTATCACAGCGAGCACCTGCGTCTCGGCCTGTCCGATCGACCGCGAACGGCCGGCTGAGTACGTTTCCTGGGCACTTCACGGGACTTTCGGTCCTGCGGCGCGTCGGTGTCTCCGTTTTGTCAGCACCGGCGGGAACCGGCCTGCGGGTGGCGTCGGTAAGTGCCGGCCATTTTCGCGGATGTCGACTCGATTCGTCCGATATCGCGCCGGTAGCGCGGCCCTTCCGTGCGCGATCCATCTCCGTTCCGGTTGACAACACCTCGGCCCTCGCGCACACTGCTCTTATTAGAGAGCGCTGCTCTCGAGAAAATGAGAGGGCAGTCATGCAGGAACTGTGGAAGTGGGCCAACCTGACCGTCGCGTTCGCCGTGGAGCTCGGCGCGCTGGCGGTGCTGGGACTGTGGGGGTGGCGTGCCGGTGACAGCACCGTGGTGAAAGTAGTTCTGGCGCTGGGCATCCCGCTGGCCGCCGCGGTGGTGTGGGGAATGTTCGCGGCGCCGAAGGCGAGTTTCGATATTCCGCTGCTCGCGGTGATCACCAAGGTCGTCGTGTTCGGTGGCGCCGCGGCCGCGCTGTGGGGACTGGGCCATCGGGTGGCGGCGGTCGTCTTCGCGGGCGTCGTGATCGCGAATCTACTGGCGATCAAGCTGGGCCACCTGAATTCGTAGCCCCGGATTCGTAGCCCTGAATTCGTAGCGCGCCGGCCCGGAGTCGGGCCGGCGCCCACGTTCACGGCACGACTTCGAAGACGTCACCCGGATTGACGTAGTCGTAGAAGGCCTTGGCCCCCTCGGGGGTCATCCGGATGCAGCCGTGGGACTGCTCCTCGATGGGCCCGATATGGGTGGCGATATCGCCGTTGAAGAAGACCGCCCACCGCATTTCGGCGTTGTGCATGGTGCTCCAGTGGTACGGCTCCTTGAACGCGACGTGGAAGGTGCCCGGCGGTGTCTCGTACCCGGGCCGCCCGTGCGAGATGGGGGTCGGGCCGTAGACCACGCGGCCGTTGTCCATCAGCCAGCCCTCATTGGTCGACAGGCGCAGGCAGGCGCGTGCGGCGGCCGAACACGGAGCCGAGATCTGGCCGGGCGGGGAAGGAACGAGTTGCGGAACGCCGGGGATGTCGGGGCCGCCGGGCCACACCGGATCGGCGCCCGCGGGCACCGTGACAGCGAATCCGGCGGCCGCGATCGCGGTCGCGGCCGCCGCTCGGATCGTCCATCGGGTGATGCTCGAGCAGTTCATATGCGTCCGACCTCTCTACCCGGCCCGCTGTCCGGCCGAGCCGGGCGGCGGGCACTTCGTCGACAAGCTGGGACGGCACCGTCAGCGATCGATGTGTGCTCGATCACGATGCATAGTTGATCATTGTGACCCGCCGCGGGCCCCGATGGTGCGGAAGAATCCGCCTTGTTATCACAAATCGGGCAGGCCGAGTTTCAGGTTGGGTGCGGCGATACCGCCGTCGATCTCGAGAATCTTGCCGGTGAGATAACTGCCCGCGGGGGAGCACAGGTAGACGATGCCGGCCGCGATATCGGTCGGATCGCCCAGCCGATGCAGCGGCGTATCGGCCTCCATCTTCGCCTTGACCTCGGGATTCTGTGCCACGACCTCGAGTGCGGAGGTCAGCACCGAGCCGACCGCGATGCCGTTGACCCGGATTCGCGGCGACAGATCCGCGGCAGCCAGCCGGGTCCAGTGTGCGAGCGCCGCCTTGGCCGTGCCGTAGGCGAGGAAGCCGCGCCCGGGCGCCCGGCCCATCATCGAGGAGATGTTGACCACCGAGCCGCCCTCGCCGGCGAGCATGTGCGGGACCGACGCGCGGGTGAGGGCGTGCGCGGTGGAGACGTTGAAGCGGAAGGCCTCCTCGAGGAATTCCGGCGAGGTGGTCAGGAAGGTGTTCGGCATGGTGCCGCCGACATTGTTGACCACGATGTCGATGCGGCCGAATTCGGTGGCGGCGGCGTCGGCCAGTGCCGTGACGGCGTCGAGATCCGACAGATCGCAGGCCACGGCGAGGGCACGCCGCCCCGTCGCCCGGATCTGCTCGGCGACCTCGTCCAGTTGCGACTGCGTGCGCGCGGCGATCGCCACATCGGCGCCCGCCTCGGCCAGGGCGAGGGCGGTGGCGGCGCCGATACCGCGGCCCGCGCCGGTGACGACGGCGGCGCGGCCGTCGAGTCGGAATTTGTCCAGGATCATCGCTAGTCCTCTCATTGTGGTCCTCGCAGTGTTAAGAATTAGCTCTTAACTGTCAAGGACTAGTGCTCAATCCCCTGGTAGGACGTATCGTGCTCAGCGTGGAAGCAGTGAGTGCCCGGGAGCGGTTGATGGTGGCGGGGGAGCGGCTGATCGCCGAGCGGGGATATCTGGTGCCGCTGCGCGATATCGCGGCCGCGGCCGGGCAGCGCAACAACTCGGCGATCCCGTATCACTTCGGCTCACGCGACGGACTCGTCGAGGCGGTGGTCCAGCAGCGGCTGGCGACTTTGGAGGTGCGTCGGTTGGAGTTGCTGGCGCAGCGCCCCGCCGCGGCCGCCGACGATGTGCACACTCTGCTCGACGCGCTGGTCATCCCCATGTTCGAACTGGGAGCGCGTGACGAAAGTTCCTATTACGCAAGGTTTCTCGAACAGATCCGCACCCATCCCGCAGTGTCGGACGCGGCCAATCTGGACAGCGCCGAACGGACCTCGGTGCGAGTGATCGTGGGCGGGCTCGACCGCGCTCTTTCGGACCTGCCGCCGCGTCTGCGGCATCGCAGGCTGCGCAGCCTCACCACGGTGCTGTTCGCGCTGCTGGCCGACCACGAACGCGCCGTCGAGGCAGGCCGGATCGCCGCCGACGACCGGGAGGCCTGGGACCAGGTCATCGACATGCTCGCCGGCACGCTCACCGCGCCGGTGACGACGCGTACCCGCTGACCGTGTGACCATCGGTCCATGTCCAGCGACAATACGATCGGTTTCGCCGCACCGATTCCGGTACTGCGCATCTACGACATCGAGAAGGCGTATGAGTTCTACCGGGATTTCCTGGGTTTCGCGGTGGACTGGGAGCATCGGTTCGAACCGAATTTCCCGCTGTATGCCCAGGTTTCGCGCTCGGGCGCGCGACTGCATCTGAGTGAGCATCACGGCGACGGCACCCCCGGATCGGTGGTGTGGATCGCTGTGGACGATATCGACACCTGGCAATCCGAGCTTGCTGCCACGGATTACCGATTCGCCAAACCTGGGCGCCCCGCCGACGGTCCGGGAGGGCGGGGTTTCGCGGTAACCGACCCGTTCGGCAACATCCTGCGGTTCGCGCAGCCCGGCTGATCCTCGCCGCAGCCCGCCGAGGCTGGCGGCTCACCACGCCGGCCGATTACCGTGAACCCTGTGGATATCGCGCGCGAACTGCCCGGCGAACGGTCGGTGCCGCGTACCGGATGGCGTAGTCAGGGCGGGCCGCTACTGGCGGCCGGTGCGGTGGTCGCCGCGGCCGCGGTGCTGCACTTCCACGATCCGCACAGCCAGGGGGCATACGGGATATGCCCGTTCTATGCCCTGACCGGATGGTGGTGTCCGGGCTGCGGTGGACTGCGGGCTGTGCACAATCTCACCGAAGGCCGGGTACTCGACGCGCTGCACAGCAACGTATTCGTGCTTCCGCTGCTGCTCACCCTGGTGCTGTGGTGGGGGCGGTGGGCTCTGAGCCGCTGGCGCGGCCGAGCCGACACCACCTTCCCGTTCACCCTTCGTGGCCAGGCGCAATGGTGGCTCATCGGGCTGCTCGCGCTGTTCACCGTGATCCGCAATACCCCGTGGGGTACATGGTTGGCCCCGGTCTAAGCGGGCATGCTGGAAATATGACCCAGGAAATCGCTGATTCACTGAAGGCTCGGGTGCGCGAGAAGATGCTGCGCCAATTGAACGAGGACGGCGCGCCCGACGCCGAGCAGGACGATCCGCGCCAGATCGCGATCGAGAAGGACCTCGAGGCCATCGACTCCGTTTCCGACGGCGATCCGCTGATCGAAGAATTGGCCGCCCGCTACCTCGTGCCGTGAATCAGATCGTGCCGAATCAGATCGTGCAGGGTGCCGCGCCCTGCCCCGCCTCGGTCAAGCCGGGCCGGGTCTCCGGCAGCGGGGACCACTGGCCGCCGGCATACGTGTAGTTCCACGAAGCGCCGTCTCGAACCAGTCGGCTCAGCGCCTCGAGCAGGCGATCCACATCCGCGACCGACGTGCCCAGACCGACGCTCGCGCGCACCGCGCCGTCGACACCGAGCCGCTGCAGCAGGGGATGTGCGCAGAAACGCCCGTCGCGCACGCCGATACCGAATTCGGCCGACAGATACGCCGCGACCCGGCCGGGCTCGAACCCGTCGACGGTGAATGCCACGATGCCCACACTGTCGGCGCTGTCGGAAAAGATGCGCAGTTGCCGAACGCCCGCAACGGTTTTCAGGCCGTCGCGCAGGCGGCGGATCAAATGGTGTTCGTGCTCGACCACGGCCTGTTCGTCGAGGGCATACAACGTTTCGCAGGCCGCCGCGACGGCCGCCGCGCCCAAGACGTTCGGTGACCCCGCCTCGTGCCGCTGCGGTGCGGGCGCCCAGTGCGCCTGCTCGGTGGTGACCGCGGTGACCGCCCCGCCGCCGGCCAGATACGGCGGCGCCGCGTCCAGCCAGTCGCGGCGGCCCACCAGCACCCCGGCGCCGAAGGGCGCGTACAACTTGTGCCCGGAGAAGGCCAGGTAGTCGATGCCGGTTCCGCCGGATTCCGCGAACGACTGCAGGTCGATTCGGCGATGCGGGGCCAGTTGCGCGGCATCGACCAGGATGCGGGCGCCGTGGCGATGCGCGATCGCGGTCAGTTCCGCCAGCGGCAGCACCTCACCGGTCACATTCGACGCGCCCGTAACCGCAAGCAGCGCAGCGGGTTCGGCGCACACCTCGGCCTCGATCCGCCGCAGCGTCTCCGCGATCGTCGCGGCGGCGAGAACCACCCGCCGGCCGCGGCGCGTCCAGGGCAGGAAATTCGCGTGGTGCTCGATATCGAGCACCACGGTGTCGCCGGGAACGCAGCACGCCAGCAGATTCAGCGAGTCGGTGGTGTTGCGGGTGAACACCACCACCTGGTCGTCGGCGCAGTTCACCGCCCGCGCTACCGCAACACGCGCTGCCTCGTAGCGATCGGTGCTGATGCGGGAGGCGTATCCGGCGCCGCGGTGCACGCTGGCGTAGTAGGGGAGCAGCTCGTTCACGCGGTCGGTGACCTGGGCCAGGGCGGGGGCGCTGGCGGCGTAGTCGAAGTTGGCGTAGGTACGGAAACCGCCCTGTACCAACGGAACTCGCAGATCGCAGCCGGAGACGCGCGCGATCGCTTCACCGGTGCGGCAGGAACGGGTGGCATGGCCGGCGCAGTCCGACGCCGAGCAGGTGCAGGAGGCGCCGGAGCGGGAGGCGCAGCCGCCGTGAGCGCAAACCTGTTCCGGGACAACGGTTTCGGCGGTAGCGGCGGCAATTGTCGAGACAGCAGTACGCATCGGGGCGATCCCTTTGTTCAGGGACTCCGGACGTGGAGGGTGATCGGAGTCCGCGCTTGCCGTGCTCGGTCGAGCATCGGCCGGGTCGTCACCCGGAGCACCCCACCGCGGAGGAGGGTTGCCGACCAGCTAGCCGGGGCTTGACGCTGGTACTCGTGACCTGAGCCGAGAGTGGCAGAACCGGCCCGGCGTTGTCAAGCACCGGACTCGAGCGAGCAGTGGCGCCGCGACGCCTGCGAAATCGGGCGACGCGTGAAAGGGATTGCGGCTCAGTCCAATCCGGCCGGGCGGTGATAGGTGCCGTTGTAGTACAGCAGCGGGTTGCGCATCGGCTCACCACCGGTGTCGTCGTGCACCCGGGTGACCAATCCGACCACCAGGGTGTGGTCGCCGATGGGAATCAACCGGTGCACGGTGGCCCGCACCCAGATCGGGGTGCCGTGCAGCACCGGCTCGCCCGTGTCCAGCGTCGACCACAACTCCGGGTCGGCGAAACGCTCTTCGGCGGCGCGCGAAAATCGTTGTGCCAGATGCTGTTGATGTTCGCCGAGGAAGTGCACGACGACCGAATCGGCCTCGCTCATCGCGTCGATGGACGAGGAGGTGTGCGCGATGTTGAACGAGATCAGTGGCGGATCCAGCGACAGCGAGGCGAAGGAGGTGGCGGTGAAGCCCACCGGGCGTTCCGGCCGACTCAGGGTGACGATCGTCACTCCCGCGGGGTAGTGGCGCATGGCCGCCCGGTACTGCGCTGCGGTGACGCCGTCGTGCTGAGATTCGAGATGCTGAGGGTCGAGATCGGCCAGCTCGGCGTCGGGTCGCTGGGAACTGCTCACGCCTCCAACCTACGTCGTGCCCGCCCTCCCGCAATCCCGACGCCGTCCCGGCCCCGCCGAACTGCCCCGATACGCTGGACGAATGAGTGATTGGAAGGCCTTCGACGTCGAGCGCACCGGTCACGTCGCGCGAGTGACGCTGACCGGACCCGGCAAGGGCAATGCCATGGGACCGGATTTCTGGAGTGAACTGCCGCTGATCTTCGGCGAGCTGGACGCCGACCCGGAGATCCGCGCGATCGTGCTCACCGGTTCCGGTAAGCACTTCTCCTACGGCCTCGATCTGCCCGCGATGAGCCCGACCTTCGGTCCGCTGCTGGGCGAGAAGGCCCTGGCCGCACCGCGCACCGATTTCCTGTACGAGATCCGCCGCATGCAGGCCTCGGTGACCGCGGTCGCCGACTGCCGCAAACCCGTGATCGCCGCGATCTCCGGCTGGTGCGTGGGTGGCGGACTCGATCTGATCGCCGCCGCGGATATCCGCCTGGCCAGCGCGGAGGCCAGCTTCAGCCTGCGCGAGGCCAAGGTCGCCATCGTCGCCGACATCGGATCGCTGCACCGGCTGCCGGGCATCATCGGCGAGGGCCATGTGCGCGAGCTCGCCTATACCGGCAAGGACATCGATGCCGCGCGTGCGGAGAAGATCGGCCTGATCAACGACGTCTACCCGGACCAGGAGGCGGTGCTGGCCGCCGCGCACACGCTGGCGGAGGAGATCGCCGCGAATCCGCCGCTGGTCGTGCAGGGCATCAAGGACGTGCTGGATCAGCCCAAGGCCGGCAAGGTGGCCGACGGGCTGCGGTACGTCTCGACGTGGAACGCGGCGTTCCTGCCCTCGGAGGATCTGACCGAGGCGATTCAGGCCGTCTTCGAGAAGCGCAAGCCGAACTTCCAGGGCAAGTAGCGCACGTGCGACGGCGCTCGGCGGGACGCATACGCCCGCGAGCGCCGTCGACCGGCACTCAGTGCCCGCCCTGCTCCTGCAGCCGCTCGAACGCCTCGGTGGTGAGAGTCTCGGCCTTGGCCCGGCCGTCCCAGCCGTCGACCTTGACCCACTTGCCGGGCTCGAGGTCCTTGTAGTGCTCGAAGAAGTGCTCAATGGCCTTGCGCTCGAATTCCGGGATGTCGTTGACGTCCTGGATGTGATCCCAGCGCTTGTCACCGGCCGGCACCGCGACGACCTTCTCGTCGCCGCCCGCCTCGTCGCTCATCAGCAACACGCCGACCGGGCGGGCCTCGACGATCACGCCGGGGAACACCGACTCCGGCAGCAGCACCAGGCAGTCCAGCGGGTCGCCGTCGGAGCCGAGGGTGTTCTCGATGTAGCCGTAGTCGGCCGGGTAGACCATCGGGGTGTAGAGGTAGCGGTCCAGCCGCACCCGACCCGTCTCGTGGTCGACCTCGTACTTGTTGCGCTGCCCCTTGGGGATCTCGATGGTGACGTCGAACTCCACGTCATCTCCTTCGTCCGATGCGTATGCGTTGATGCGGTACGGCTGCTCGCCGGCGTGTGCCGCGGCCGACTCGCCGACCGGTCCGGTGGGCTGCCGACGCGCCAGCTCGTTCGGTGGAACGCCGGCGAGGTGAGGATAGTGTGGTCGATGCGCGCATGGGTGCGGCAGGGAGCGTCCGCCTCACACGGGTGAATAGGGAGACAGCTGTCACGTGGTAGGTCGAGGTAGGAAGAACATCGGTGGGCTGGCCGCTCGCCGACGCCGCAATATGTGGGTCGCGGTGCTGGTCGCAACCGTTGTCGCCGTCGTCGTGGCCACGGTCGCTCTGGTGACGGTGCGGCCGTGGACCGAGGAGTTCCGGCACGGGGGTTTGACGATAGCCGCACCCCCGGCCCCCGTGAAGCCCTTTCCCCAGCTGAATCCCGCCTCGGCGAGTGCGCCCGAACCCAGCCGCCAGGGTCTGGCCACTGCTCTGGCTCAGGTGGCTACCAGTCCGGACCTGGGCAATTTCGCCGGATCGATCTCCGATCCCGACACCCGCGCCACGCTCTGGAGCGCCGATCCGGACAAGCCGATGATCCCGGCGTCCACCCTGAAGGTCATGACCGCGGCGGCGGCGCTGCTGGTGTTGCCGCCGGATCGTCGGCTCACCACGCGGGTGGTAGCCGGTTCGGCGCCCGGTGAGGTGGTGCTGGTCGGCGCCGGCGATCCGACCCTGACCGCGCAGGCCGACGGCAAGGGCTACTACCCGAACGGGCCGAAGTTGTCGGATCTGGTGGCTCAGATCCGTGCCGCCGGGCATCCGGTCGACACGGTCGTGGTCGACACCTCGCTGTATTCGGGTCCGACTTCGCCGGCCGGCTGGGATCCGGCCGATATCGCGGGCGGTTCGTGGGCGCCGATCGAACCGGTGATGATCGACGGCGGCCGCCTCGACCCGCTGGTCGAATATTCGCCGCGCTCGGCCACGCCCGCCCTGGACGCGGGTCGCCGGCTGGCGCTGGAACTGGGCGCCGACCCGGCGAAGGTACGGCTGGGCAAGGCCGCCCCCGGCGCCGCCGAATTGGCCCACGTGGATTCCGCGGAACTGCGGGACCGCTTGCGGGACATGATGATTCACTCCGACGATGTGCTCGCCGAGACGATCGGCCGGGAGATCGCGGCGGCGACCGGTGGCGAGCAGTCGTTCGCCGGTGCGGCTTCCGCCACCCTGACGGCGTTGAAGGCAGCGGGTTTCGACACCGCGGGCGTCACCCAGATCGACAACAGCGGACTGTCCACCGACGACCGGGTTCCGGCGCGCCTGCTCGACCGGATCATCGCCGAATCGGCCGCGTCCGCGCAGCCGGGCGGTGCGGATCCGGGCGGCACCACACCGCCCTCGGTCGTGAACACCGGCGATGCCGCCGCGGTCGCCTCGCCGCTGGCGCCGCTGCTGGACTATCTGCCGGTCGCCGGTGGCACCGGATCGCTGGCGGTACGGTTCGCCGACGGCGGCCCCGAGCGCGCCGGAGCGGGCTGGGTGCGTGCCAAGACCGGAACTCTGTCGGTGTCGAGCGCGTTGGCTGGATATGTGTTGGATCGCGACGGCCGCGTCATGACCTTCGCGCTGATGTCGAACGACCGGCCCCCCGAGGCCAGCCGCCCGGCATTGGACGCCGTCGCCACCACGCTTCGCAACTGTGGATGCTCCTGACGGGTGGAAATGCGATGACCGGATCCGGTGACCCCGCCGATGGCCGTACCGCCGACGACGCCGTGGTCGCCGGTCGCGAAGCCACGGACGTGGCGAAGAACGCGTCCGCGAAACGCTCGGTGCTGGCCGGCTCGGTCGATTGGCAGCTGGCGGCACGGGCCGGCAGTGCCGTCGTGCCGTCCGGTCCGCGCACCACGCGGTATTCCGCCGAACAGGTCGTCGAGGAACTGTCCGAGGCGTCCGTGCGGGCCGAGGGCCCGGTGCGCGAGGTGAGTCTGCTCCTCGACGACCAGCCCGTTCCGCAGGCCACGATCGTCGATCGCCGCGGCTGGATCCGCGCAGCGGCCGAATCCATGTCCGAACTCACCGGATCCGCCGACGACGACCGCGGCCGCTTCGCCGGGAAACCGGCCGGCGTCCAGGCCGGGGCGATGCTGGCCTTCCTGTCCACCGCGATCCTCGGCCAATACGATCCGTTCAGCGGGCCGGACGGCACCCTGCTGCTGGTCGCGCCCAATATCATGGCCGTGGAGCGCGCACTCGGCGTCTCGCCCAGCGATTTCCGGCTGTGGGTGTGCCTGCACGAGGTGACGCACCGGGTGCAGTTCTCTTCCGCGCCCTGGCTGGCCGACTATATGAAGCAGAATGTCGACACCCTCGGCGCCGTCGGCGACGAATCGGTGAACGAGGTACTCACCCGGCTGCTGGAGGAGATGCGTCGCCGCCGCGACAACGGGGTGAGCGACGATCCCGCCGATCGCGGCATCCTCGGCCTGCTGCGCGCCACCCAGCCACCGCCGCAGCGCGACGCGCTGGACCGGTTGCTGATGCTCGGCACGCTGCTGGAGGGCCATGCCGACCACGTGATGGACGCCGTCGGCCCGGCCGTGATTCCCACCGTCGCGCAGATCCGCGAGGCCTTCGATCAGCGTCGCCGCCGCCCGGCCAATCCGATCCAGCGGCTGTTGCGCGCCCTGCTCGGGGTGGACGCGAAGGTCGCGCAGTACGTGCGCGGCAAGGCGTTCGTCGACGAGGTCGTCGGCAAGGTCGGCATGCAGCGGTTCAACACCGTGTGGACCGACGCCGACACCCTGCCCCGGCCCGACGAGATCAGCACCCCGCAACGATGGATCGACCGAGTCCTGGGGTGAATCCGGCGGGCGCGGCGGGGGTCGCGCCCGCCCGGCTCCCGGAGACGGCGGCGGTGCTGGGGATGCGGCACGCCGTACGCGAGTGGCTGCTGCGGTATCGGCCGGAGGGCGCGGTGGCCGTCGCCCTGTCCGGCGGGGCGGATTCGCTGGCCCTCACGGCGGCGGCGCTCGCCGAGGCCGACCAGGTCGACGCGTTGATCATCGATCATGGATTGCAGGAAGGCTCGGCGGCGGTCGCGGCGGAGGCCGCGGAGATCGCCCGGCGGCTGGGATGCCGGGCGGTGCGGATGCGCCGTGTGTCGGTGACCGGACCGGGCGGGCCGGAGGCGGCGGCGCGACAAGCGCGCTACGCGGCACTGGACGAGCTGCGCGACGGTCTGCCGGTGCTGGTCGGGCACACCCTCGACGATCAGGCCGAAACCGTGTTGCTCGGATTGGCGCGCGGCTCGGGCCAGCGCTCGATCCAGGGCATGGCCGACTACGACGAGCCCTGGGGCAGGCCGCTGCTGGGCGTGCGGCGCGCGGTCACTCGGGAGATGTGCCGGGATCTGGGTCTCGACCCGCACGAGGACCCGCACAACGCCGCCCCGGAATTCGCCCGCGTCCGGTTGCGGACCGAGGTGCTGCCGCTGCTGGAGGAGGTCCTCGGCGGGGGTGTGGCACCGGCGCTGGCTCGCACGGCCGCGCAACTGCGCGAGGACGGCGAGGCGCTCGATGCGATTGCCGATCGATTGCTGATCGATGCGCGTGATGGTTCGTCGCTGTCGGTCGAGACACTCGCCACGGTTCCGCCCGCGATCCGTCGGCGTGTCATCCGGGCCTGGCTCCTCGGTGGCGGCGCAAAGGCCTTGACGGACAAGCATTTACGCGCGGTGGAGTCCTTGATCACCGATTGGCACGGGCAGGGTGGCGTCGCGGTCGGCGGAGGAATGCCGGGGATCAGGTTGGTTGCCAGGCGCGAACGTGGCAGGCTGACGTTGGCGTTCGCACGATAACGACCCGAAGGGAACCCAGCACACGTGTACGGGGACGACATAGCGTCGGTGCTGATCACCGAGGAGCAGATCCGAGCCAAGGTCGACGAGCTGGCCGAACTCATCGCGAAGCGATATCCCCCGGACGCGCCCGAGGGTGATCTGCTGCTGGTCGGCGTGCTCAAGGGTGCGATCTTCTTCATGACCGAGCTGGCGCAGGCGCTGCCGATCCCGACGCAGATGGAGTTCATGGCCGTCTCGTCCTACGGGTCGTCCACCTCGTCCTCGGGCGTGGTCCGGATTCTGAAGGATCTGGACAAGGACATCGCCGGGCGCAACGTGCTGATCGTCGAGGACATCATCGACTCCGGTCTCACGCTGTCGTGGCTGATGCGCAACCTGTCCAGCCGCAACCCCGCCTCGCTGGAGGTGGTGACGCTGCTGCGCAAGCCTGATGCGCTGCGCACCCACATCGAGGTCGGGCACGTCGGTTTCGACATCCCGAACGAATTCGTCGTCGGGTACGGACTGGACTACGCCGAGCGTTACCGCGATCTGCCCTACATCGGCACCCTGAACCCGCGGGTCTACAGCGCCTGAACTGGGCACATGACCGAATTGGTGACCGAATTCCGCCGAAATGTGGCGAAAATCACCGTTTGACGATGTTCCCTGCGCAATCGCTATCGATGGAAGTTGCTGATCGCCCGGGATGCCGGGCCGTATCGGCGACGGAACTCTCCGTGCCGCGCTGAACGTGGCATCACCGCTGGTCGACGGCTGCGGTGATGTCGTTTCATCGGCTTCTCGCGACGGCTGTCGCGTTCGCTGAGAATTGACCGAGGCGATTGTGCTGGAGTTATGGCGGAGCCCTATGCTGTCGGTAACAAACCGTTTGGCTGTTTATGACCCTCTATTCAGACTCGAAGGTCTAAAGCGGCTGGATTTCCCTGACCGATTCTGATAGCAAGGTGCTATGGACCCGCATTTGCGCGACCTGCGGTACTTCGTCGCCGTCGCTGAGGAACTGCACTTCACCAATGCCGCGCAGCGGCTGCACATCGCTCAACCCACCCTCTCGCGGCAGATCCGCCAGCTCGAGCGTCAGCTCGACGTGGTCCTGTTCGATCGCAACCAGCGCAGCGTCGCGCTGACCGTCGCCGGTAAGGAACTGCTCGAGGGAGCCCGTCGCATCCTGGAGCTGTGGGAGGTCACCAACGTGGCCCTCCAGGAAGCCGGTGAGGTGTTGCGGGTCGGTATCCAGAGCTCGATCGGACGCGGTCTGATCGCCGAACTGGAAAGCGCCAGCGGACATCGGCTGGCCTTGCATTCGGCATCGTGGACCGATCCCTCCAGCGGCCTCGCGGGCCGGCAGGCCGATCTGGCGTTGATGTGGTTGCCGGTGCCCGATTCCGGGCGCTACCGCTGGCAGGTGCTGCGCACCGAAGCGAGGTGGGTGCTCCTCCCCGAGAACCACCGGCTGGCCGATCACGAGGCCATCGAATTCGCCGATCTGATCGACGAGCCGTTCATCGCGATGCCCGCCGAAGCCGGTGCGGCACGCGACTTCTGGCTCGGCGGCGACGCTCGCGGCGGGCGGCAGGCCAAGATCGGCGGCGAGGCCGCCACCGCAGAGGAACGGCTCGAGGCCGTCAGCCTCGGACTCGGCGTCTGCCTGCTGGCCGAGAACAACGTGCCGATGTATCGGTGGCCCGGGCTCACCGCTTGCCCGGTCGCCGGCCTCGCGCCGTGTGAACTCGCGATGGTGTGGCGCGCGGACGACGACCGGCCGACCATTCTCGATTTCGCCAATCGCGTTGTCGCCGGTGGGTTTTCCGTCGTCGAAGACGACCGATGAGCGCTGTCGAAGACGAGCGGTAGGGCTCAGGCGGTGCGTTGCCAGGGCTGAGCGGTCTCCAACTGGGCGGCCAGGCGTAGCAGCGTCGATTCGCTGCCGGGCGGCCCGGCCAGCTGCGCGGCCACCGGCGTCCCGGTGCGCGGGTGCAACCCCATCGGGACGCTCACCGCGGGCCAGCCGACCAGATTCCACAGCGGCGTGAACGGCGAGAAGCGAACGTTGGCAACGACATTGGCCAGCCAGCCCCGGGCGTGCCAATTGCGCGCCGCGGGGGCGGGCGTGGCCAGCGTCGGGGTGATCACCACATCGTGCTGCTCGAAGAAGTCGAGCAGCCGCGCCTCGATCCGGTCGACCTGATTCGGCCGGACCAGACCGGCCTTCAGCACCGCCCGGCCTAGCGCGATATGCACGCGGCTACGGCGTTGCAGCAGTTCCGGATTCGCGACCGCACCCGCCTCGCGCGCCGCATTGGCCAGCCAGCGCCACGCCAGCGCGGTGGTCGCGCCCTGATACGGCAGTGCGGCGGGCACGACGCCGTGACCGGCCTCCTCGGCGAGCCGGGCGGCGGTCTGCGCGGCCGCGGCCCAGTGCTTGTCCACCCGCACCAGCGGGGACGGCGATCCGGGCGCGATCGCGATGCGCAGCGGCGTCGGCGGTTCCAGATCGGCCAGGGCGGGCCGGTCGGCCAGCACAGACAGCATGAGTGCCGCATCGGCGACCGTGGTCGCGAGCACCCCGTTCTCGGTCATCCCGCTCCAGGAGTCGACCCCCACCTGGGCCGGGACCACGCCGCGTCCCGGTTTGATGCCCAAGACGCCGCAGCACGCGGCGGGTATGCGCACCGACCCGAGCCCGTCGTTACCGTGGGCCACCGGCACGAGTCCGGCACCGACCGCGGCGCCCGATCCACCCGAGGAGCCACCGGCGCTGTAGCGAATATTCCACGGGGAACGAGCAATTCGCTCGGGCGTGTCGGAGGTGCCCCACAGTGCGCCCTCCGGCATCTCGGTCAGGCCGACCACGACCGCGCCCGCGGCCCGCAACCGCCGCACCACCGGGTGATCCGTGGCGGCGGGGACGCCCGACCCCGCGCGCGAACCCGCGTCGGTGATCTCACCGGCCACATCGATGTTGTTCTTCACCGCGACGGGGACGCCGGCCAACGGGAGGATGTCGAGGTCGGCGCGGTCGGCCAGGGCGCGGCTCTCGGCCCGTGCCCGCTCCGCGCGGACGGTGTGGAAGGCGCCTACCCGCGTATCGCCCCCGGCGATGCGATCCAGCGCGGCGTCGACGACCTGCCCGGCCGTGACCAGACCGTCGCGTACCGCGGCGGCGATCGCGATGGCGGTCGTCAACTTCGCCGGATCGGGGGCCTTCTCGGCGTCCGCGGCACCGGCGTTCGTGACCGGCTCACTACCCGCGGGCTTCGGGCCGACCGTCGACGAGGGCGAGTCGTGGTGCCGAGTGTCCGTGGACTTCCCGGTGTCCGTTGGGCCTTCGGTAGCGGCGGACTCATCGGTGCTGGGCCCGTCGGTGTCCGAGGCCGCTGCCGGGTCCGCGGCGGGGGGTTGCGGCCGGTCGCCCGGTGGGGTGCTCGACTCGGAACCGGTGGTTTCGTCTGCGTCCACTGCTACCTCCCGGGTGGCGCGCGAGACGGCGTTCGATGTCGCGTCGGCCAGTGCGATGCCCTCGTTGTGCATATGTCGAAGCCCCCGTCGCGTTGTGGTCGATATGGGCTGTTTTCGATGTTGTCGCGCAAGTTATCACTTTCGGCGACGCACACCGTTGATGATCACGGGGCGTGGCGGATGGTGCCGCGAAACCACGACCGCGCCGGTGCCGGACGCACGGTGGCCGCGGCGTCCACCGGACACCGCGGCCGCACAGGTCGATTCGCTCGTGCCCGCTATTCGGTGCCGTTGCGGACCCGTTCCTCGTAGGCCTTGCGGGCGGCCGAATCGACGTCGCCGAGGAAGGTCTGCTGCGCGCCCAGAGCACGTCCGATCGCATCGCCCACCGACTCCGGCAGTAGTCCGACCACCTGCGAGATGGCGCCGGCCACTTTCGTCACGCGGACCTTCGACTTCGGCGCCACCAGGAGTTTCGCGATGGCCTCGGCGATCTCCTCCGGCTCGGCCGGGCGCATCAGCTTCGGCGCCGAAACACCCGATCCCAGTTCGGTATTCGTCAGCGTCGGCAGCACCGACGAGAACAACACGCCCGTATCGCGATACTCCTCCCGCAGCGTGTCGGTGAAGCCCAGGACCGCGTGCTTGGTGGCGTTGTAGGTCGCCAGACCGGGGATGTGGGTCTCGCCGGCGAGGGAGGCGATATTGATGATGTGGCCGCTGCGCCGCGGCAACATCCGGGCCAGCGCCAGTTTCGAGCCCAGGATGACGCCGTAGACATTGATATCGATGATGCGGCGGGTCAACGCATCCGGTTCGTCGACCACCTTGCCGGTGGGCATGATGCCGGCGTTGTTGATCAGCACATCGACGGGTCCCAGCGCCCGTTCCACCTCGTCGAGGAAACTGCTGAACGACTGCTGGTCGGTGACGTCCACCCGGCCGTAGTGATCGAAATCGTGGTCGGTGCCGGACTGTTTGACGGCCGTCTCGTCCACATCGCCGATGGCGATCTTCGCGCCGAGTTGCTGCAGCCGCGTCGCGGTCGCCAGGCCGATACCGCGGGCGCCGCCCGTGATGACGACGACCTTGCCGCTGATCTTGCCGAAGTCGGTCACTTCTTCCCTCCGACCGTGTCGAGCACGTCCTTGATGCCCAGCCGGCGCATGCCGCGCGCACCCGCGGCGCGCATCGCGGCCAGCGCGAAACCGAGTTTGGTGGTGTTGTACGGGAACCACATGAGTTCTTTTTCCTGCGTGGGCAGGATCGGCACGGTGATGGCCTGTTTGCGGCAGTACTTGCGCACGCCGTCGGCGCCGCCCCAGCGCGCGCCCACACCGGACTGCTGCCAGCCGCCCATCGGCAGCGCGAAACTGAACATGTTGGCGAAGACATCGTTGATGTTCACCGCGCCCGCATTCAGCCGGCGCGCAACGCGTTCCCCGCGGGCCTTGTCGCCGGTCCACACCGACGCGGACAGGCCGTAGATCGAATCATTGGCCAGCCGAACGGCTTCGGCCTCGTCGGCGACCTTCATCACCGGGATGGTCGGGCCGAAGGTCTCCTCGGTCATACAGCTCATCGAGTGGTCGACGTCGGCCAGCACGGTGGGCTGGTAGAAGGTGCCCACACCGGTGGCCTTGCCGCCGGTCACCGCTCGCGCGCCCTTGGCGATCGCATCCTCGACGTGGTCGGAGACGATGGATTTCTGCGCGTCGTTGGCCAGCGCGCCGACATCGTATTTCGGCTCCCGCCCGTCCGCGCCCTGCCGCAGTTCGCGCACGTGCGCGGCCAGTTTCTCGACGAAGGTGTCGTAGACCGGAGCCTCGACATAGACCCGCTCGACCGAGATGCACACCTGCCCGGCGTTGAACAGACCGCCGAAGGCGATGCCGTAGGCGGCGCGGTCGATATCGGCGTCGGCCAGCACGATCGCCGGATCCTTGCCGCCGAGTTCCAGGCTGTAGGGGATGAGCCGCTCCACGCAGGCCGCGGCGATCCGCTTACCGGTCTTGGTCGAACCCGTGAACTGCACGTAGTCGACGTTGTCGACGACCGCCGCGCCCGTCTCGCCGGCCCCGGTCACCACGGCCAGCACCGGCGGCGCACCGATTTCGGCCCAGCCGCGCGCCAATTCCAGCGCCGACAGCGGAGTCACCTCGGACGGCTTGAGGACGACGGCCGCACCGGCGGCCAGCGCCGGAATCACATCGATCACCGGCATCGCCAGCGGGAAGTTCCACGGTGTGATCACGCCGACCACGGGATAGGGCCGGTAAGCGGTGGTCAGCTTCTTGACCCGGGCCAACGGGCTGTGCGGGGAGGGATGTTCGTCGGAGAGGAACTTGCCGGCGCGCCGGGCGTAATAGCCGGTGAGGTCGACCGAGAAGCTCGGATCGATCAGCGCGTCGACGCGGGCTTTGCCGGTTTCGGACTGCAGCACATCGGCGAGATGGTCGGTGTGATCGATGATCCAATCCTGCAGCTTCAGCAGCCATTCCTTGCGGCCCTCCGGCCCGATGGCCTCCCATTCGGGCTGGTAGAGCCGCAATTCGCGGACCTTGGCGGCAACCGCGTCGGCCGATTCGGCGGGTACGGTGCCCACCAGCTCGCCGGTCGCGGGGTTGCGCACCTCGATGTCGGTGACCACCGCGGTCGCCGCGGTCGCCTGCCGCGCGGGTGCCGGATCCTTCTTCACGGTTGCCGCCGGGGCCGATTTCGTCGCCGCCGGTGTGCTCGACTTCGCGGCCGGGGCGGACTTGGCCGCCTTCGCGGGCGTCTTCTTGGCCGCGGTCCGGCCGGCGGTCTTACGGGCGGCCGGCTTGTTTGCGCCGGTCGATTTCCCGGCCGCGGATTCGCCGGGTGACGGTTCGGTATTCGGCACGATGCTGTCTCTCCCCACGTGCGCTGCGCTGCGAACGGTTGACATTGTGAATCACTTCACTGATCTATGATCGTGTCACAATGATCCGCGCGCTGCTTGGTCTTTGCGGTCAAGGACTCGGCTGTAATTTGGCACCAGAGCACAAAAATTCCGCGGCCGCCGGCGGGCTGCACAACGAGATCGGGTGAACGAGGGGATCGGTGATGGCGACAGCCCCGTCCGATGTGGCGGTCCGGCAGTGGATGGCCGATTTCGTCGCCGAGACACTGCGCGGCGAGACCCTCGAACAGATGGTGGCCCGGCTCGACGCGCAGATCATCGGCCGCGTGCCGGAACTGACCGATCGCGATCTGCGCCGCGATCTGGAATCCAGCACCCGGGCACACGCCTTGGCCGTGCTCAGCGGTCTCACCCAGGACGCGATGGAGTACGCGGTCCCCGAACAGGCGCACGCCTTCGCCCGCACGCTGGCTCGCCGCGGATACGACCTGCGGCTGCTGCTGCGCGTCTACCACGCCGGCCAGGAGGCCGCGATCGACTACATGACCGAGGTGATCGACGAGCGCAGGCTGCCCGAGCAGTTCGAACGCTCGGCGCTGATCCGGCTGTTCGAACGCTCCACCCGCTGGGTGAACACCTCCGTCGAGGCGCTGACCGACACCTATATGCAGGAGCGGGAGCGCGGCCTGCGCGCGGCGCTCAACCAGCGCACCGAGATCGTGCGGACCTTGCTGTCGGGCGAGGATGTCGACGTGGACTACGCCTCGGCGCGGCTGGGCTTCCGTCTCGGGCAACGCCAGGTCGCGATCGTGCTGTGGACCGATTCCGATGCGCGCGGTGCCGGTGCGCTCCTGTCCGCCGCGGCGGACGGGTTCGCCCTCCCCGGCGCGGGCGGCGGCCGGCGGGAAGGCCCGGACGTCGTGACCGGCCCGCAGGGCGACGGCCTCGCCGGAAACAGTGGCGCCGCGGGGGACATCGGCGCGGACGACCGGCTGGCGGCCGGCAGTGATGAACTCGGACGGCTGGAACGAACGGCCACGCGGCTGGCCACCGCGCTCGGCGGGGTCGGCGTCCTCACCGTGCCGGCGGGTTCGGCGGCGCTGTGGGCGTGGCTCGCGGCCGATGCCGAGGCGGTCGCCGCCGTGGCCGCCGATATCGTCGCCGCGCCGATACGCCTCACGCTGGGCTCGTCCGCGACGGGTGTGGCCGGATTCCGGCAGAGCCATCGCGATGCGATCGCGGCCAGGCAGGTGGCCGAGCGGGCGGCCGTCGATCTCGGCCGGGTGCTGCCGTACGCGCGGGTCGAACCCGCCTATCTGGCCGGTGCGGACGTCGCGGCAATGCGCGCGCTGATCCGGCGGGAACTCGGAGCGCTGGCCGCGCCGGATGCGAATTCGGCGCGGCTGCGCGAGACGCTGCTCGCCTATCTGCGCTGTCACCGCAGCCCGGAGGGTGCGGCGGCGCGTCTGGGCGTGCACAAGAACACGGTCCGCTACCGCATTCAGCGCATCGAGGAAACGCTCGGGCGTCGCATCGAGGAATGCGGCCTGCGGCTCGAGCTGGCGCTGGAATGCGTGGCGGTCTACGGGGTGTGAGCGCTCAGACGCGGTCGCCGGTCGCGCGCAGCGGCGGTTCCGCGGCCGCGGTCACCGGATGGTCGGGCAGTTCGGCCAGCAGCGTCGTCGTCGCCGCGGCCACCGCGGCCACCGCCTTGTCGAAGGCCGGTTTCGTGACATACGACAGACCGGTCAGGCCACCCACCTTCCGCACGTATTCCTGTGCGGCAGCGAAGATTTCCTGGTCGGTGGCGCGGGGTTCGAGCCCGCGCAGCACGGTGATGTTGCTACCCATGGCGCCGAGAGTAGCCCTAGTCAGGGGCTTACGGCGCCCGATGAAACGGCAAATGTGAAAAATGTGTGTATCGGACTGTGGCGGTATGTCCAGAAGCGCCGGAATCCGGCCTTCCGGGTCACAGTCGACACGGCATCGGGAGATAACCGAACCCCCGGATGGCCGATGCGACACAATCGGAACCATGGCTGCCCGCGACATGCCGACCCTGACCACATTCCCCTATCCGGAACTGGACGAGCGCGAGGACGACCACTGGTCCGGCGCTCAGGTTTCCGACGACGAATTGCGCGCGCTTTCCCTGGGGGCGTTCTACTCCGCCCGCTGGGACGCCTTCCACGATGCCCTGCTGCTCGGACCCGAACGAGAACATCCGCTCGGTGACCGCCGCGAACTGGCCATCGACACCCTGACCGGGGCCTGGGGCATCACCGACGGGACCGAGGCGATGGCGTCGATGGAGCAGCTGCTCGACGGAATGCACGCACCGCTGTACGCGCTGGTCCATCCGCTGGTGAACGCGGCCCTCAATTCGCCCGAACGGGACCGCTTCGGTGAGCGCGCCGATCGGCATCGCGCCTTCCTGCGGCAGGTCGGGGCGTTTCGGGGGATGGACAACCCGGAGGCGCTGGTCCGCGACTACGACATCTGGTCCCAGGCGATCAAACTCGATCTGACCGGCCATCTGGTGCAGCCACTGCCCGCCGATATCCAGGCCTGGGATCTCGCCCGGGTGGTCGCGGTGGCGCGGATGGCCTTCACTGCCGGCTACCTCGAGGCCGATACGGCCTGGGATTACGTGATGCGCGCGCTGCCGCCGGCGCAGAAGCGCTACCGCAATTGGCGGCAGTTCGGCGACGCCTATCTCACCGGGTGGACCTACTGGCAGGCCTGTGAGGACATGGCCGTGCTCAAGTCCGGCGGCACCGATCGCCGGCTCGAACTGGTCCGACTATGGATGCGGCCGACCAGTCCGTGGCGGCGCATCGCGCTCCAAGGCGAGTAGCGCCTCAGTCGGGGAGCGAGCGCAGGATCCCGCGGCCGTAACGCTGGAACTGCGCATCGTCCACCATCGCCAGCGAATGCCGCTCGACCAGTAGTTCCCACTCCGAATACAGCTGTGCCACGCCCGGGTCCGGCGGCGCCACGGCGCCGTCGGCGGATTCGCGCTGAATCGCGAAGTTCACCGCGCCGACGATCCGATCGGTATCGGCCCGGTCGGTCCCCAGAAAACTCAGCGTCGTATTGCCGTCGGTGAGGTCGATGCCGTAATCGCCACCCGGCTCGTCGCCCGAACCCTTGCCGACCTCGGCCGAGATCAGCGCCGAGACCGGCATCTCGTGCGCATAGCGCGGGGTGGAACCGATCGAGAGCAGCAGCACCCGCCCGGTGGTGACGGCCAGCAGCCCGCGCCCGCGTCCGGCCGGTGGGACCGCGGTGACCATCGCGGTCTCCAGCATGAACTCCTCGGGTGTGACCATCGTGTGCAGTGCTCCGGCGGCCGAGCGGGTCTCCCGCCGCGGCGCCATCCGCCGGATCGCGCGGTCGACGTCGGCCCGGGTCGGTCCGGTCTTACCCCAGACCGGTGCGGGTGGCACCAGATCGGGCGCCGACATATCGATGCGCTGGGTGGCCAGGATCTGGGAGTTGATCCGCTCCACGATCACGGTCGCGGCCGGCACGTCGTGTTCGGCGATCAGCACCGGGAGTGGGGTGCGGTCGGCCGGGACGCCGGTGAGGACCGGACTCGGATAACGCAGGTAGATCTCGATCACGACGGCGTCGTCGGCGCGCCGGTTCAGCCGGACCTTCAGCAGGTCCGACACCGGAACGTCGAGCACCCGCTCGCCATCGGTGCCCGGCCGCAGAACCTGGAGTCGCCCGCCGCCGTGGCGCAGTATCGCTGTGGGTGTCCGTAGCTCGACTATGTCCATACCCCCTGCGTTCGTCCTGTGTTGTCGCTCACAATAGGTCGTGCATGCCATGATTGGGACCACTTGGACGGACACCGCGAGGTGATCGCCCGATAGGTCGGGAACCACCAGCGTTCTCCGACCGTTTACCTGTTGAACTGCATCAGCTGCCGAACTGCGCGATGTATCGAGTAGACCGTACGCGGTAACGTGGCTTGTCCGCATCCGTTCTGCCCGACCCGGTCGGTGCCGGTATGGATACGGCCCCGCCCGACGCATAGTAGGCATACACCGGAAACACCGGAAAGGACTGGCCCGCCGGCCGACGCTCTATGAACCGCAAGACAGTGTTTCGCAACCTGGCCATAGTCGCGGGCATCCTGCTCGTGATCTATCTGGTCAGCTACTTCAGCAACGACACGCGCGGCTGGAAGAACGTCGATACCTCGGTGGCGCTCACCCAGCTTGCCGACAAGCAGAACGTCAAGCAGGTCCAGATCGATGACAAATCGCAGCAGCTGCGCATCACCCTGAAAAACGGCAACGACGCCACCGGCGGCCAGACCCAGATCATGGCCAAGTACCCCGGTGGCAGCGAGGTCTCGGCGCAGATCCTGCGGGACGTCCAGGCCTCGGGCGCGCCGTACAACACCGAGGTCAAACAGGACTCCTGGTTCACCCAGGTGCTGCTGTTCGTGCTGCCGATGGTGATTCTGCTGGGCCTGTTCGTCTTCGTGATGGCCCGCATGCAGGGCGGTGGCCGCGGCGGCATGATGGGCTTCGGTAAATCCAAGGCCAAACAGCTGTCGAAGGATATGCCGAAGACCACATTCGCCGATGTGGCCGGCGCCGACGAGGCCGTCGAAGAGCTGTACGAGATCAAGGACTTCCTGCAGAACCCGGCTCGCTACCAGGCGCTGGGCGCCAAGATTCCCAAGGGCGTGCTGCTCTACGGCCCGCCCGGAACCGGTAAGACGCTGCTGGCCCGCGCGGTCGCGGGTGAGGCCGGGGTGCCGTTCTTCACCATCTCCGGTTCCGACTTCGTCGAGATGTTCGTCGGTGTCGGCGCCTCGCGCGTGCGCGACCTGTTCGACCAGGCCAAGCAGAACAGCCCCTGCATCATCTTCGTCGACGAGATCGACGCGGTCGGCCGCCAGCGCGGCGCCGGCCTGGGCGGTGGTCACGACGAGCGCGAGCAGACGCTGAACCAGTTGCTGGTCGAGATGGACGGCTTCGGCGATCGCACCGGCGTCATCATCATCGCGGCCACCAACCGGCCCGACATCCTGGACCCGGCGCTGCTGCGTCCGGGCCGCTTCGACCGCCAGATCCCGGTCGGCAATCCGGACCTCGCCGGTCGGCGCGCGATTCTGCGGGTGCATTCGCAGGGCAAGCCGATCGCGCCCGATGCCGATCTGGACGGCCTCGCCAAACGCACCGTCGGCATGTCGGGTGCCGATCTGGCCAATGTGATCAACGAGGCGGCGCTGCTCACCGCCCGCGAGCACGGCAACGTCATCACCGGACCGGCCCTGGAGGAATCGGTCGACCGGGTGATCGGCGGTCCGCGTCGCAAGAGCCGGATCATCAGCGAACACGAGAAGAAGATCACCGCCTACCACGAGGGTGGTCACACCCTGGCCGCATGGGCGATGCCCGATATCGAGCCCGTCTACAAGGTCACCATCCTGGCCCGCGGTCGCACCGGCGGCCACGCCATGACCGTGCCCGAGGACGACAAGGGCCTGATGACCCGGTCGGAGATGATCGCCCGCCTGGTGATGGCGATGGGTGGCCGCGCGGCCGAGGAACTGGTCTTCCACGAGCCGACCACCGGCGCCTCGTCCGATATCGACCAGGCGACCAAGATCGCGCGCGCGATGGTCACCGAATACGGCATGAGTGCCCGGCTGGGCGCGGTGCGCTACGGGCAGGAACAGGGCGACCCGTTCCTGGGCCGCACGATGGGCACCGGCTCGGACTACTCGCACGAGGTGGCCCGCGAGATCGACGAGGAGGTGCGCAACCTCATCGAGGCCGCGCATACCGAGGCCTGGGCGATCCTCAACGACTATCGCGACGAACTCGACGCGCTGGCCACTGCGCTGCTGGAGCGCGAGACCCTGCACCGCAAGGATCTCGAACAGGTCCTCGCCACCGTCGACAAGCGTCCGCGCATCACCGCTTTCAACGATTTCGGTGAACGTGTGCCCTCGGACAGGCCGCCGGTGAAGACCCCGCGCGAGCTCGCCGCCGAACGCGGTGAACCGTGGCCGGAGGAGACCGAGACCCGCAAGCCGAGCCAGCCCGCTCCGCAGCCGGTGCCGGCCAACGGGTATCCGCAGGAGGGCCATCGCAACCCGGCCCCGGCTCCGACCCCCGGCTACGGCTATCCGGCCCCGCAGCCCGGTAACTACCCGCGGCCCGCGAATGGCCCGGGATATCCGCCGCGGCAGGGTACGCACGGCTCCCGCCCGGACTACGGCGCTCCCGCCGGCTGGTCGGCTCCGGGCTGGCCGCCGCAGGAGGATCCGTCCGCGGGCGGTTCGCCGCAGCAGCAGCCGGAGTACGACAGTGGTTACGGCGGATCCCAGGGATACGGCGAACCCCAGCGCTACAGCGGTGGTCATCGCCGGCCCGAGTGGCCCGGAGATCAGGAGGGTTCGACGCAGAACGGCACCCAGGATCACGGCGATTGGGACGGACCGAACAGCCACCGCTGACCGGCTGCGATTAGGCTCGACGGTCGAACCGCGCTGTCGGCGCGTTGATTTACGTGATTGTGGAGGTGTCCTCGTATGTCGGCCAACAACAGCGCTCCCGCCGGCTCCGATTCGGCGTCGGGCGCGGGTGCCGCCGTGGTTGCGGAGGCACCGGCTCCGATCGCGCTGGGTACCGGTCGGACCTTCGATCAGAAGCGGGCCGAGGCCGCGGTACGGGAACTACTGGTCGCGGTCGGGGAGGATCCCGAACGGCCCGGGCTGATCGATACCCCCGCCCGGGTCGCGCGCGCCTATCTCGAAATGTTCGCGGGCCTGTACGTGGAACCGGATTCGGTGCTGAACACCACCTTCGACGAAGGGCATCAGGAATTGGTGCTGGTGCGCGACATCCCGATGTATTCGACCTGCGAACACCACCTGGTGTCCTTCCACGGGGTCGCGCACGTCGGGTACATCCCGGGTCCGCAGGGGCGGGTCACCGGTCTGTCCAAACTGGCCCGCCTGGTCGACCTGTACGCCAAGCGGCCGCAGGTTCAGGAGCGGCTGACGAGCCAGATCGCCGACGCGGTGATGCGGAAACTGGATCCGCGCGGCGCCATCGTGGTGGTCGAGGCCGAACACCTGTGCATGGCGATGCGCGGCATCCGCAAGCCGGGCGCCAGCACCACCACCTCCGCGGTGCGTGGCCTGCTGCAGACCAACGCCTCCTCGCGCGCCGAGGCCCTCGACCTGATCCTGCGCAAATGAGCGATCGCCCATGAGCGCAGTGATCACTCCCCGGGACGGGCGCTCGTGCGTGGTGATGGGCGTGGTGAACGTCACCAGCGACTCCTTCTCCGACGGTGGCCGCTATCTCGATCCGGCCGTCGCGGTCGCCCACGGGGTGCGGTTGTACGAGGCGGGCGCCGACATCATCGATGTGGGCGGTGAATCCACCCGCCCGGGCGCCGTTCGCGTCGATCCCGAGACCGAGGCCCAGCGGGTGGTCCCGGTGATTCGCGGTCTGGTGGAGGCCGGCGTGCCGACCAGCGTGGACACCATGCGGGCGAGTGTCGCGGCCGCCGCGATCGACGCCGGAGTGAGCGTCGTCAACGACGTGTCCGGTGGTCGCGCGGATGTCGAGATGGTGAAAGTCGTTGCCGCCGCGGAGATCCCGTGGATCCTGATGCACTGGCGGGCGAATGCCGACCATCGCCACATCGGCCCGGCCGACCATTACGACGACGTCGTGCGCGAAGTGCTGGCCGAACTCTCGGCGCAGGTGGATCTGGCCATGGCGGCCGGCGTGCATCCGAGCCGGCTCGTCCTGGACCCGGGCCTCGGCTTCGCCAAGAACGCCGAGCACAACTGGGCCCTGCTGGGCGCACTGCCGGAACTGACGGCCCAGGGGTTGCCGATTCTGGTCGGCGCCTCCCGCAAGCGTTTCCTGGGTTCGCTGCTGGCCGACGAGTCCGGACCGCGCCCGCCCGACGGGCGCGAGGTCGCCACCGCCACCATCTCGGCCCTGGCCGCCCAGCACGGCGCGTGGGGCGTGCGAGTGCACGATGTGCGGTCGTCGCTCGACGCCATCGCCGTCGCGGATGCCTGGCGGCGGGCCGCTGGTTCACACCATCAGGGGAGCGAGTGAGTACCGATCGCATCGAGCTGCGCGGTCTGCGCGCCTACGGTCACCACGGCTGCTTCGATTTCGAGCGCCGCGACGGCCAGGAATTCCTGGTCGACATCACCCTGTGGCTGGATTTCGCGAAGGCGGCCGCGACCGATGAGCTGTCGGCCACCGTCGACTACGGCGAGCTGGCGCAGCGCGCGGTGGCGATCGTCTCCGGCCCGCCGCGCAATCTGATCGAGACCGTCGCCGCCGAGATCGCCGACGATGTGATGCGCGATGAGCGCGTCGTCGCTGCGGAGGTGGTCGTGCACAAGCCCTCGGCGCCGATTCCGCATGCCTTCGCCGATGTCCGCGTGGTGGCAACCAGGCGGCGAGACGTACCGCCGACCCCGGAGGTGGCCGGATGAGCCGTGCGGTGCTGTCGATCGGGTCGAATCTGGGAGATCGGCTCGCCCATCTCCGCAGCGTGGTGGAGGCGCTGACGCCGCAGCTGGTCGCGGTCTCGCCGGTGTACTCGACCGCGCCGTGGGGTGGAGTGCCGCAGGACGACTACCTCAATGCCGTTGTGGTGGTGGAGGATTCGGAGCTGGGCCCGCGCGATTGGCTCGAACGCGGCCGGCAGCTGGAGCAGCGGTCCGGGCGAGTCCGCGAGATCCGCTGGGGCGCGCGAACTCTGGATGTCGACGTGATCTGGTGCGCCGAGCGCCGCGCCGGGGGGCTGCGGCCGGTGACCAGTGCGGATCCGGAACTGACACTGCCGCATCCGCAGGCGCACCGCCGCGCATTCGTCCTGGTGCCGTGGGCCGAGATCGAACCCGATGCGACGCTGGAGGCCGACGGCCGGACCCGGCCGATCCGGGACCTGCTGTCCGAGCTCGACCCGGACGAGATCGACGGCGTCCGGCTCACCGACCTGTCGCTGTCCGCGGCGCAACGATGATCGGTGGCTGGTCATGAATGTCATGAGGCCGACCAAGATTCTGGATCTGCTCGCGAACGTCCTGATCGCCGCCGCGGTGGCGTGGGTGGCGACTCGCTGGGCCTATTCGAGCTTTCCGCCGATCACGGTGATCGCGGCGGCCTCGCTGTATCCGGTGGCCGCCGTGGAAGCGGTGCTGGCGTTCGTGATTCGCGCCCGCGTCGGCGATCACCGCATCGGTGACGGTCCGAAACAGTTGCATCCGATCACCGCGGCCCGCGCGGTGGCGCTGGCGAAGGCTTCGGCCCAGGTGGGTTCCCTGGCGGCCGGCGTGTGGCTGGGATTCCTGATCTGGGTGCTGCCGCAGCGGTCGGATATGCGCGCGGCCGCCTCGGACACCCCTGGCGCCATCGTGGGTCTGATCGCCGGTGTGGTGTTGGTCGCCGCCGCGCTGTGGCTGGAGTATTGCTGCCGCGCGCCACATGAGCCACCAGACGAACCGGCTACCTCATAGCTATCACGGTTGAGTCGAGTTCCGGACCGGCTGCGCGCCGAAATCCGCTATTCGAGTTACCCTTGCGGACATGGTTTCACCCTCCCGTAGCAGTGCTTCCCCGCGACAGCGGGACAACGCGGGAAGAATCGTCGTCGGCGTATTAATTCTGCTCGGTCTGATTGCCAGCGTGTTTCTGATTTTCAGCAACAATGTGCAGTTGGTCCGGGTCGGTTTGGTCGCGGCTCTGTGGGCCGCCGCGGTGGCCGCGCTGGCGGCGACCCGCTATCGCCGGGATGCGGCGATCGATCAGGCCAAGGCTCGTGACCTGCAGAAGGTCTACGAGTTGCAGCTCGAACGCGAGATCACCGCCCGGCGTGAATACGAACTCGGCGTCGAATCGCGGGTGCGCCGGGAGATCGGCGCGGAAGCCGCCGAACTGGCCGCGCTGCGGAGTGAGCTGACCGTGTTGCGCGAAAGCCTGCAGCGACTGTTCGACGGCGACTTACTGGTCGACCGACCGGCGCTGCGCGCCGAGGCTGTGCGCGTGCAGGAGCTCACCCGCGCCACCGTGGCGAACGGTAGCTCGCAGGAAACCGACACCTGGGACGCGTGGAGCGCGCCGGCCGTGCCGCTGCACGTGGTCTCGCCGGTCTTCGATCCCGACCATCCCGAACCCCCGGCCTTCGCCAGTCCGTACGACGATCCGGTGACGGCGGAGACCGCCGTGGTGTCGGTGGAGGCGTCGGATGAGGAGGGGGAGTCACCCGGCCGATCGACGGACGACGAAGGGAACGGCGAATCGTCGAAGGTCGAGGCTCCCGGATCCGCATCCGACCGGACGGCCGCTGACGGGCAGGCCGGCCCCGCGGCGACCTCGGTGAAATCCGGCACCGCGTCGGCGAACGAAACTTCCGAACCGGCGAAGGCGAGCTCTGCGGAATCCGGCGACTCGCGCCCGAATTCCTCGGTGCCGCGGCTGGCCCCCGTCCAACCGGCGACGACCATGGGTACCGCCGGTTCCCGCCGCCGTCGCCACGCCGATTCCGACGAGAATCAGCCGGGACGCAAGCTCACCGTCGCGGAAATCATGGCCAACCTGCGATCGGAGCAGAACAGCTCGTCGTGATACCCACGACGGCTGCCGTGAAACAGGTTGCATGTGACGCGCAGTATCGGTAACTTTCGCAGGAGGAGTATGCGAAGGAGACACCGAAGATGCTGTCCACTGCTGTAAAGAACACGTCGGCCGATCCGGAGTATCACGAGATCCTGCGTGGTCTGTCCGAGGGGTCGGTCCACAAGAACTTCGACCCCTACGTCGACATCGATTGGGACTCACCGGAATTCGCGGTCGATCCGACCGACACCCGCTGGGTCATGCCGGACGAGGACCCGCTGGGCCGCCACCCCTGGTACAAGGCGCAGCCGGTGGAACGCCAGATCGCGATGGGTATGTGGCGGCAGGCCGGCATCGCCAAGGTCGGCTTGGATTTCGAACAGCTGCTGATCCGTGGCCTGATGCAGTACCTGGTGTCGGTGCCCAACGGTGATCCGGAATTCCGCTACGTGACGCACGAGGCGGCCGAAGAGTGCAACCACACGATGATGTTCCAGGAGATGATCAACCGCATCGGCGAGGATGTGGTCGGCATGGGCACCATCGACCGCAAGCTCACCATGATCATCTGGCCGGCCGTGAAGTACTTCCCGGAGCTGTTCTTCACGATGATCCTCGGCGGTGAGGAACCGATCGACCACCTGCAGAAGTCGCTGCTGCGCGCCGGCACCGACCTGCATCCGATGGTGCAGCGGGTGATGCAGATCCACGTGGCCGAAGAGGCCCGCCACATCTCGTTCGCGCACGAATATCTGCGCCGCAACGTGCCCGGCATGAATCCGGCCACGAAGTTCGTGCTGTCGCTGCTCTTCCCGACCGCGATGCGGATCATGCTCGACATGATCATGACTCCGCCCAGGGAGTTCGTGGAGAAGTTCGACATCCCCGCGGAGGTGATGCGCGAGGCCTACTGGGGTAGCGCGGAGTCCCAGGTCACCATGCGCAACATCTTCGGCGACGTCCGAGCCCTGGCCACCACCAGCGGCCTGATGAACCCCGTGGCCAAGGTCGCCTGGCGCCTCCTGGGCATCCACGGCCCCACCTCCCGCTACCGCAGCGAACCCGCCCGCAAAGCCGCGTAGGGCCCAGCTTCGCCGAGTAAGTCGTCGGTCGGGGTGTACATCGAAACGATGTACACCCCGACGGTCTTTCTGCCGCCTCGTTCGAGGCACATACCACGAGCCGTCCGCCCTCGGCGCTCGAAATCCGATCACGTTCACATCCACGAGCCGTAAACCTTGGTGGTCTCGGCCCAGGGGGCCGAGACCCCGCCGAAGCGAAGCGGAGGCCAAAGGTACTGAGGGAAATATCACGCGCGGGTCCTCTGGCAGCGCCCCCGGTCACTACCTATTCTCGACTCGTAACGTCCGGTACCCGCCATGCGGGACTGGAACGCCTTCCGAGAGGACAACGGTGACCTCCGATTTTTCGCGGCCCGACGAGGCCGATTCATCGCGCCCCGCCGCGCCCGCGGTATCGGGCTCATCCGCTGTTTCCGGCTCCGATCCGGCGCCTGCTCGGCTGACGGTCGGCATCGTGTCGGCGGGCCGGGTGGGCTCGGCGCTGGGTGTCGCGCTGGAGCGCGCCGGCCATGTGGTGTTCGGGGTGTCCGCGATTTCCGATGCGTCGCGGCATCGGGCGCGGACGCGGTTGCCGGAGTCGCAGATCTTGCCGGTGGAGGAGATCGCGGCGCGCAGCGAACTGCTGATTCTGGCCGTGCCGGACAGTGAACTGCCCGGTCTGGTGGCCGGTTTGGCGGCCGCGCAGGTGGTCCGCCCGGGAACGATCGTCGCGCATACCTCGGGTGCGAACGGCGTGGCCGTATTGTCCCCGCTGACCGGTGTCCGCCCGCTGGCGATCCATCCGGCGATGACCTTCACCGGCCACGACGAGGACACCGCCCGCTTGGCGAATGCCTGTTTCGGCATCACCGCGGCCGACGAGATCGGATATGCGATCGCGCAGTCGCTGGTGATCGAGATGGGCGGCGAACCGGTGCGAGTGCCGGAGGAGAACCGGGCGCTCTATCACGCGGCTCTCGCGCACGGCAGTAATCATCTGGTCACTCTGATCGTCGATGCGGTGGCGGCGTTGCGGGCGGCGCTGGACGGCCCGGGTCTGCTGGGGCAGCAGGTGGTCGACGAGCAGCCCAACGGGTTGGCGGAGCGGATGCTGGCGCCGCTGGCGTCGGCGGCGCTGGACAATGCGCTGCGTCGTGGCCTGCCCGCCTTGACCGGTCCGGTGGCGCGGGGTGACGCCCTCGCGGTGTCGGCGCACCTGGAGGCACTGGCCGCGGCCGATCCGGAGCTGGCCGCGGGCTATCGCGCGATGTCGCTGCGGACGGCGCAGCTGGCCCGTACGAGCCCGGATCTGATCGGTCTGCTGGAGGGACACTGATGTCGAATTCGCGAGCGAAGAAGCTGACCCCGGAGCAGTTGCGCACCCTGTATCGCCCGGGCGAGCTGACGGTGGTGCACGAGCCGGCCGGGCTCTCGGCGGTGACCTCCGCGTTGCGCGGGGTGGGTCGCACGGTCGCGCTGGTGCCGACGATGGGTGCCCTGCACGAGGGCCATCTGGAGTTGGTGCGCCGCGCCAAGCGCACGAATCAGGTTGTGGTGGTGTCGATTTTCGTCAATCCGCTGCAGTTCGGCGAGAACGAGGACTTCGACAAGTATCCGCGCACGCTCGACGGCGATGTGGCGCTGCTGCGTGAGGAGGGCGTGGCGCTGGTGTTCGCGCCGAGCGTGGCCCAGATGTATCCGGAGGGCCCGCGCACCTCGGTCCATCCGGGACCGCTCGGCGCCGAGTTGGAGGGCGCCAGCCGGCCGACCCACTTCGCCGGAATGTTGACGGTGGTGGCGAAACTGCTGCAGATCGTCCGTCCGCACGAGGCGTTCTTCGGCGAGAAGGACTATCAGCAGCTGACTCTGATCCGGCAGATGGTCCGGGATCTGAACTTCGACGTCGAGATCGTCGCGGTGCCCACGGTGCGCGAATCCGACGGCCTGGCGCTGTCCTCGCGCAACCGCTATCTGGACGACCAGCAGCGCGAATCGGCGATCACCTTGTCTGCCGCGCTGGCCGCGGGCCGGCATGCGGCGGGGCGGGGTCCCGACGCGGTGGTGGCCGCGGCCCGTTCGGTGCTCGACGGCGCGACCGGTGTCGATGTCGACTACCTGGAGTTGCGCGGTTCGGATCTGGGCCCCATTCCGAGCAGCGGGAACGCTCGTCTGCTGGTGGCCGCGCGCATCGGCGCCACTCGTTTGATCGACAACGTGCCGGTCACCGTCCCTCCCGCTGTGTCCGATGCGGCGTCCGCGGGGCCCTCCGTGGTTACGCAGGCTGCCGCCTCCGAGCCCGTCGCTCCCGCCGGCGGCCACAACGCTGTCCCCGATTTCCAGCCTGCCCAGGCCGACGCATAGGAAAGGCGACCACGATGTTGCGCACCATGATGAAGTCGAAGATCCACCGTGCCACGGTGACCCACGCCGATCTGCACTATGTGGGTTCGGTGACCGTGGACCCGGATCTGATGGATGCTGCCGATCTGCTCGAGGGCGAGCAGGTCTGCATCGTCGATATCGACAACGGCGCTCGGCTGGAAACCTATGTGATCGCCGGTGAACGAGGTTCGGGCGTGATCGGAATCAACGGTGCCGCAGCGCATCTGGTGAATCCGGGTGATCTCGTCATCCTGATCGCCTACGGCATGATGGACGAGGCCGAGCTGCGCGAGTACCAGCCGCGGGTGGTGTTCGTCGACGACCGCAACCGTCCGGTGGAGCTGGGTTCGGACCCGGCGCACGCCCCGGAGGGTTCGGGGTTGACCTCGCCGCGCTCGCTGACCTTCGCCTGAGCCGCGGGCAGCGGGGCGAGGATGCTGCTGACGATCGACGTCCGCAACACCAGTATCGAGATCGGCCTGTTCTCGGGCAGTGGTGCGCATGCGGAACTGGTGCACACCTGGCGTGTGCACACCAATCCGTTGCTGACCGCCGACGAATTCGCCATCCAGGTACGGGGTTTGGTGGGCGAGCGGCTGGATCAGGTGGTCGGGGTGTCGGCCCTGTCGACGGTGCCGCCGGTCCTGCGGGAGTTGCGAACCATGTTGGGCCGCTACTGGTCGCACGTGCCGCACGTGCTGGTGGAACCCGGTGTGCGCACCGGAATTCCGCTGCTGGTCGACAATCCGAAAGAGGTCGGCGCCGACCGGATCGTGAATTGCCTTGCGGCATATCACCGTTTCGAATCGCCGGCGATCGTCGTCGATTTCGGCACCGCCATCTGTGTCGACCTGGTGTCGGCGAAGGGAGAGTTCCTCGGCGGGACGATCGCGCCCGGAGTGGAGATCTCCACCGAGGCGCTGGTGGCCCGCAGTGCGCTGCGGCGCGCGGAGCTGACCCGCCCGCGGTCGGTGGTGGGTAAGAACAGCATGGAATGCATGCAGTCCGGCGCGGTGTTCGGCTTCGCCGGGCTGGTCGACGGTTTGATCGACCGGATCCGTGACGAGCTCGACGCCTTCGCCGGTGACGACGTGTCGGTGGTGGCGACGGGCCCGACCGCACCGCTGATCGTCCCCGAATCCGAGACCATCGATCACCACGAGCCGCATCTGACCCTGGACGGGCTGCGTCTGGTCTACGAGCGCAACCAGCAGCGCCGCCGCCCGTGACGGCGCTGCTGTGGGGTGGAACACACCGCTCTTGCACGCGCCGACCACCCTGCTAGACTTCGGCTCGTGACTTTCCGCGTGAGCACCCAGGAGTGTTGTCGAGGCTGATTCGCCTCGGCTGATTGTCGAGGCTGCGTATCCGCCCTCGGCCATCCACTACTCCTGGAGCTTCGCTCATGCGTTCCTCTGTAATCACCTCTGCTGTTGCCTCTGCCGCGAACGGTGACGCCGCGCGTCGCCGGACGGGGCAGTTGCCGCCCGCTCGCCCGGCCAACCGGCTCGCCGCGGAGATCACCGATCGTTCGGTCTCGTCCGCGTTGCCGACCCGGCTGCGTCCGGCGGATCTGCTGCGGCTGACGGACGAGGGTGCCGAGGACGTCCTGGCCGGCCGCTTCGATCATCTGCTGCCGTCGGCTGGCGTGTGGCCCACCGAAAACCGTTGGGCGGTACGCCTTCTCGCCGACGACGAGGTCGACGTCTGGTTGATCAGCTGGGTGCCGGACCGGTCGACGGAACTACACGACCATGCCGGCTCGCTCGGCGCGCTGACCGTGTTGAGCGGCGCGCTCTCGGAATTCCGCTGGAACGGTAAGGAATTGCGTCAGCGCACCCTCGCCGCCGGTGATCAGGCCTCCTTCCCGCTCGGCTGGGTGCACGACGTGGTGCGTGCCCCGGACCACGTCGCGGGCGTGCCCGAACCGTCGAATCCGACGCTGTCGGTGCACGCGTATTCACCACCTCTGTCCGCCATGTCGTATTACGAAGTGACCGGCCACGGAACGCTGCGGCGCACCCGTACCGTGCTCACCGACCAGCCCGAAGGCGATGTGAAATGACGCACACGCATCTCACCATCAATGACATGCTGGAGGCGGCGCGTGCGCGATTGACGCGCATGTACGCATTCGAATTACCGGAGGCGATCGCGCGCGGCGCCCTGCTGGTCGATATTCGCCCGCAAGCCCAGCGCGTCAAGGAGGGCACCCTGCCGGGCGCCCTGGTGATAGAGCGCAACGTGCTGGAGTGGCGGCTGGACCCCACCAGCTCCGCGCGGCTCGCACTGGCCACCGATCACGACCGGGAATGGGTGATCGTCTGCTCGGAGGGCTACACGTCGAGTCTGGCGGCCGCGGCACTGCAGCAGTTGGGTCTGCACCGGGCCACCGATCTGGTCGGTGGCTATCAGGCGGTAAAGGCCGCGGGGCTGCTGTCGGTGGCCGCCGGCGCACCGCATCTGGCCGGTGAGATCAACGCACTCGTCTCGCTGTAATCGCCCGGGTGAGCGGGGGTCGGGCGCGCGCAAAACAATTTCCGGCGCAAGATAGGGTGGTTCGCTGTGAGCACCCCGAACAGCCCTTCGTCCGGTGGCTCCGCGGGCCGGGTTCCCGCGGGGCAATCGCATCCTGCCGCAGCGGAAGTCGACGTTCCCGAGCAGATGCGGATCCGCCGGGAGAAGCGTGAGCGGCTGATCGACGCGGGCGTCGAGGCGTATCCGGTCGTGGTGCCGCGGACCCACAGCCTCGCCGAGATCCGCGCCGCCTATCCCGACCTCGAGCCCGACACCAGCACGGGAGTGCAGGCCGGTGTGGCCGGCCGCGTCATCTTCATGCGCAATACGGGCAAGCTGTGCTTCGCCACGCTGCAGGAGGGTGACGGCACCAAGCTGCAGGCGATGATCAGCCTGAACGGTGTCGGCGCCGACGCGCTGGCGGCGTGGAAGGCCGATGTCGATCTGGGTGATTTCGTCTTCGTGCACGGTGAGGTCATCTCCTCCCGTACCGGGGAACTGAGCGTGATGGCCGATTCCTGGTCGATGGCGGCCAAATCGCTGCGTCCGCTGCCGGTGGCGCACAAAGAACTGAGCGAGGAGTCGCGGGTCCGGCAGCGCTATGTCGACCTCATCGTGCGGCCGGAGGCGCGGGAGAACGCCCGCACCCGGATCGCGGCGGTGCGCGCACTGCGAAATGCGTTGGAGCGCAGGGGTTTCCTCGAGGTCGAGACGCCGATGCTGCAGACCCTGCACGGGGGTGCGGCGGCGCGTCCGTTCGTCACCCATTCCAATGCGCTGGATATGGATCTGTATCTGCGCATCGCGCCGGAGTTGTTCCTGAAGCGCTGCGTGGTGGGCGGGATCGAGAAGGTCTTCGAGATCAACCGCAACTTCCGTAACGAGGGCGCCGACTCGACGCATTCGCCCGAGTTCGCGATGTTGGAAACTTATGAGGCCTACGGCACCTACGACGATTCCGCGCTGATGATGCGGGAATTGATCCAGGAAGTCGCGCAAGAGGTCTTCGGCACTCAGGTCGTCACGCTCGCCGACGGTACGGAATACGATCTGAGTGGTGAGTGGAACACCGTCGAGATGTATCCTTCGCTATCCGATTCGCTGGGTGTCGAGGTAACGCCGGAAACTACTGTTCCGGAATTGCTCGCACTGGCCGATCGGGTCGGTCTGGAAATTCCTCCGGACAAGGGTTACGGCCACGGCAAACTTGTCGAGGAACTGTGGGAACACAGCTATGGCGACAAGCTCTATGCCCCCACTTTCGTGCGTGACTTCCCGGTGGAGACGTCGCCGCTGACGCGGCAGCACCGGAGTAAGCCGGGCGTCACCGAGAAGTGGGATCTGTATGTCCGCGGATTCGAGTTGGCCACCGGCTATTCGGAACTCGTGGATCCGGTCGTGCAGCGGGAACGTTTTGTCGACCAGGCCAGACTGGCCGCCGCTGGTGACGACGAGGCCATGCGACTGGACGAGGACTTCCTCGCCGCCATGGAACACGGTATGCCGCCGACAACGGGTACCGGTATGGGAATCGACCGCTTGCTGATGGCACTGACCGGACTCGGAATCCGGGAAACCATACTCTTCCCAATTGTGCGTCCGTCCGGTCGCTGAGTACCGGGTTTGAATGCCGATTCCCCGTCTTGGAAATTTCGTATCTAGAGGTATTCTCGACTCGGGCATCGGCCTGGTATCCGGGTCGCACGATTTCGAGAGGACGTTCATCTCATGGCAAAGAAGGTCACCGTTAGCCTGATCGACGATGTCGATGGTGAGTCCATTGCGGACGAGACCATCGAGTTCGCGATCGACGGTGTTTCGTACGAGATCGACCTGTCCGCGGCGAATGCGGCGAAGCTGCGGGACGGGCTGGACGTGTGGGTCGCCAATGCCCGTCGGGTGAGCGGTCGTCGGCGCAGCAAGCCGGTCGGTGCGACCACCGGTGCGCCGAAGGGCCGAGTTTCCATGGATCGCGAACAGAGTGCGGCAATTCGGGAATGGGCGCGGCGCAAGGGCCACAAGGTTTCCGCGCGTGGTCGCATCTCCGCCGATGTCGTGGAGAGCTACCACAAGGAAGTCGGCCGCAACAACTAGTGCGGTCGAAAAGACCCGGCTGCGTCTGTGCCGCTGCCGCCCGGAGGAATCGTGCGACGTCCGGGCGGCAGCGGCATTTCGATGCGGCCCCGGCGTGGTGATCTTGCTCGCCGCCGCGTCGGCGCGGCACCATGGGGCCTATGCAGACCACGTCACTGGCGGTACGAGGGTGGGGGTAGCAACGCGGTGACGGACATTCACGAATCGTTCCTCCGGTTCATCGACGACACCGGCAGCCGGCACGAATTGACGCTGACCCCGGATCATCAGCGCATCACCATCGGGCGGTCGCCGCAGGCGGATCTGTCGCTGGGCTGGGATGCCGAGGTGTCGCGATTGCATGCGGCCGTGGAATATCTGGGCGCGCACTGGACCATCGTCGACGACGGACTGTCGCGCAACGGCACTTTCGTCAACGGGGAGCGACTGGCCGGCCGCCGCCGGCTCGAGGCCGGCGACCGCATCCGGGTCGGTACCTCGATGCTGTCGTTCCACGACTACACCGGCAGGGTCGACGATGCGACCCGGACCTCGGTCGGCTCCGTCCCGAGTCCGCGATCGCTCACCGATACCCAGCGCGCGGTACTGATCGCGCTGTGCCGCCCGTATCGCGGCAACACCGAATTCGCCACGCCCGCATCCAATCAGCAGATCGCCGACGAGTTGTACCTGAGCGTGGATGCGATCAAAACCCATCTGCGCGCGCTGTTTTCGAAGTTCGGCGTCGAGGACCTGCCGCAGAATCAGAAGCGGGTGCGGCTGGCGGCGCTGGCCATCCAGAACGGCATCATCTCGCACCGCGACCTCTGATACCCGGCCGCCGGATGTGACCGGCGATTCCGGTTACCCGTCGGTATCGATCCGAATGGTCCCCTTTTCCGGCTAGCGTGTTGAAACACGTTCTAGTTTTTTTGGGAGGGGATCCCGATGCCGTCTCATATCGCGCATCTGCCGCGCCGGGCGCTCGGAGCCGCGCTCGTTCTGGCGATCTCGAGCATTCTGTGGGTGACCGCCGCCGCCGCGGCCCACGCCGAATATCCGGTGGACTACAACTTCTTCTCCGGCATTCCGTACGAGCTGCGAAATCCGGGTGGATCCCTGCCCGGCGCCGACGACTGGTCGTGCCGGCCCAGCGACGCCCATCCCGAACCCGTCGTGCTGGTGCACGGCACCGGCGGCGGGGCGCAGACGAACTGGGGCGTGTACGCGCCGCTGCTGGCCAACGAGGGATATTGCGTCTATTCGCTGACCTACGGCGCCTACGATCTGCCGTGGCCGCTCTCTGCGATCGGCGGGATGCGGCCGATCGAGGACAGTTCGGCGCAGCTCGCGGAGTTCGTGGACCGGGTGCTGGCGGCGACCGGCGCCGAGAAGGTCGATCTGATCGCACATTCGCAGGGCAATCTGGTGGGCAACTACTTCGTGAAGCGATTGGGCGGTGCCGACAAGGTCGACAAGTTCGTGGCGATCGCGGCGCCGTGGCTGGGCACCTTCGGTCCCGTGATCGACCCGGCTCGCGATGTCGCGGTGCGCCTGGGCGCGGGGCCGGCCTTCGACGCCGCCCTGGGGGCGAGCCCCTGTGCCGCCTGTGCGCAGATGACGGGTAGCACGGATTTCATCCGCTCCCTGAACGCCGACGGCGTGTACGACCCGGACGTCACCTACACCAATATCGAGACCCGCTACGACGAGCTGGTGGTGCCGTACACCGTCGCCCTGGTACCCGGTCCGAACACGACGAACGTCGTGGTCCAGGACGGCTGCGCGGCGGACTACTCGGAGCACGCGGGCATCGCGGGCAGCGACCGGGCGGCGGCGTTCGCGCTCAACGCCCTGGATCCGGACGATCCGCGGCCGGTGCCCTGCCACTTCATCCCGCCGATCACCGGATAGTTCCGTATCCGGGCCGCGAACCCCACCATCGCGAAGCGGAAGCGGAAAATTCAGCTGTGGGCGTAGTTGCTGGGGAAACGTTCCGGGTTGGTGCCGCGTTAGAACGGTATGACTCGCGTTGTCGCCCGTTCGCAATAGGGTGGACGGACGACGGCCGTGACCCCCGCCAACTACAGTAGAGGCGGGGGATGCAACCCCAGGGCTTCATGGCAGGCTGGCGCCACAGGTGTGAAGCACGAAGCACAACAGCAGCGCCGGATGCCGTGGATAGCGGAGCAGGAAGTGAGGGAGCGATGTTCGAGAGGTTCACCGACCGCGCGCGGCGGGTCGTTGTCCTGGCCCAAGAAGAGGCTCGGATGCTCAACCACAACTACATCGGCACCGAGCACATCCTGCTGGGCCTGATCCACGAGGGTGAGGGTGTCGCGGCGAAGTCCCTGGAGTCGCTGGGAATTTCGCTCGAGGGTGTGCGCAGCCAGGTGGAGGAGATCATCGGGCAGGGCCAGCAGGCGCCGTCCGGTCACATCCCCTTCACCCCCCGGGCCAAGAAGGTGCTGGAGCTGAGCCTGCGCGAAGCGCTGCAGCTCGGCCACAACTACATCGGTACCGAGCACATTCTGCTCGGCCTGATTCGTGAGGGCGAAGGCGTCGCGGCCCAGGTGCTGGTGAAGCTGGGCGCCGACCTCAACCGGGTGCGGCAGCAGGTCATCCAGCTGCTGTCCGGCTACCAGGGCGGTAAGGAGGCGGTGGAGTCCGGCGCTCGTGGCGAGTCCGGGACCCCGTCCACCTCGCTGGTCCTCGACCAGTTCGGCCGCAACCTGACCCAGGCCGCACTCGAAGGCAAACTCGACCCCGTCATCGGCCGCTCGAAGGAGATCGAGCGCGTCATGCAGGTGCTGAGCCGCCGCACCAAGAACAACCCGGTCCTGATCGGTGAGCCCGGCGTCGGTAAGACCGCCGTCGTCGAGGGTCTCGCCCAGGCCATCGTCAACGGCGAGGTGCCGGAGACGCTGAAGGACAAGCAGCTCTACACCCTCGACCTGGGTTCCCTGGTCGCGGGCAGCCGCTACCGCGGTGATTTCGAGGAGCGCCTGAAGAAGGTGCTCAAGGAGATCAACACCCGCGGCGACATCATCCTGTTCATCGACGAGCTGCACACGCTCGTGGGTGCGGGTGCCGCCGAGGGCGCCATCGACGCGGCCTCGATCCTGAAGCCGAAGCTGGCCCGCGGTGAGCTGCAGACCATCGGTGCCACCACCCTCGACGAGTACCGCAAGTACATCGAGAAGGACGCCGCCCTGGAGCGCCGGTTCCAGCCGGTCCAGGTGGGCGAGCCGACGGTCGAGCACACCATCAACATCCTCAAGGGTCTGCGCGACCGCTACGAGGCGCACCACCGGGTGTCCATCACCGACGGTGCGCTGGTGGCCGCGGCCACGCTGGCCGACCGGTACATCAACGACCGGTTCCTGCCGGACAAGGCGATCGACCTGATCGACGAGGCGGGCGCGCGGATGCGCATCCGCCGGATGACCGCTCCGCCGGACCTGCGCGAATTCGACGACAAGATCGCCGATGCCCGCCGGGAGAAGGAAAGCGCCATCGACGCGCAGGACTTCGAGAAGGCCGCGCGGCTGCGCGACAAGGAGAAGCAGCTCGTCGCCAAGCGCGCCGAGCGGGAGAAGCAGTGGCGTTCCGGTGATCTGGACGTCGTGGCCGAGGTCGACGACGAGCAGATCGCGGAGGTGCTGGCCAACTGGACCGGTATCCCGGTGTTCAAGCTCACCGAGGAGGAGACCACCCGTCTGCTCCGCATGGAGGACGAGCTGCACAAGCGGATCATCGGCCAGGAGGACGCGGTCAAGGCCGTCTCGAAGGCCATCCGCCGTACTCGCGCCGGCCTGAAGGATCCGAAGCGTCCGTCCGGTTCGTTCATCTTCGCCGGTCCGTCCGGTGTCGGTAAGACCGAGCTGTCCAAGGCGCTGGCGAACTTCCTGTTCGGCGACGACGACGCGCTCATCCAGATCGACATGGGTGAGTTCCACGACCGCTTCACCGCCTCGCGGCTGTTCGGTGCCCCTCCGGGCTACGTCGGCTACGAGGAGGGCGGCCAGCTCACCGAGAAGGTGCGCCGCAAGCCGTTCTCGGTCGTGCTGTTCGACGAGATCGAGAAGGCCCACCAGGAGATCTACAACACCCTGTTGCAGGTGCTGGAGGACGGTCGTCTCACCGACGGTCAGGGTCGTACGGTCGACTTCAAGAACACCGTGCTGATCTTCACCTCGAACCTGGGCACCTCCGACATCTCGAAGGCCGTGGGTCTGGGCTTCGCCCAGTCCAACAACGAGGGCTCGAACTACGAGCGGATGAAGCTCAAGGTCAACGACGAGCTGAAGAAGCACTTCCGTCCGGAGTTCCTCAACCGTATCGACGACGTCATCGTCTTCCACCAGCTCACCAACGAGCAGATCGTGGAGATGGTGGATCTGATGATCAATCGCGTCGCGACCCAGCTGCGGAACAAGGATATGGAGATCGACCTCACCGAGAAGGCCAAGAGCCTGCTCGCCAAGCGCGGATTCGACCCGGTGCTGGGCGCCCGCCCGCTGCGCCGGACCATCCAGCGCGAGATCGAGGATCAGCTCTCGGAGAAGATCCTGTTCGGCGAGATCGGCCCCGGCCAGATCGTCGAGGTCGACGTCGAGAACTGGGACGGCGAGGGTGCCGGCGAGGACGCCAAGTTCACCTTCGCGGGTAAGGCCAAGCCCGCGAAGGCGGAGGCCGAACCGGTCGCGGCGCTGGCCGGCGCCGGTGAGACCACTCCCGAGGCCTCGGCCGAGTAAGTAGTCCGCACAGATCGGTAGATGCCGGTCATCCCGCACGGCGGGGTGGCCGGCATCGTCGTATGCGCACAAAAGTCGTAGCGCACAAAATGAGTGGCGGCCGCGCGGGCGAATGTTCCATTCTGGCGATGTTCGCGAGCGGAAAGAGGGCTGTGTGCTGACCGATGCCGAGGTGGAGGGCTTCGTCGCCGAGGGTTTCGTCCGAGTGGAGGGTGCGTTCTCCGAGTCCACCGCGGCTGAGGCGAGGGAAATCCTGTGGCGCGCAACCGGATGCGATCCGGTGGATTCCGCAACGTGGACCCGGCCGGTGGTCCGGCTGCCCGGATTCGCCGACCCACCGTTCGCCCGGGCGGCACGCAGTCCGCTGCTGGCACAGGCGTGTGATCGGCTGGTCGGTGCGGGCCGCTGGGTTCCGTACCAGGGGCTGGGCACCTTCCCGATTCGGTTCCCCAGCGCGCAGCCGCCGGGCGACGACGGATGGCATATCGACGCGAGTTTCCCGGGCGAGGATCCGCAGGACTATCTGCGGTGGCGCATCAACGTGCGGTCGAAGGGCCGCGGTCTGCTGATGCTGTTCCTGTTCTCCGACGTCGGCCCCGACGATGCGCCGACGCGGATCCGGGTGGGCTCGCATCTGCGGATCGCGAAGGTGCTGGAACCGTACGGTGCGGCCGGGGTCGCGATGTCGGACCTGGTCGAGGACTTCGCCGCCACCGAGGGCCTTCCGGAAGTGGCGGCCACCGGCCGGGCCGGAGATGTGTATCTCTGCCACCCGTTCCTGGTGCATGCCGCCCAGGCGCATCGCGGACGCAACCCGAAATTCATGGCTCAGCCGCCGCTGCAGCTGCGCGAACCGTGCGTGCTGGACCGGCCCGAGGGTGCGTATTCACCGGTGGAACAGGCGATTCGGCGGGGACTCGAGCTCGGCGGCATCCGCTGACTACGCGCGGGGACGTACCCGGGATGTGTTCTCCGGACGGATGATTCGCGCCGCCCGGAGGCAGAGGCTGAAGTCATGGACATCGGATTGCATCTCACGAACTTCGCGCTGGACACCCCCTCGGAACGCATCGGATCGGGTCTGGCCGAGGTGGTGCGCACGGCCGAGGACAGCGGGTTCTCGCTCATCGCCGTGGGTGATCATCTCTGGCAGAGCCCGTGGCTCGGGCGTGTGGAACAGAATGTGCTGGAGGCGTATTCGACGCTGTCGTTCATCGCGGCGCATACGTCGCGGGTGGAGCTGACCGCGGTGGTGTCGGGGGTGCACTATCGGCATCCGGCCATGCTCGGAAAGCTCGTCACCACCCTGGATGTGCTGTCCGGCGGCCGGGCCTGGCTGGGGATCGGTTCGGGCACCTCCACCGGCGATGTGGAGGGGTACGGTCTGCCGTTCCCGCCGCTGCGCGACCGCTACGAGATGCTGGAGGAGACGCTGCGGATCTGCCGGGCCATGTGGAGCGGCGAGCGAGGCGGATCGGAACCCGTGCACGGCAAGCACTTTCACGTCGAGCGCCCGCTGAACGCCCCGCAGGCGGTGCGGACCTCGCTCTCGGGTGCGCATCGCCCGCATCCGCCCGTGCTCATCGGCGGGGATGGTGAGCGGCGCACGCTGCCGCTGGTGGCGCGGTACGCGGATGTGGCGAGCCTGCGGCCGGGGCCGGAGCTGGCGAACAAGATCGAACTGCTGGACCGATTGTGCGTGGAGATCGGCCGCGATCCGCATGAGATCCGCAAGAGCTGTGTCTTCGCCTTCGATCTCGGACCGGACGGGGGCGGCGCCGGTCAGGTGCTGGGGCAGCTGAAGCGGATGGCGGATATGGGCATCGACCTGGTGATCGGCCGGATGGCCGGCGTCGACGAGCTGACTCCCCTGGAGATGATGGGGCGCGAGGTGATTCCGGTGGCCGCGGAATTCGGTCGCTGACACCGGGCCCGCGGCCGGACTACTGCCAGCCGGGCCGGACCAGACCGGATTCGTAGGCCATCACCACGAGTTGCGTCCGGTCGCGGGCGCCGAGTTTCACCAGGATTCGACTCACATGGGTGCGGGCGGTGGCGGGGCTCATGAAGAGGCGCCGCCCGATTTCGGCGTTGGTGAGCCCTTCGGCGACCAGCGCCATCACCTCGCGCTCGCGGTCGGTGAGTTCGGACAGGGCCGCGGTGGGCGCGGGTTTGGCGTGGGTGGCGAATTCGGCGACCAGGCGGCGGGTGACGCTGGGCGAAAGCAGTGCGTCCCCGTCGGCGACCACCCGCACCGCCCGCACCAGATCCGCGGGTTCGGTGTGTTTGACCAGGAAACCCGTGGCGCCCGAACGCATGGCCTCGAAGACGTACTCGTCGAGTTCGAAGGTGGTGAGGACGACTACTCTCACGCCGGTGAGATCGGGATCGGCGGCGATCTCCCGGGTCGCGGCCAGGCCGTCGAGCACCGGCATCCGGATATCCATCAGAACCACATCCGGGCGCAGTTCCCGGGTCAGCCGCAGCGCGTGCTCACCGTTGTCGGCCTCGCCCACGACCGCGATCCCGTCCTGAGCGTCCAGCAGCGCGGCGAATCCGGCGCGGACGAGGGCTTGGTCGTCGGCGACCAGGACGCGAATGTCGTTCACGAAACCTCCTGTAGCTCAGGGTATTCGGTGCCGATCACGGGGGTTCGGGTGGTTCGACCGGAGGGGCGGGTGTTCCGGGCTCGCCGGCGGCGGTCACCGGGATCGGTAGTCGAGCATCCACCCGGAACCCACCGTCGGCGCGCGGCGTCGCGGACACCTCCCCGCCCAGTGCGTGCGCGCGTTCGACCATGCCGGGAATCCCGTTCCCGCCACCGGTTGTGGACGACTGTGGAGAATTCGGAGGTCGCTCGTTGTCCACAGTGATGCACAGCTCGCTCGGTGAATAATCCACAACCACCGTCGTTTCCGCGCCGGGCGCGTGTCGCAGCACATTGGTCAGCGATTCCTGCACGATGCGGGCGGCGGCCACGTCGACCACCACGGGCAGCCGGCGCGGTGTGCCCGTAATCCGGGTGTGGACCGCCGTCCCGGCGGCGCGGGTCGGAGCCAGCAATGATTCCAGATCGCCGATGCCGACCGCCGGACCGGTCGGCGCCGCAACGGTTTCCGCGCCGGCACGGATCGAGCGCAGCAGACTGTGCACCTCACCGATCGCATCGCGGCTGACCTCTTTGATCGCCGACAGCGCGGTCGCGGCCTGTTCGGGTTTGCGGTCGAGCAGTTCCAGCGCCACCGACGACTGCACATTGATCAGCGACAGGCTGTGCGCGAGCACATCGTGCAGTTCGCGCGCGATGGCCAGCCGCTCCTGGGCCGCCCTCTGTTCGCGCTCGGCCAGTTCGCGGGCGCGTTCGGCCTCCCGGTTACGCCGCGCCGCCTCGGCGCGCTGACGCCGCGCGATCAGCGTCGAACGCCGCTGCCGGATTCCCTCGGCGATCGCGATCAGCACCACCAGCCAGGCCAGGATCCCGGCGACCGGCCAGCCCCCGGGGCCGTGGCCGCGCAGGGCGGGCACCGGCCACACCATCAGCAGATATCCCAGCGGCACCAGCGGATAGGTGTACCAGCGGGAGCCGCGCGAGGCCGCGGTCAGGAAGGCGATGACCAGCGATACGAAGACCGGTCCGTAACCGTAGCCGACCAGCAGATAGGCAACGGTGACCGCGAGCACGCCCACGAATACCGCCCGGGGATACATCGCGCGCAGCGCCAACAGCAGCGGGCCGGCCACCAGCAACGCGTATCCCAGCGCATCCAGTGGTCGCACGCCGGACTGATGCGCATTCGCCGCATGTCCGGCGCCCAGTTGGACAGCGGCCACGACGACGCTCAGCATCACATCCCGGGCGCCGGGCCGCCTACTCGACTGCACAGTTCGAACGGTAACCCCGTCGCGCCGCACAGCGAGCCCCCGCGCCGCGAATTACGTCCAGATACGTACGCCGAGGCGGGCACCGTGACGGATGTGTCGCCGCAGGTCCAAGCGGATGGTCGAGATATGAACAGATCGAATGCCGATCCGGGTGGCGCGCTCCCCGGTACGGCCACGCAGGCTCGGTCGGCCGCAGCCGAGGTCGTGGTCACCGACGCGCTCACCAAGAAGTACGGCGACCATACGGCCGTGGACGCGGTGTCCATGTCGGTGCGGCGCGGCGAGATCTACGGATTTCTCGGTCCCAACGGCGCCGGTAAGACGACGACGCTGCGGATGCTCGTCGGGCTGATCGCGCCGACCTCCGGTACCGCGACGGTGCTGGGCCGCAATCCCGGTGAACCGGAGTCGTTGCGGCGCATCGGCGTTCTGATCGAAGGGCCCGGCTTCCATCCGTACCTGTCCGGCCGCGACAACCTGCGGGTGCTGGCCCGCTACCACCGGACCGAGCGCACCGCCGGTACCCGGCGTCGCGACCGATTCGCCGAGGTGGACGAGATCCTGGCGCGGGTAGGCCTCGCCGATCGGGCCGACGACCGCTTCCGCACCTATTCGCTCGGCATGAAGCAGCGCCTCGGCGTCGGCGCCGCGCTGCTCGGCAACCCCGATCTGCTCATCCTCGACGAGCCGACCAACGGCCTGGACCCGGCCGGCATGGCCGAAATGCGGGAACTGGTCACCGGTTTGGCCGCCGACGGGCACACCGTCGTGCTCTCCTCGCATCTGCTCGGCGAGGTGCAGGAAATCTGCGATCGGGTCGGCGTGATCTCCGGCGGGACGCTGCTCACCGAATCGACGGTGAACGAATTACGTGGCGCGGCAACGCTTCTGGTGCGTGCCGAGCCGCTGGAGACGGCCTATCCGGCGGTGCGCCGGGTGGTGGGTGAACACCGCGCGCTGCTGACCGCCGCCGGCATCAGAGTCGATGCCGGTAGGGCACTGGCGCCCGAGGTGGCGCGCGCGGTGATCGCATCCGGCGCGGATCTGCTGGAGCTGCGCACGGACGAGAAGTCGCTGGAGGAAGTGTTTTTCGAGATGACGAAACAGGAGCACCGATGAACGACATACTGGCATGCACCCGAGCCGAATTCGCGCGGCTGCGGAAGTGGCCCGCGTTCTGGATCGTGCTCGGTACCTGGATCGCGCTGAATCTCGTCTTCGCCTATCTGTTCAACTATCTGGCCTACACCTCGGGCAGCAGTTCCCGGATGTCGAACGGGCAACCGCGCGAGGTGCTGTTGCAACTGATGCTGCCCGCGGCCGTGCCCGAGGTGTTCACCCAGGGCATGGCGATGTTCGGCGGTGCGCTCATGCTGGTACTCGGTGCGCTGGTGGTGGGCAGCGGATACGGCTGGGGCAGTTGGAAAACCGTCTTCACACAGGGGCCTTCGCGCCGCGCGGTGGTCGGCGGTACCGTGCTGGCCCTGACGGGCGTGGTGGTGGGCTTGGTCGGTGCGGCGTTCGTGGTGGATACCGGTGTGGCCGCGGTGATCGGGGTGGCCGAGCACCAGACGCTGACGCTGCCGACGGCCGCGCACACCCTGTTCGGCCTCGCGACCGGCGTGGTGATCCTCGGTATGTGGACGCTGGCCGGCGCGCTGATCGCGGCGATCGCGCGCGGTCCGGCGCTGGCGGTCGGGCTGGGGCTGGTGTGGGTGCTGGTGGTGGAGAATCTGCTGCGCGGCGTTGCCTCGATCTTCTCGCCGATCCGGGCCGTCGCCGACCATCTGCCGGGGACCGCGGCGGGTTCGGCGGCCGGGGCCATGCGCAGTGTGGGCGGCGCCGCGACACCGGGCGTCCTGGATATCCTGTCGCGACCGGCGTCGTTCCTCGTCCTGGCGGCATATATCGCGGTATTCGCCTGCGGCACAGTGGTATTGATGGTTCGTCGCGATATGGCGTGACCGTCCGCGCGGTGTCGCGCGGGAATCGTGCCGGACAACGGTGAGTCGAGCGCGCTCGGCGAGTAGGTTCGACCGCGACGGCTCATTCTCACTCGACGAAAGGACAGCGATGCCTACACGTAGCGCGCGTACCGCATGGACCGGTGGCTTGCAGGACGGATCCGGACAGGTCGACCTGGCCAGTTCCGGTGTCGGCAAATTCGACGTCTCGTTCCCGAAGCGGACCGCCGATACCGCCGAGGGCACCACCAGCCCCGAGGAATTGATCGCGGCCGCGCATTCGTCCTGCTACGCGATGGCGCTGTCCGGTCAGATCGGCGCCGCCGGCGGCACCATCGAAAGCCTGGACGTGAATGCCGACGTGACCCTCGGCCCGGACCCCGCGGGCGGCTTCCGCATCTCGAAGATCGCGCTGACCGTGCGCGGCCGGGTCTCGGGTATCGACGCGGGTGGCTTCGAGCAGGCCGCCCAGACCGCCAAGGCCGGTTGCCCGGTCAGCAAGGCCCTCGCCGGCGTCGAGACGATCGAACTCGACGCCGCACTCGAAAACTGAGCCGGCGCTCGCCGAAGTAAGCGCGGGCGTCGGCTGCCACGGGACAGCCCACCCGGTGGTCGGGCCGACCACCGGGTGCAAGGACCACTACTGGGCCGGTTTGCCCGCGACGTCGAGGACGACTTCGAATTCCAGCAGCGAGGCGCCCGTGGCGACCGGCTGACGGGCCTGCCCGGCGTGCGCCTCCTTGGCCGGTCCGTCCCGCCACGCGGCGAACGATTCCTCCGAATCCCACTGCGTCACAACGAAATACCGGTTGTCACCGGCCACCGGGCGGAGCAACTGGAAGCCCAGGAAGCCGGGCGAGTCCTCCACCGCGTGCGCGCGATGCGCGAAGCGCTTCTCGAGTTCGGGTCCGGCTCCCTCGGGAACCTCGATCGCATTGATCTTCACAACAGCCATGAGCCCAGGCTAATCCCCTGGCTCGCCACGTATCGTCGGTGCCGATGTTGTACGACGAGGGCGGCACCGGGGTGCCGATTCTGCTGCTGCACGGATTGATGGGCAGCGCGCGGACCTGGGCCGGCCAGGTGCCGTGGCTGCGCGCATTCGGTCATGTCCACTCCTTCGACGCCGCCGGCCACGGTCGCCCGGCGCCGCCGGAGCTCACCACGGAGGCGTTCGTCGCCGACCTGGCCGCCGCGACCGCCGCGATATCGGAGCCGATGGTGGTGATCGGGCATTCGATGGGCGGACTGCACGGATGGATGTTCGCGGCCGCGCATCCCGAGCGGGTGCGGGCGCTGGTGGTCGAGGATATGGCGCCCGATTTCCGGGGGCGCACCGCCCAGCACTGGGCGGAGATGATCGAGTCCTGGCCGCAGCCGTTTCCCGATGCCGACGCGGTACTCGACTATTTCGGCCCCGTCGCCGGGCGCTACTTCCTCCACTCGTTCACGCCCGCACCGGACGGCTACCGGTTGCACGGTTCCGTCGCGACCTTCCGCGACATCTCCGAGGAGTGGGGCACTCGCGACTTCTGGGCCGAATGGGCTGCGGTGCGCGTGCCGACACTGCTGCTCGAGGGCGAATACACGATCACGCCGCCGGGGCAGATGCGGGAGATGGCGGCGGCGCGGCCGGGTGTGCGCCATGTGGTTGTCGGCGCCGCCGGACATCTCGTCCACGACGATCAACCCGCTGTCTATCGCGCCGAAGTCGAACGGTTTCTGCACGAAAACGTGGGTTGATCGGATCGTGCGCGGGCGGGAGCGGGCCGAGACAGCGGCCTTCGGGAGCTGCGGTCCGGCAGTTGCGGGCAATCGCCTTCAGTCTCGGGCCGGAGCCGACGTATGCTCCTCTGAGGCCCCGACCAAAAGGTGAATCATGATTAACTTCTCGATCCCCGCCGACCTCGCCGCCGAACGTGACCGCATCCGCCGGTTCGTCATCGACAAGATCGTCCCGTTCGAGCGCGACCCCCGCCTGACCGCGCACGGACCCAACGACGAGCTGCGGCAGGAATTGGTCGAAGTGGCACGGGCCGAGAAGCTGCTCACCATTCAGGCGCCCGAGGCGCTCGGTGGTCGCGGGCTCACCCACGTCGAACAGGCCGTGCTGTACGAGGCCGCCGGATGGTCCACCCTGGGACCGGTCGCGATGAACTGCGCCGCGCCCGACGAGGGCAATATGTTCCTGCTGTCCAAGGTGGCGAATCCGGAGCAGGTGGAGCGCTACCTGATGCCGGTGATCGACGGCCACCAGCGATCGGTCTTCGCGATGACCGAACCCGGGGGCGCCGGATCGGATCCGGCCCAGCTCGCCACCACCGCCACCTTCGACGGCGAGAACTTCACGATCAACGGCCGCAAATGGCTGATCACCGGGGCCGACGGGGCGAAGACCTGGATCGTCATGGCCAAACTCGAGGACAACGACCACCTCCCCGCGGGCCCGACCCTGTTCCTCACCGAGGGGGACACGCCGGGAATCGTCATCGAGCGAACGATGAACACGATGGACCGCAACTACGTCGGCGGCCACGGCGTCGTGCGCTTCGAGAATCTGGTCCTGCCCAAGGAGGCGTTGCTGGGGGAGAGCGGCCAGGCCCTGCGCTACGCCCAGCTGCGACTGGCACCCGCCCGCCTCACCCACTGCATGCGCTGGCTCGGCGCCGCCGAACGTGCGCAGAGCATCGCCGTCGAACACGCCAAGACCCGCACCGCGTTCGGCAAACCGATCGGCGAACACGAGGGCGTGTCGTTCATGCTGGCCGACAACGAGATCGCCCTGCACCAGTGCCGCCTGACCATTTGGCACGCCTGCTGGCTGATGGATCAGGGCCACAAGGCGCGTCACGAGAGCTCGATGGCGAAATCCTATGTATCCGAGGAACTGTTCAAGGTCGCCGACCGCTGCGTCCAGGTCCTCGGCGGCATCGGCATCAGCGACGAAACCGTGGTCGAGATGATCTTCCGCGACATGCGCGCCTTCCGCCTCTACGACGGCCCCACCGAAGTCCACAAATACGCGATCGGCCGCCAAGTGCTGCGCGGATAGAGAGCCTGCGCGCGCTGCCCCCGTCAAGGCGTACGTCTACGAGCCGTGCACCTCGGTGGGTCTCGGCCCGCCTCGATTTTGGAGCGACGGAGCGAGGGAGCGCAGCGACTGAGCGGAGGAGTGAAAAATCGAGGCCCAGGGGGCCGAGACCCCGCCGAAGCGAAGCGAAGGCCAAAGATCCAGCCAGTAAGGTGGGGCGGAAAGATCACCCAAGCCTAGGATTGTGTCGCATGAGTTCGGAACTGCAGGTCGATGTGTCCGCCGGTGTCGCCGTACTCACGCTCAATCGTCCCGCGCAGCAGAACGCCATGACGCCCACGATGGCGGCGGAGCTCGGAACCGCGCTGCGGCGCTGCGATACCGAGGACGCGATTCGCGCGGTGGTGATCACCGGGACTCCGCCCGCGTTCTGCGCGGGCGCCGATCTGTCCGCACGCGTGGGTGACGTGCGCGGCACGATCGATCCGCCGCCGTGGCAGATCCGCAAGCCGGTGATCGCGGCCGTGAACGGGCATGCCGTGGGGATCGGGCTGTCGCTGGCACTGCAGTGCGATCTGCGATACATGGCGACCGACGCCGTATACGGGCTGAACCAGGTGCGTCGCGGCGCGATGGCCGACGGTTACGCGCACTGGACACTGCCGCGTCTGGCGGGGATGGCCAATGCGGCCGACATCATGCTGACCGGTCGCACGTTCGACGGTGAGGAAGCGCGCCAGATGGGCGTGGCCAACAGCAGTCTGCAGGCCGGCGAGGTGTTGCCGACCGCCCTGGCCGTGGCCCACGACCTGGCGGCCGGTTCGGCGCCGCTGCCGACGGCACTGACCAAGCGGCTGCTCTGGGAGGGCCTCGGGATGAGCCCCGAGGCGGTCGGCCGGCTGGAGTCCGAACTGCACGGCTTCGTCGGCAAGAGCGTGGACGCGGCCGAGGGGATGGCGGCGTTCCGCGACCGCCGCCAGCCGCAGTGGAAGGGCAGTATCAGCGCCGAATGGCCCGCGGGCGAGTTGTCGTCGCCGGGCGAACGTCCGGGGCTCGACGGCACCACCGAGGAACCGGCCTAGCGGACGTCAGCGCCCGCCGATGAGCATCATCAGAAAGACGCACGCGTACAGCACCATCAGTACGGTGCCGACGATGCCGACCACGTAGCCGACCACCACCTGTGAGCGGCCGCCGATGGTGCCGCCGGACATCTCGATCTGGTCGAGCGCCCGTTTGCCCATCACCCACGCCACCGGACCCAGTGCGCCGCAACACAATAGGCTCAGCACACCCAGGATCAGCACCGTCGTCGCATGGGGGTGTTCGACCGGGTTGCCGGTCGGCGGCTCAGGCAGCGATCCCCAGTAGTCGGGTTGATTCATGGCCACCGTGCGAGTTTACGGCGTGCCGACCCGAAAAGCTGTTTCTTCGGCCTTCGCTTCGCTTCGGCGGGGTCTCGGCCCCCTGGGCCTCGATTTTTCACTCCTCCGCTCAGTCGCTGCGCTCCCTCGCTCCGTCGCTCCAAAATCGAGGCGGGCCGAGACCCACCAAGGTGCACGGCTCGAAGATGTTCACCAGGTGGGATAAGACTCGGTGTCTCGCAAATGGCTGCGACTGTGTAGAACTCGATGGTCGCCGGCCACGCTGCGACTGCTCAGCGGCGTTGCCGGGCGATGTCGGAGAGCACGACGCCCGCCGCCACCGAGGCGTTGAGCGACTCCACCGGCCCGGCCATCGGGATGCTGATGATGGTGTCGCAGGTTTCGCGGACCAAGCGCGACAGGCCCTTACCTTCCGAGCCGACGACCACGACGGTCGGTGTGGTGCCGTCGAAGTCGTCGAGGACGGTGTCGCCGCCGGCGTCGAGGCCGACCACCTGCAGACCGGCCTTGGCCCAATCCTTGAGTGTGCGAGTCAGATTGGTCGCGCGCGCCACCGGCAACCGGGCCGCGGCGCCGGCGCTGGTGCGCCAGGCGACCGCCGTGACACTCGCGCTGCGGCGCTGCGGAATCACCACGCCGTGGCCACCGAACGCGGCGACGGAACGGATCACCGCGCCCAGGTTGCGGGGATCGGAGATGTTGTCCAGCGCCACCAGCAGCGGCGCGGTCCCGGACGCGCGCGCACTGTCCAGCAGATCCTCCGGATGGGCGTAGCGGTACGGCGGCACCTGCAGGGCCATGCCCTGATGTAAACCGTTGGCGCTCATCCGATCCAGATCGGTGCGCGACACCTCCAGGATGGAGATTCCGGCATCGGCGGCGCGCTGCACGGATTCGGTCAGACGGTCGTCGTTCTCGGTACCCAGCGCGACGTACAGCGCGGTGGCGGGAACCTCCGCGCGCAGACACTCCACCACCGGGTTGCGGCCCAGCACCAACTCCGGCCCGTCGTCGCCCTTGCGGGTGCCGGGCCGGGCGCGGTTCTGGCCCTGCGTCGCCTTGGCCGCTTTCGCCGCCACCGCAGCGCGTTTCGAGGCGGGGTGGTTCTTGCGCATGGTGGCGGGCGGGGTGGCGCCGCGGCCCTCGAGCCCGCGGCGGCGCTTACCGCCGCTGCCGACGACGGCGCCCTTCTTGGTGCCGCCCTTGCGGATCGCACCTCGTCGCTGCGAATTTCCTGCCATCAGTATGCCTTTCGTGTCGGTCGCGACACCCGCACCCGATCAGCAGGCTTCGCCGGTTGAATCATTTGGCCAGCGACCAATCCGAGCCGCCGGCAGTGTCGACGACTTCGATTCCGGCCGCACCGAGCCGATCGCGCACGGCGTCGGCGGTGGCCCAATCCTTTTCGCTGCGGGCCCGCTGGCGGCGCTCGAGTTCGGCCCGCACCAGGATGTCGAGTGCGGATTCGGCCGCCGAGGTGTCCTTCGGGCCGGCCCAGTGCGGATCCAGCGGATCGACACCCAGGATTCCGAGCATCGCCCGCACCTGTCCGGCGGCCTCGCGCGCCGATTCGCCCGCGCCCGCCTCGAGCGCTCGATTGCCCTCGTGCACCACGCGATGAATTTCGGCCAGTGCCTTCGGGATCGCGAGATTGTCGTCGAGCGCCTCGGCGAAGGCATCGGTCCATTTCCCGACGGCGACCTCACCGACCCGCTCGACGGTGCGCTGTACGAATGCCTCGAGTCGCTGATAGGTCTGCGCGGCATCGCGCAGCGCCTGCTCGGAATATTCGAGCATCGACGCGTAATGCGCACTGCCCAAATAGAACCGCAATTCCACGGGGCGCACCTGGGTGAGAATATTCGGCACCGAGAGCGTGTTGCCGAGCGACTTCGACATCTTCTCGCCGCCGAGCGTCACCCAGCCGTTGTGCAGCCAATACTGTGCGAATCCGTCTCCGGCGGCACGGGATTGGGCGATCTCGTTCTCGTGGTGCGGGAAAACCAGATCCATACCACCGCAGTGGATATCGAATTCGGGGCCGAGGTAGAACTCGGCCATCGCCGAGCATTCCAGATGCCAGCCCGGGCGCCCGGGACCCCACGGCGACGGCCAGGTCGGCTCGCCCGGTTTGGCGGCCTTCCACAGCGTGAAATCGCGCGGATCGCGTTTACCCTCGCCGGCGCTCTCGCCCTGCTGCACATCCTCGAGTTTGTGCCCGGAGAGCGCACCGTATTCCGGATAACTGCGCACATCGAAATACACGTTGCCGCTCGACGCGTAGGCGTGCCCGCGGTCGATGAGCCGCTGCATCATCTCGACCATCTGGGTGATGTGCCCGGTGGCCCGCGGTTCCACCGACGGCGGCAGTACCCCGAGCGCCTCGTAGGCGCGGTCGAAGGCGCGCTCGTGGGTCGCGGCCCATTCCCACCACGGGCGGCCCGCGGCGGCGGCCTTGGTGAGGATCTTGTCTTCGATATCGGTGACATTTCGCACGAAGGCCACGTCGTAGCCGTTCGCGGTGAGCCAGCGGCGCAGCACGTCGAAGGCGACGCCGCTGCGGACGTGCCCGATATGAGGTTCGCCCTGCACGGTGGCGCCACACAGGTACACCGACGCACGTCCAGGGACCAGCGGGGTGAAATCCCGCAGGGTCCGCGTCGCGGTGTCGAACAGGCGCAGAGTCACGACCAGCCATCCTAAGGCTTGTTGAACAACGGTATGGGTGGGCCCCTCCTATGGTCCACGGTCCATCGAATGCGATGGCACCGCGGGTCCGGAAAGGATTCGCCGGGGCATGTTTCCGGAGCGAGTTTCGAGCCGAGCGGTGCGGCCGAAGGCGCGAGTGCGAATACGGCGGTCGGCGCCGAGTTCGCTGCGGTCGATCGACGCGAGCGGTAAATCCGCGAGGGATCGCCGACTGCGGTTATGCGGTACTACATCGCCCGTCGTGCACGAGTAATGCGGTCGCCACCGCGGCGATGCCCTCACCGCGTCCGGTGAGTCCCAGACCGTCGGAAGTCGTACCGGATACCGAAACCGGTGCGTCGAGTAATTCGCCGAGTATTTTTTGCGCTTCGGCGCGTCGCGGCCCGATCTTGGGGCGATTACCGATGATCTGTACCGCCGCGTTGAGGATCCGATATCCGGATTCGGCGAGCAGTCGCCGCACCTCGGTCAGCATCGCGGCGCCGGATACGCCTTCCCATTCGGGCCGTCCGGTGCCGAAGACCGCGCCGACGTCGCCCAGGCAGGCGGCCGAGAGCAGCGCGTCGCACAGAGCGTGGGCGGCCACATCGCCGTCGGAATGTCCGGAGCACCCGTCGTCGCCCTCGAACAGCAGTCCGGCCATCCAGCAGGGCCGGCCCGGTTCGATGGGATGCACATCGCTGCCGATGCCGGTGCGCAGCGCGGTGAGATCGGTCATCCGGTCACCGCCGCTCCGGTCGTCGCGGGGAGTGTGGCGTCCGCTACCAGCGCGTTCGCGAGTTTCAGATCGAGTGGGCCGGTGATCTTGAAAGCCAGCGGATCGCCCGGGACCACCGAGACGGTCGCGCCGGTGGCCTCCACGAGGCCCGCGTCGTCGGTGGCGGGCAGGTCGAGCGCGTACGCCTCGCGCAGCAGCCCGGCATCGAAGCCCTGGGGAGTCTGAATGGCCCGCAGCCCCGAACGGTCGGGCGTACCGGTGACGTCGCCGACCGCATCGACGGCCTTGATGGTGTCGGCCACCGGAATGCCGGGAACGACGGCGCGGTGACCGGCGTTCAGCGCGTCCACGACTCGCGCGATCAGCGACGGCGGCGTCAGGGCGCGGGCCGCGTCGTGCACGAGGACATGAGTGGCCTCCGATGCGGCGGCCAGGCCGGCACGGACCGAGTCGGTGCGTTCCACGCCGCCGGCCACCACGTCGACCGGTATCGGGCTGGCCGCGTGGGCACGGGCGGCGAGCAGTTCCCGGGCCGCATCGATCATCTCGATGGGCGCCATGATCACGATGCGGTCGACGACCCCGGACGCGATCAGACCGTCTACTGCGTGTACGAGCATGGGACTGCCGCCGACCGGGACGAACGCCTTGGGTGTCGATTCACCCAGGCGAACGCCCCGGCCGGCGGCAGGAACCAATGCCACAACGCGGCGGGAGTTGAGCGTCAAGGCGATGCGGTCAGGAGGCCGCGGCGAGAACCTCGTCGAGCAGGGTCTCGGCCTTGACGTCGTCGGTGCCCTCGGCGAGCGCGAGCTCACCGACCAGGATCTGCCGGGCCTTGGCCAGCATCCGCTTCTCGCCGGCGGACAGGCCGCGGTCCTGCTCCCGACGCCACAGGTCGCGGACGACCTCGGCCACCTTGTTCACATCGCCGGAGGCGAGCTTCTCGAGGTTGGCCTTGTACCGCCGAGACCAGTTCGTCGGCTCCTCCGTGTGCGGAGCGCGTAGCACCTGGAAGACTCGGTCGAGACCTTCCTGGCCGACGACGTCGCGGACGCCGACGTACTCCGCGTTCTCTGCGGGAACCCGAACGGTGAGATCGCCTTGGGCGACCTTCAGGACCAGATACTCTTTCTGAACACCCTTGATGGTGCGAGTCTCGATTGCTTCGATCAGCGCCGCTCCGTGGTGGGGGTAAACGACGGTGTCTCCGACCTTAAAAATCATGTGTCCCGTGCCCCTTTCGATGTTCACAGTTTAACATGCGACTCGATAACGCTGCGATCAACGGCGCAGGTCAGGGGCCACAACAGGCAGACCTTGGGGCTTGACAGATCGCGAAGCGTATGCATCTTGTTGCGGCAGAAGGGGATACGCGGCTCGCGGGTCGCCGCGGAACCTTACACCGGACCGGTCCACACCGACCACCCTGTGAACTACTACGCTGCCTACTACTACTCTCCATCGTGGAGTGAGCCGGTCGACATGGAGGACAACCCGTGACTGCCCTGAAAGCCACCACAGCGTCGAATGTGACCAAGGTGTCGCGGCGCGCAATCGCTGTTGCCGCGCTGGCCACCGGTGCGGCGCTGGCGTTGTCCGGATGCGGTGCCGGTCAGATCTCGCAGACCGCGGGCCAGGTGCCCGCCGTCAACGGCGCCGCGGCCACCGTCGGCAATGTGGCGCTGCGTGACGTGCGCATCCTGCTGCCGCAGTCGGAGGAGTACACCAACGCCAAGGGCGGCAAGTCCGTCGTCGCGTTCAGTGCGATCAACGAGGGTTCGTCCAAGACCGACACACTGGTCAGCATCACCACCGACCTCGGCCAGGTGAAGATCACCCCGGCCACGCCGGAGCTGATCCCGGGGCAGACGGTCGTCGCCGCGAGCCCGGAAGCGGCCAAGGCGGCCCAGGCGGGCGAGAACTCGACGCCGACCTCCGCTCCCGCGCAGCCCACCAGCTCGGCCGCGACCCCCACGCCCGAGCACAGCGCGTCGCCGCGCCAGGAGGGCGCCGGAACGCCCGATCAGCCGGCCGACCCGAACGCGCATCCGATCCTGGTCGAGGTCACCGGGCTGTCCAAGGACATCGTGCCCGGCCTGACCTACGGCGTGACCTTCAACTTCAAGAACGCCGGCACCGTGCAGGTGCAGGTGCCCGTCGACGCCGGCCCGGACACCCCGCGGCACGAGGGCGCGACGGTCGCCGAGCACGGCGGCCACTGAGCCACGCCTGCGCGCACCCGCCCCGGTATACCGGCCCGTGTCGGCCCCTCTCTCTAGGCTGCGCACGTGGCCAAGGTGAAATCGCTGTACCGCTGCTCGGCATGCGGGAACGAGGTTGCCAAATGGGTGGGGCGCTGCCCGGGGTGCAACGAATGGGGGACCGTCGACGAGGTGGTGACGGCCGGCGCCGGTGCGGGAACGCATGCCGCCGGGCGCCGGGCGCTGCTGCCCTCGACGGCCGCGGCGCCCATCTCGACCATCGATTCGAAGGTCACCCGCGCCCGGCCCACCGGTGTCGCGGAATTGGACCGCGTCCTCGGCGGCGGGGTGGTGCCGGGATCGGTGGTGCTGCTCTCGGGTGAACCGGGCGTCGGCAAGTCGACGCTGTTGCTCGAGGTCGCCCACCGCTGGGCCCGGCAACGCGACGAGCGCGCGCTCTACGTCACCGCCGAGGAGTCCGCCGGACAGGTCCGGCTGCGCGCCGACCGGACCGGGGCCGTGCACGAAAGGGTCTATCTCGCAGCCGAATCCGATCTCGCCACGATTCTCGGCCATGTCGATCAGGTCCGGCCGACACTGCTGGTGGTCGATTCGGTGCAGACCATGCTGGCCGCCGACGCGGACGGGGTGATCGGCGGCGTCACCCAGGTGCGTGCCGTGACCGCGGCCCTCACCTCCCTGGCCAAGGCGAGCGGGATCGCGGTGCTGCTGGTCGGCCACGTCACCAAGGACGGCAATGTCGCCGGGCCGCGCACCCTCGAACACCTGGTGGACGTGGTGTTGCAGTTCGAGGGCGACAAACACTCCACTCTGCGCATGGTGCGCGGCATCAAGAACCGCTTCGGCAGTGCCGACGAGGTGGGCTGTTTCGAACTGCACGACGACGGCATCGTCGGGGTGAGCGATCCGTCCGGACTGTTCCTGCATCACCGCGCGGATCAGGTTCCCGGGACCGCGATCACCGTCGCGATGGACGGTAAGCGGCCGCTGCTCGGCGAGGTGCAGGGGTTGACCGTATCCACCCAGGTACCCGCGCCGCGGCGGGCGGTGAGCGGTCTGGACTACAACCGTGTGTCGATGGTGCTCGCGGTGCTGCAGAGCCGCTGCGGTGTGTATCTGGGCAAGCACGACGTGTATGCCGCCACGGTCGGCGGGATGCGATTGACCGAACCCGCCGCCGATCTGGCCGTCGCGGTCGCGATCACCGGCGCCGAACGCGATATCCCGCTGCGCGCGGGCATGGTTGTGCTGGGCGAGGTCGGTCTCGCCGGGGAGGTCCGGCGTGTCACGGGGGTCGGGCGCAGGTTGCGCGAAGCCGAGCGGCTAGGTTTCACGGAGGCGTTGGTACCGCCGGGGACCGACCTGTCCGGCATCGGGATGAAGGTGCACGAGGTCGCGAGTGTTCGTGCGGCGCTCGCCTCGAGTGGTTTGTCGAAGCGACGACGCGAGCGTGTGGAGGCTGTGGAATGATCCCGGGCCGTTGGGTGACCCACCTGCTCGGCCGTCCCGCGCCGCGCGGCAGGTTCGTGAGCCCAGCGGATGTGCCGATCGCGGCGGATGCGGCGGAGGCGATGCCGGCGGCGGAGGCGGTCCGGGCCGACGACGATCCCGGTCTGAGCACCACCATCGCCCGGCTGGTGCCGGGCACCGAACTGCGCGACGGTATCGACCGGATTCTGCGCGCCCGCACCGGCGGGCTGATCGTGCTCGGCTACGACGAGGAGCTGGAACGAATCTGCGACGGCGGATTCGAACTCGATGTCGAATTCTCGCCGACCCGGCTGCGTGAGCTGTCGAAAATGGATGGCGCCGTGGTGCTTTCGACCGACGGCGCACGCATCCGCCGCGCCAACGTCCATCTGGTGCCCGACCCCGGCCTGCCGACCACCGAATCCGGCACCCGCCACAAGGCGGCCGAGCGCACCGCCGCGCAGACCGGCTATCCGGTGGTGTCGGTGAGCCGCTCGACGGGCATCGTCACGGTCTATCTCAACGGGCATCGGCATCCGATCCAGACCTCGGAGACCATCCTGTCGCGAGCCAATCAGGCGATGGCGACGCTGGAGCGCTACCGCTCCCGGCTGGACGAGACCACCCGGCAGCTGTCACTGGTGGAACTGAACGACTGCGCGACGGTGCGCGATGTGCTGGCGGTGGTGCACTGCCTGGAACTGGTCCGCCGCGTCGCGCGCGAAATCAGTTCCGACGTGGCCGAACTCGGCGTCGACGGCCGCCAGCTGGCGCTGCAACTGGCCGAACTCGTCGGCAACACCGAGGCCCTGCGCCGCCTGCTGGTCCGCGACTACATCCGCAGCGAACCGGTCGACGACGCGATGGTCGACCGCACCCTGGCCGCCCTCGACGGGCTGCTCGAGGTGGATCTGCTCGAACTCACCAATCTCGCACCGGCCCTGGGTTTTCCGGCGACGTTCGAAGCTCTCGACACCGCCGTGGGCCCGCGCGGATACCGGGTGCTCGCCGAGATCCCGCGGGTGCCGCTGCGCCGCGCCGAACCCGTGATCGCCGCCTTCGGCTCGCTGTCGGGCCTGGTATCGGCGAGTGCGTCGGAGATCGAGGGCGTCGACGGTATCGATGCGCATCTGGCCCGCCAGATCCGCGAGGGCCTGTCCCGGCTGTCGGAGTCCGGTGCGGTCCGATCGACGGAATCCGGCACCGTCTGAACCGGACGGAATCCGGCACCGTCTGAACCGGACGGAATCCGGCACCGTCTGAACCGCTTCGGGCGCTGCCGGATTCGAGCCTCGCGTCAGGCGATGTTGAAGGTCTCCGGTGCGCTGCGCACGGAACCGAACTGCGCCACCACCGCGTATCCACCGGCCGGCACCGGAACGCGATCGCCCGCACAACCCGGCTGCGACGTGGTGCCCGACCAGGTGAGGGTGAACGCCGCCTGCTGGCCGCCGTTGAGCGTGCGCACATCGGCCGGACCGCCCTGATCGCAGTCGGTGTTCGACCACAGCTTGCGCTGACCGTCCAGCGACTGCACCCACACCTGCTGCAGGCCCGAACCCATATCCCGGCTGCAGGCCGCGGTGGAGATGTTGGTCAGCACGATGGTGATCACCGGCTGATCACCGGCCTTGTAGGTCGGCTGGCCGACGGTCACCTTCACCGCCAGCGACTGATCCGGACACGGCGCCGGGACGCCGCTGGCCGTCGAATTGACGGTGCCCGAGGCCGGAACCTGCGAACCGCTGGGATCGGCGGTGGTGGACCCGGCCGCCTTGGCGGAGGTGGAGGTCGCCGCCGCGGCCTTGGGGTCCTTGTCGCCCCCGCCGCTGCGCAGCAACATCAACGCCAGCCAGATGACCAGAGCGAGCGCGACGATCAGCGCGCCGATGGCGAGCAGGCGGCGACGCCAGTAGATCTCCGGCGGCAGCGGTCCATTCGGTTCCAGCACGGCAACAACGGTAAGGGCACGATCGTGCCGTTCCGCTCAGGTACGCGGCGTGTCGGCGCCGAAATGGCGGTGACGCCGGGTACATTTTCGCGCCCGCTTCCGCGACGGCGCCGTCACCCGGCGATCACCGCGTGAGAACCGTTGTGGTTCAGACCGTTTCGCCGATATCGCCGATCACCTTGTGCAGCAGCGCGCGGCCGTCGGCAAGCTTGTAGTTCACACAGGCGATGGCGCACTGCCCGCTCGCGACCCGATCGGACACGATCTTCGAGCGATCGGTGAGCAAGCGCGCGGTTTCCTGCACGTGGCGGGCCTCGAGTTCATCGACCTCGGTGAGTCCGTCACGGCGGCCGGTCAGGATGGACGGCGTCACGCGCTCGACCACGCTGCGGATGAATCCGCCGGGCACGTTGCCGTCGTCGAGTGCGTCGATGGTCGCGCGGACCGCGCCGCAACTGTCGTGCCCAAGGACGACGATCAGCGGCACGTTGAGGATTTCGACGCCGTATTCGATCGAACCGAGCACCGACTCGTCGACGACGTGGCCGGCGGTACGGACCACGAACATATCGCCGAGGCCCTGGTCGAAGATGATCTCGGCGGCGACCCGGGAGTCGCCGCACCCGAACAGGATGGCCCGGGGCTGCTGCCCGCCGACGAGTTTGGCGCGGTCGGCGGCGCCCTGGCTGGGGTGCTGCAGTGTGCCGTTGACGAACCTGTCGTTACCCTCGCGGAGAGACTTCCAGGCACTGATCGGGTTGGTATGAGGCATGCGTCCCATTTTCCATGGCTTGAGGGCTACCGGCGAGTCCGTTCGGCTACACATGGGCAAATTTCGGATCACCGGCGGGCTCGCGCGGCGGTGATGTCGTGAGCTCGAAGACGGCGGCCGAGGCCACCCGCGACCCGGCCGCGGGCGTGGACAGTGACGTCCTGATCGACTGGTACGAGCAGTCGGCCCGGGACCTGCCGTGGCGGCGCCCGGGAGTGAGCGCCTGGCAGATCCTGATGAGCGAGATCATGCTGCAGCAGACGCCCGTGGTCCGGGTGGAGCCGATCTGGCGGGAATGGGTGCGGCGCTGGCCGGTGCCCTCGGCCATGGCCGCCGCCTCGCCCGGCGAGGTGCTGCGCGCGTGGGGCAAGCTCGGCTATCCGCGCCGCGCCCTGCGGTTGCACGAATGCGCGCGGGTGCTCGCCGCCGAATACGGCGACGTGGTGCCCGACGATGTCGAGGTGCTGCTCACCCTCCCCGGCATCGGCGCCTATACCGCGCGGGCGGTGGCCTGCTTCGCCTACGGGCAGCGAGTTCCGGTGGTGGACACCAATGTTCGCCGTGTAGTCGCCCGGGCGGTGCACGGCCGGGCCGAAGCCGGGAACCCACGCACCCGCGATCTGGCCGAAACCGAGGCCCTGCTGCCGGTCCGGGTCGACCGGGCGGCCGTCTTCTCCGCGGCGTTGATGGAGCTGGGAGCCACCGTCTGCACCGCGCGCAATCCCGACTGCGAACGCTGTCCGCTGCCGCGCTGCACGTGGGTCACCTCCGGTCGTCCGGCCTCGGACGTGGTGCGTCGCACCCAGAAGTACGACGGCACGGACCGGCAGGCGCGCGGCCGCCTCCTCGACGTGCTGCGCGCGGCGACCGGACCGGTCGAACGAGTGGCTCTGGACCTGGCCTGGACCCGCGATCCGGGCCAGCGCGATCGGGCACTGGATTCCCTGCTCGTCGACGGCTTGATCGAGCAGACCGCCGACGGGCTGTTCGCGCTCGCCGGTGAGAGCGGCGCGAACTGAGCACGCGGGCGGATCGTCCGAGACTTCCCAGCACCGGTGGGAAATTACTGTTCGGCCGATGAGGCTTCTGCTCGACCGCCCCTTCGTGCTCGCCTGGATGTACGCGCTCGCCTCGGTTGCGCTGGGCCCGTTCATCTTTCTGGGCGGCTACTTGTTCTTCACGGACGGAGTCGGTGACTACTGCGACGAGATCCACGGTGACGCTGCCGCACGGGACGCGGCATTCCGCGCTGCGCAGACGTTTCAGGTCACCGGCGCCGCTGTCATGCTGGCCCTCGGACTTCTCGTGCTGATCCGCCTGTGGTCGCGCCGCCGCGACATCAACTGGTACCTCGTCGCCCTGAGCGGCTTTGCGGTGATGATCATGATGGGCGGCTCCGTCCTGGTCGTGCTGCTGTCGGGACCGGGCGGCCAGTCATGCTGGCCGAATTGACCCGAGAGGGGCGAGCGCACCTTCTGGACCTCACCCGCGGACCGGCAGCTGCGGGTCCTCCGCGTCACTCCGTGGCGAATCCAGGTCATCCGAGGCGTCGATCCGCGGAGCCGGATCCGACACGACGCCCACTCGTGACTCGGAAGTGGCCGGCGTCCGCAGTGCCGTGCGCCGGCGGGCCCGCAGGATCGGGCGGCCGATGAACCGGCAGACCAGGTAGATCACGAACGAAATGGTCGTGATGAAGGTCGAAACCGGGACGCCGGGTGCCAGCGACAGCAGAATTCCGCCGACCGCGGCGATTTCGGCGAACAGCACCGACAGCAGCGTCGCCCGCAGCGGGCTCGCGGTGAGCTGGGCGGCGGCCGCGGCGGGGGTGATCAGCAGCGACAGCACCAGCAGGGCGCCGACGATCTGCACCCCGAAGGCGGCGGTCACGCCGAGCAGCACCGCGAACACCACCGAGAGCGCGCGCACCGGAACCCCGCGCGCCACGGCCACTTCGGGGTCGGTGCTGGCGAAAAGCAAGGGGCGATAGATGAACGCGAGCACCGCCAGCACGCCGATGGTGCAGAGCGCGAGCGAGGTGAGTCCGGTGCCGCCGACACTGACCACCTGTCCGGTGAGCAGGGAGAATTTCGATCCGGCGCGACTGGGCCCCAGCCAGAGGAACAGCACCGACAGGCCGAGCCCGAACGACATCACCACCGCGATCACCGAATCACGTTCGCGCGCCTTGGAACCCAGCAGCCCGAACATGACGGCCGCGATCACCGAACCCGCGATCGCTCCGGCGCCCACGCCGATGCCGACCAGCAGCGCCGCCGCCGCACCGGTGAGCGACAGTTCGCTGGTGCCGTGCACGGCGAACGACATCTGCCGGTTCACGATGAGCGGTCCGATCACGCCGGCGAGCAGTCCCAGCAGGGCGGCCGCGAGCACGGCCTGCTGCACGAAGTCGTAGGACAGCAGGTCGGCGGTGGTGTGCAGATCCAGCATCTTGGTGAGGACATCGGACAGTTTGTCGTTCATTCGCCGGCTCCCTCGGTGTGGTGCGTACCCAGCGCATCGATCTCGTCACCGGTGCCGACGACCACCAGCCGGCCGCGCACGCGCAGTACGTCGACCTCGGTGCCGTAGAGCTCCGACAGCACCTCCGAGGTCATCACCTCGTCCGGGGTGCCGATCCGGAACTTGCCCTCCACCAGATACAGCACCCGATCCACCAGCGGCAGAATCGGATTGATCTCGTGCGTCACGAACAGCACCGCGGTGTCGTGGGTGCGGCGGCGGCGATCGATGAGTTCGGACACCAGCCGCTGATTCGCCAGATCCAGGCTCAGCAGCGGTTCATCGCACAGCAGCACGCGCGGATCACCGGCCAGCGCCTGCGCCACCCGCAGCCGCTGCTGTTCCCCGCCGGACAGCGATTCCAGCGGCGCGTTCGCGAAATGCTCGGCACCGACCTGCGCGAGGGCGTCGGCGACGCGGCGCCGGCGTTCGGCCCGGCCGCGCCAGCCCAGGCCCCAGCGATGCCCGTCCACGCCCAGCCCGACCAGATCGACGCCGCGCAATTGCACGCCGGCGTCGATCGTCTTCTGTTGCGGGACATAGCCGATCCGCGGGTTTCCCAGCCGCGCGGGCGCCCCACTCACCTCGACCGTGCCCGCACTGGGCGCGAGCTGTCCCAGCAGCATCCGCAGCAGCGAGGTCTTACCGGATCCGTTGGGCCCCAGCACCGCGACGAATTCGCCGGGCGCGATATCGAGATCGAGGCCCTGCCAGAGTGTGCGCGGCCCGAACGCCAGGCTTGCTCCACGCAGCGATACCGCGGGGGCGGCGATATGCGATGCCTTCGCCGGGGCCTGCTCGGGCGCCTCGGTTCGGGTGTGCCCCGTCATCACTGTCTCCCTCAGCCGAGCGCGCCGGCCAGCGCCGTCGCGTTGCCGGTCTGCCACGTCACGAAATCGGTGTTCGCCGGGAGGGTTTCGGTGACCTCGACGATCGGGACGCCCGCGGATTTCGCGGTCGCGGCGACGTCCTTCGTGGTCTTGTCCTCGGTCTGGATGTTGTAGACCAGCGCTCGAACCTGCTTGCCGGTCAACAGGTCTCGTACCGCGGCCAGATCCGCCGGGGACGGATCGGTGCCCTGTTCGATCGCTTCCTCGAAGGGATGCGGGGTGCGGTCGTCGGTATCGGCGGCGGCGAGCAGGTAGTGCGCGAGCGGCTCGGTCTGCAGCACCGGCGACTTCGGATGCGCGGCAGCGATTTTCGCGGTGATCGCGGTGACGCCCGCCAGCTGCCCGCGCAGCGCCGCGGCACGGTCGGCGAACGCCTGCCGGTGCTCGGGATCGATGCGGCCTAGTTCGTCGGCGATCCGCCCGGCCACCGCGTCGACCGTCTTCATGTCGTACCAGACGTGTTCGTTCTCGTCGTTCGGCGCCGAGCGCAGGTCGAAGGCGGCGATGCTGGGTTTGCCACGGCCCGCGGCCGCCTTCTCGGCGAACTCGTCGTAGTGCCCGCCGTTGTAGACGACCAGCGCGGCGTCGCGGATCGCGGCGGCATCGGTCGGGCTGGTCTCGTAGGAGTGCGGGTCCACGTTCGGGCTGTCGATGATCGACTTCACCTCGACATCGGGACCGCCGACCGCCGCCGCGACGCTGCCCCACACGTCGGTGGAGGCGACGATCTTCGGCTTCCCCGAATCCGAGGAGGTTCCCGAGCAGGCGGCCAGCGTGACCGCGGTGGTGATTCCCAGCGTGACGACAGCGATTCGAGCGGCGAAACTTCTGATCACGCGGGTACTCCTGCACACGAGCTCTTAACGGAAACGATTTCCATTTAAATGTAGCGTATGTGTCCACCCCGGACCCCATCGATCGGACCGACCGGGATGTGAACCGCACCACGAACAGGGCCCGCGACCGCTCGATCCGAGCGACCGCGGGCCCAAGGACGGGTATCCGGCGAGCCGGCGCTACTGCACCATCGCCGCGACCGGCTGGCTCAGCAACTGAGCGCAGCGCAGCAGACCGAGATGGCTGTAGGCCTGCGGGTGGTTGCCCAGGGAACGTTCGGCGACCGGGTCGTACTCCTCGCTGAGCAGTCCGGTCGGGCCGGCGACATCCACCAGCTGGGCGAACAGCGCCTCGGCATCCTCACGCTTGCCGATCAGCAGGTAGGCCTCCACCAGCCAGGCGGCACACAGGTGGAAACCGCCCTCGCCACCGGGCAGGCCGTCGTCGTGGTGGTAGCGGTACACCGTTGAACCGCTGCGCAACTCGGCCTCGGTGGCGACGACCGTGGCCGCGAAGCGCGGATCCGACGGCTCGATCAGTCCGCTGAGGCCGATGTGCAGAGTCGCGGCGTCCAGATCGGTGCCGTCGTAGGCGGCCGTATAGGACTGCACCTGCTCGTTCCAGCCCTTGGCCTTGACCTCGTCGGCGATGGTCTCGCGCAGTTCGACCCACACCGGATCGATGCCGCGGTCGAACCGCTCGGCCAGTTTCAGCGCCCGGTCGACGGTCAGCCAGCCCATCACCTTCGAATACACGTGGTGACGCGGGTTGCCGCGGATCTCCCAGATGCCGTGGTCGGGTTCGCGCCAGCGTCGCTGCACGGCCGAGACCATGGCCTGCACCAGTTCCCAGTCGCGGTCGGGCAGCGCCTTGGCCGGGTCGAGAATGCCCTTGCCCTCGCGTGCCTCGGCCAGAGCCGCGATCAGATCGACGATCGGGCCGAAGACATCCAGCTGGACCTGCATATTCGCCGCGTTGCCGACGCGCACCGGCCGCGAGCCCGCGTAACCGGGCAGCTGGTCCAGCACGGCCTCCGGAGGCAGCGTCTCGCCGTACAGCGTGTACAGGGGGTGCAGGCGTTCCGGTCCGGCCAGCGTCTCGAGCACGCGGTGCGTCCAGGCCAGGAAATCCTCGGCCTCCGACAGCGAGCCCAGGGTGACCAGCGCGTGCGCGGTGAGCGAGGCGTCGCGCAGCCAGCAGTAGCGGTAGTCCCAGTTGCGGACGCCGCCGATGTCCTCGGGCAGCGAGGTGGTGGCCGCGGCCAGAATCGACCCCGACGGAGCATGCACCAGTCCGCGCAGCGTCAGTGCCGAACGCTTCATCAGATCGGGCTTGAGCGGCGGCAGGTTCAGATCGGAGGCCCAGTCGCGCCAGTACCGCTCGGCCTCGTTGCGCCGGTCCGCCTCGCTGACCATCGCCGGGGCGAGATCGGAGGTGCCGCAGCGCATTTCGAGCACGATCGGTCCCTGCGAGGGGTCGACCACCGCGCGGGCGACGTGGTGGATGCCCTCCTCGGAGATCTCCCACTGCACGCCGGGGGAGCGCAGCACGATCGGATCGTTGGTGCCGTGCACGCGCAGGCCGGCCGGTTCGCGGACCAGCGTCACCGGCACCTGCCCGAATTCGGGGCGGGGTGCGAAGGTGACCACCGCACGCGCGTCCCCGGTGATCACACGAGTCAGATCGGTGCGTTCCAGTGCGACGTCGTGCGGCAGGTAGTCGACGATTTTCAAACTGGACCAACGGGTTTCGACGGTCATGGTGCCGTCGACGTAGCGCTGTGACAGCGGCAGACTCTGGCGCTCGGGGGCGATGGTGAAATGTCCCGCCGCCGGACCGCCCAGCAGATGGGCGAAGACCGCCGCCGAATCCGGTTCGGGATGGCAGAACCAGCTGACGGTCCCGTCCGGGGTGAGCAGTGCCTTGGAGCGCGGGGAAGCCAGCATGGTCAGCCGCTCGATGCGCGGCGCGGACGCACCCGCCAGCCAGGTGCGGCGTTCCTCGAGCAGGAACGCCAAGGCCTTGGCGACCTCCTCGGTACTGGGCACCCGGTATTCGGCCAGGCTGTCGCCGTCGCCCACCTTGATGCCGATATCCGGACCCGACAGCCGCGCGAAGGCCTTCTCGTCGGTGACGTCGTCACCGAAGAAGACCGCCGCGGAGGCGCCCTCCTGATGGCGGATGATGTCGAGAGCGGCGCCCTTGTCGGTCTGGATGACGGCCAGTTCGATGACCGCCTTGCCCTCGGTGACCTGGATGCCGACCCAGCTCGCCGGGCCCTGCCGGGCCTGCTGCAGCGCGCGACGGCCCACCTCGGGAGTGGCATTGCGCACATGCAGCGCGATGCTGGCCGGTTTGGCTTCGACGGTGACGCCGGGATTGTCGTCGGCGATGGCGGCCAGGGCGTGGCGCACCTCGGTCAGCAGTTGCTTGGCGTCGTTGTCGATGGCGTGCACGAAGCCGACATCGAATTCCGAGCCGTGGCTTCCGATCAACTGCACCTCGACGGGAAGCCGGGAAAGCGCCGCGAGATCTCGCAGCGCGCGGCCGGAGATGACGGCCGCGGTGGTGGTCGTCAGGCCGGCGAGCGCACGCAATGCGCTGACCGATTCCCGATGGGGGTAGGCCTTTGCCGGATCGGAGACTATGGGCGCGATTGTCCCGTCGTAGTCCGAAGCGACCAATAGCCGCGGCACGCGGGCTACGGCCGACAAGGCACGGCGAAGTTCGTGTGGCAGATCCTGTGCGCTCACGCATCCAACCTAGTGATCGGAGGAGATTTTTCAGGGCGCGAGAAACTTTACTGGGTCAGGTTTGCCCGCGTGTTGGCGCAGTGATACGTGCTGTTTACACGAGCTCGCCAGGCAGGTTTCGAACGCCCGGACCTACATTGTCCGGCAATCCGCTTCCTGCCGCGCGCTCAGGACTTCTCGCCCAGCAACAGGTCGACGGTCAGGTCGAGACGCTCGGCCACATCGGTCGCCGAGGCGCGCCGGGTGAGCCACGCCACCAGATTCGACAACCACACGTCGCTGATCACCCGGGCGATGGCCAGATCGCGTTCGGTCGGCTCGCCCTCGTTCACGGCACGCGCGAAGAAGCGGTCCATCACCTTGCCGACGCGGTCGACCTCGGCGGCCGCGGAGGCGTCGGCGAACATGAACGCCCGCGTCATGGCCTCGGTGAGCAGCGGATCGCGCTGCATGGCCCGGGTGACCTGGGTCAGCATCACGTGCATGCGTTCCTGCGGGGTCTGCCCGGCCAGCGGTTTGCGTTTGCTGTCGAACTGCTCGAATTCCCGGGCCAGCGCCGAGACCAGCAGATGCACCTTCGAGGGAAAGTATCGATACAGCGTGCCGACCGCGACGTCGGCGCGTTCGGCGACCGCGCGCATCTGCACCGCGTCGTAACCGCCCTTGGAGGCGAGCGCGAGGGTGGCGTCGAGAATTCGTTTGCGCCGCTCGCGCTGGGCCGCCGAGCTCAGCTCGTCCTCGCTCAGGGTGCTGACCGTCGCGCGATTGCGGGCTCCGTTCTGCGCACCCGAGTCGGCTGCCTGCTCTCGGGAGGGACTGGCCATTCGTGAAAGTCCTTTCCTGCACGCACGTCGGTTCCGGTGGCCGACGAGCGTAGTTCAGCGGCGGCGACGGACGCCCCTTGACTTACGCCCGACCGTCACATTAGAACATGTTCTAGGTGTGGGAGTCACGCCGGAAAGGCGGTATGGAGTGTGACCATCGCCACCACTGACGAGCATAAAGCCGTCCAGGAGTCGATGCGCGGATGGGCCGCAGCGGCGCACCCGATTGCAACAATGCGCACTGGCGCGCCCGGGTACTGGCGTGAATTCTGGCCGGGCCTGGTGGGCCTCGGCGTCTTCCGCGTCGCGGTCCCCGAGGAGGCCGGCGGCGCGGGCGGCTGCGTGAGCGATCTGGCCGTGCTGATCGAGCAGGCGGCGCATGATCTCGTGGGCGGACCGGTGACGGCTACCGCGCTGGCCGGCCTCGTTGCCGGCGACACCCTCGACGAGGATACGCCCTGCGGTATCGCCCTGAGCCAGGCTGTTGTGCTGTCGCACAACGCAACCGACGCACCGGAGGTGACCGGTACCTGGGAGACCGTGCTCGGCGCCGACGAGCAGACCGCGCTGTTGCTGCCGGTACGCTCCGGCGACCGCGAACTGTGGTGCCTGCTGCCCGCGGGCACCCCGGGTGTGACGGTCGAGGCGCTCGAGCCCCTGGACCCCAGTACTCCGCTGGCCCGCGTGACCTGCGCGAACGTCGCGATGCCCGCCGAGCACGTCTTCGAACCGCCGTACGCGGTCGGCGATCTCGTGGCCACGCTGATCGCAGCGGAGGCCGCGGGGATCGCGGGCTGGTGTCTGGAGACGGCGGTCGACTACGCCAAGGTCCGGGAGCAGTTCGGGCGCAAGATCGGCGAATTCCAGGCGATCAAGCACATCTGCGCCTGGATGCTGTGCCGCACCGAACAGACGCGCGCCGTGGCCGCAGACGCTGCGGCAGCGGCTGATCCGGCGATAGCCGCGGCGGCCGATGCGAGCGATTCCGGTGGGCGCGAATTGCGATTGGCTGCCGCTGTCGCGATGACGATCGCGCTGGACGCCGCCGTGGAGAACGCCAAGGACTGCATCCAGGTGCTGGGCGGTATCGGCTTCACCTGGGAGCACGACGCGCACCTGTATCTGCGGCGCGCGACCGCGCTACGGGCGTTGCTGGGCGGTTCGGCGCACTGGCGCGCCGAGGTGGCGAAGCTGACGCAGGCCGGGGTGCGCCGCACGGTATCGATCGACCTCGGTGACGCCGAGGGCGGAACCGCTTGGGAGGCAGCCGGTGTGGACGCCGCCGAGGCGACGGTGCTGGCCGCCGACCTGACTCGGATCGCCGCACTGCCCGCCGCGGAGCAGCGTGCCGCATTGGCCGACGCCGGGTTGCTGGCCTGCCACTGGCCGGCCCCCTACGGCCGCGACGCCGGGCCGATTCAGCGCAGCCTGATCGAGGACCAGATCCGCAAGGCCGGAATCGAACTACCCGACCTCGTCATCGCGAACTGGGCGATTCCCACCCTGCTGCAATGGGGTACGCCCGAGCAGATCGAGCGCTTCGCCCCGCCGACGCTCACCGGTGAGGTGATCTGGTGCCAGCTGTTCTCGGAGCCGGGCGCGGGCTCCGATCTGGCGGCGCTGCGCACCGTCGCCGAGCGGGTCGAGGGCGGCTGGAAGCTGCGCGGCCAGAAGGTGTGGACCTCGCTCGCCGACCGTGCCACGTGGGGAATCTGCTTGGCGCGCACCGACTCCACCGCGCCCAAGCACAAGGGCATCAGCTACTTCCTGGTCGACATGAAGAGCCCGGGGCTCGAGATCCGGCCGCTGGTCGAGATCACCGGCGAGGCGCGCTTCAACGAGGTCTTCCTCGACGACGTGTTCGTCCCCGACGACTGCCTGGTGGGTGAGCTCGGCAACGGCTGGCGGATCGCCCGCTCCACGCTCTCGGCGGAGCGGGTGGCCATGGGCGGCAAGGGGATCGGCGAGGAGCTGGAGGCCGTGATCGCGGCCGCTCCCACCGCGGGCCCGGGTGCCGAGGTGGTCGCCGATCGCCTCGGCGCGCTGATCGCCGAATCGGTGGCCGGCACGTTGCTGGAGGCGCGCGCGGCCAAGAAGTTGCTGTCCGGCGGTGACCCCGCTGCGGAGAGCAGCGTCCGCAAACTGGTCGGCGTCCGGCACCGGCAGGCGGTGGCCGAATTCGCGGCCGAGCTGGCCGGAACCGCCGGTGCGCTGGACACCGGCGTGGTGAAGGAATTCCTGCTCACGCGCTGTCTGTCGATCGCCGGCGGCACCGAACAGATCCTGCTGACCGTCGCCGGTGAGCGGATTCTCGGGCTGCCGCGCGAATCGAAGGGCTGATATCGCAGGGCCGGGCCGCCAGAGCAGCCCACATCCGACAGGGAGCAAAAGAATTGGACTTCACCAGAGACGAGAGTCAGGACGCGGTCGCCGAAGTCGTCGTGAGCCTGCTCGAACACGACAGCGCGCGTGATCTCGCGCTGTGGCCCGCGCTGGTCGACAGCGGGCTGCTGGCGCTGCCGCTGCCGGAACAGCACGGCGGCGACGGGATGGGACTGCTCGAGGTCTCGACCCTGCTGACCGAACTCGCGACCGACGCGGTGGCGGTGCCGGCGCTGTCGACCCTCGGGTTCGGCGCGCTGCCGCTGGTCGGCCATGCCGGAGACGACTTGGCGGCCAAGGTTTTTCCCGCCGTCGCCAAGGGCGCGATCCTGACCGCGGCACTGCACGAGCCGGGCGCCCCGTTCGTCGCCGAACCGCGGACGAAGGCGGTGGCCGACGGCGATTCGGTGCGGATCACCGGCCGCAAGATCGCGGTGCCGTACGCGGAACAGGCCCAGTGGATTCTGGTGCCGACCGATCGCGGAATCGCGGTCGTCGACGGTGACGCGAAGGGCATCACCCGCACCGAGAGCCCGAGTTCCACCGGCGCGCCGGAATTCTCGGTGTCCTTCGAGGAGACGGTGATTCCGGCCGCGCAGCTGTTGGATATTCCGCTGGAGGACCTGCACCGGATCGCGCTCGCAACTCTCGGCGCGGTCGCCGACGGCCTGCTCAAAGGTGTGCTGGCGCTGACCTCGGAACATCTGCGGACCCGGCAGCAGTTCGGCCGCCCGCTGGCCGAATTCCAGGCCGTCGCACAGGAAATCGCCGACGTGTACGTGGTCTCGCGCACCCTGCAGGTGGCCGCGACGTCCGCGAACTGGTCGCTGGCGCAGTATGTAGGTCGCAGCCCGGCTGGGGCCTGGACTGACGGAGCGGGGGAGCGAAGCGGAGGAGCGGAGGAGGGAAGGACCGAGCCCTCGGGGGCTGCGACCCGCGACGCCGGAGGTGGCGCCAAGGACACTGCACGTGTCGACGACGATCTGGACGTGCTGGCGTTCTGTGTGGCCTCCGAGCTGCCGGCGGCCATGCAGCGGTGCCATCACCTGCACGGCGGCATCGGCGTCGATGTGACTCACCCGCTGCACCGCTACTACTCACAAGCCAAGGACATCGCCCGCTGGCTCGGCGGTGCGTCGTTCCGGCTGGACCGGTTGGGAGCCAGATGTACATCGATCTGACCGCTGAACAGCACAAGCTGCGCGACGAATTACGCGCCTACTTCGCCGATCTCGTCACTCCCGAGGAGGAGGCCGAGATGGCGGTGAACCGCCACGGCGACGCCTACCGCGCGGTGGTCAGGCGGATGGGCCGCGACGGCTGGCTGGGCGTGGGCTGGCCGAAGGAGTACGGCGGCCAGGGTTTCGGCCCGCTGGAACAGCAGATCTTCTACAACGAGGCGGTCCGCGCCGATGTGCCGGTGCCGCTGGTGACGCTGCTGACCGTCGGCCCGGCGCTGCAGTCGTTCGGTACCGAGGAGCAGAAGCGCAAGTTCCTGCCCGGAATCCTCACCGGCGACATCCATTTCGCCATCGGCTATTCCGAGCCGGACGCCGGTACCGATCTGGCCGCTCTGCGGACCTCGGCGGTGCGGGATGCGAACGGCGACTGGATCGTCAACGGGCAGAAGGTGTTCACCACCGGCGCGCATGAGGCCGATTTCGTCTGGCTGGCGGTGCGCACCGGTTCGGTCGAGTCCCGCCACAAGGGCATCTCGATCCTGATCGTGGACACCACCGATCCGGGCTACTCGTGGACGCCGATCATCACCGCCGACGGCGCGCACCACACCAACGCCACCTACTTCGACAACGTCCGCGTACCGGCGGAAATGCTGGTCGGGGAGGAGAACGGCGGCTGGAAGCTCATCACCACCCAGCTCAATCACGAGCGGGTCAGCCTGGGCCCGTCGGGCAAGATCGAACAGCTCTACGAGCGGGTGCGCGACTGGTCGCAGCGGCACGGCGTGCTGGAAGAGACCGAAGTGCGGCGCGCACTGGGCCGCCTGCATGCCATGGTGCGAGTCAACGAACTGCTGAACTGGCAGGTCGCCTCGAATATGGAACGCCCCGACGCCGATCAGCGCGATGTGATCGCCGATGCCTCGGCGACCAAGGTGTTCTCCACCGAGGCACTGCAGGAGGCGGGCCGGTTGGCGGAGGAGATCGTGGGTCGCTTCGGCGATCCGGCCGATCCGGCCACCGCGGAACTGCTGACCTGGCTGGACAAGCGGACCAAGCAGAACCTGGTCGTGACCTTCGGTGGCGGCGTCAACGAGGTCATGCGCGAACTGATCGCGCAGATGGGCCTGCGCCTGCCCCGCGTACCGAGATAGGAGTTTTCGCGTGTCGGAAACCATGACGGCGGAACAGATCCGCGCCGCCGGCGAGAAGATCCAGCAGCTGGGCGAGTCCGCTCCGCGCCTCGGCCGTGACCCGGTGAACCAGCCGATGATCAACAACTGGGTCGAGGCGCTGGGCGACGTCAACCCGATCTACGTCGACGACGAGGCCGCCCGTGCCGCCGGACATCCCGGCATCGTCGCGCCGCCGGCCATGGCCCAGGTGTGGACCATGCCCGGCCTGCACGGATCTCGGCCCGCCGATGATCCGATGAACGCGGTCAACGATCTGCTCGACGCCGCCGGTTACACCTCGGTGGTGGCGACCAACTGTGAGCAGACCTACCACCGCTACCTCCGCCTCGGCGAGCGTCCGGTGGCACGGACCAGGCTGCGAGAACTGGTGGGGCCCAAGCGCACCGGCCTCGGTGAGGGCTGGTTCGCCACCTACCTGCTGACCTGGTACGTCGACGACGAACCGGTCACCGAGATGCTGTTCCGGATGTTGAAATTCGCACCCGGTACGGCGAAGCCCGCCGCAGCCCCCGGCGAGGTGTCGGCGGAGGATCTGGCGAAGCGGGTCCGGCCCACCGTATCGAAGGACACCGAATTCTTCTGGGACGGAACGAAACTCGGCGAGCTGCGGATCCAGCGCCGGCCGGACGGGACGCTGCAGCATCCGCCGGTTCCGGCGCTGTGGAAGGACCACACCGAACAGTCCGACTACGTGGTGGCCTCCGGTCGCGGCACCGTCTTCAGTTTCGTGGTGCACCACGCGCCGAAGGTGCCCGGCCGGCAGGTGCCCTACGTCGTCGCCCTGGTCGAACTCGAGGAGGGTGTGCGCATGCTCGGCGAGCTGCGCGGCATCGACCCCGCCGAGGTCGAGGTGGGGCTGCCCGTCGAAGTGGGCTTCCAGCGGCTCGACGACGACAACACCGTGCCCTACTGGAAGGCCGTGCGATGACCTCCACGATTCAGCCCGCCGCCGTGCAGGTCGGAACCACCCTGCCCGAGTTGGTGATTCATGCCGACCCGACGTTCGTGGTCTCCACCGCGCTGGCCACCCGCGACTTCCAGGACGTGCACCACGACCGCGACAAGGCCGTCGAGCGCGGGTCCAAGGACATCTTCGTCAACATCCTCACCGATACCGGCCTGGTGCAGCGATTCGTCACCGATTGGGCGGGGCCGGGGGCGGTCGTGAAATCCGTCGCCCTGCGCCTGGGTGTGCCGCTGTACGCGGGCGACACCCTGACACTCAGCGGAACCGTGGCGGCCGTGGACGGCGCGGACATCACCATCGATGTGGTCGGCAAGGACAGCCTCGGCGACCACATCACGGCGAAAGCCGTTATCACCCTGCAGGAGGCACGCCAGTGACGGGTCTGAGCCGCCGCGCCGCCATCGTCGGCATCGGCGCCACCGATTTCTCCAAGGACTCCGGCCGCAGCGAGCTGCGTCTCGCCGCCGAGGCCGTCACCGCCGCCCTCGCGGACGCGGGGCTGACCCCCGCCGATGTGGACGGCCTGACGACCTTCACCATGGATACCAACACCCAGGCCGCGGTCGCGCGGGCCACCGGTATCCCGAGCCTGAAGTTCTTCAGCAACATCCCGTTCGGCGGTGGCGCGGCGGCCGCGACCGTGCAGCAGGCCGCCATGGCCGTCGCCACCGGAGTCGCGGATGTCGTGGTGGCCTACCGCGCGTTCAACGAGCGGTCCGGAAATCGCTTCGGGCAGTTCGCGACTCATCTGGCGACCGGCAATCCCAGCTCGTCGGGTGTGGACAACGCGTTCTCCTATACGCACGGCCTGGGCACTCCGGCCGCGCAGGTCGCCATGGTGGCCCGGCGCTATATGCACGTATACGGTGCGAGTAGTGCGGATTTCGGCCGGGTGGCGGTCGCCGACCGCAAGCACGCCGCGGTGAATCCGGCGGCCCACTTCTACGGCAAGCCGATCACGCTCGACGACCACCAGGCCTCGCGCTGGATCGCGGAACCGTTGCATCTGCTGGATTGCTGCCAGGAGACCGACGGCGGTGTGGCCATCGTGGTCACCAGCGCCGAGCGCGCCCGGGACCTGCCGAACAAGCCCGCGCTGATCGCCGGTGCGGCCCAGGGTTCCGGTGCGGACCAGTACGTGATGACCAGCTATTACCGCGACGCCCTGACCGGTCTGCCGGAGATGGGCCTGGTGGGTGACCAGCTGTGGGCCCAGAGCGAGTTGCGGCCCGACGATATGCAGGCCGCCATTCTCTACGACCACTTCACCCCGTTCGTGCTGATGCAGCTCGAGGAGCTGGGCTTCTGCGGTCGCGGCGAGGGTAAGGATTTCGTCGCCGACGGGGCGATCGAAATCGGCGGCCGGCTGCCGCTCAACACCCACGGCGGCCAGCTGGGCGAGGCCTACATCCACGGGATGAACGGCATCGCCGAGGGGGTGCGCCAGATTCGCGGCAGCTCGGTGAATCAGGTCGAGGGCCTGGAGAACATCGTCGTCACCGCCGGCACCGGCGTGCCGACATCCGGGCTGGTGCTGACCGCGGCCTGACGCCGTCGCCTACCCGACCGCGGCGCGCAGTTGGGCACGTAACGGCCGGGCCAGCTGCTCGGCACTCTCCCGAGTCCCCGCGGCCGCTTCCCTTCGTGCACCGGCGAATCGGTCGAATACCAAGCCCTCGATGACGGCGATGTAATCGGCTGCGGCCGTATCGGGATCGGCGGCCCCGAGCGCGCGGAACAGTTCGCGGGCGTGCCGATGGGAGAACAGGCTCGCGACCAGACGCGGGTGGAGCTCGCGGTCGCCGAGTAGGTCGGTGATCAGCATGTGGCGGGCGATCAGATGGTTACGGCGTTGCGCCAGTAGGTCGTCCAGCCATGCGGCCACCGCGGCGGCGATATCGTCCGGGTCGGTGGCCGGTAGGTCGGCGGCACGGAAATCGGTGCGCGACCGCTCGGTGATCGCGTCCACGATCGCCTCGATCAACGCGCGTTTGGTGCGGAAGTAGTACGAGGTCGAGCCGGGCGGTAGGCCGGCCTCGGTATCGAGGGCCCGATGAGTCAGCGCCCGCAGCCCCTCGCGGGCGATCAGGTCGATCGCCGTGCGGACGATGAGTTCGCGCCGGTCCGCTACGCGCACCTCACCCGCCGGGGGTGGTGTGGACATCGTCACCTTCTCTCGCCTTGCGCCCTGATCGTCCTCTACAAGTGTAGAGGTGCTCTACAGGCGTAGAGCCCTCAGGAGGGTGGAGGCCGTGGACGAACTGGTTCTCGATGACGCTCAGCGCACTGCCGCGGCGGCACTGGCTACGGTGGCCGGACGATCGGGCCGGCGCCGGTGGGCTTTTCCGCGGCCCGTCCCGCGCGGGGTGTACCTGCACGGTCGTCCCGGCCGCGGCAAGACGATGCTCATGGACGAATTCTTCGAGCGAGTGGATTCGAAACGTAAGTGCCGCTTCCACTTTCATCAGTTCTTCGCCCGGCTCCATACCGCGATCGCCGAATCCGGCGGTCTGCCGGCCGCGTTGGACGCACTGCTCGGCGACACCGAACTGATCTGTTTCGACGAATTCCATGTTCACGATGTCGGCGACGCCATGCTGCTGACCCGCCTGCTCCAGACACTGTTCGCGCGCCGCATCGTGCTGGTGGCGACCTCGAACTATCCGCCCGAGCAGCTCCTGCCCAATCCGCTGATGCACGCGAAATTCGAACCCGCCATCGCGCTGCTGCGTGCCCATCTGGCCGTGGTCGCGGTCGACGGACCGCAGGATTACCGCGCTCGCGGGTGCCGGGACCGGATCTGTGATCGGACCGGATTCTCCAGCGGGCGCTACGTCCGCGGGCACCGGCCCGGCGCCGACCGGCCGACCGCGGTGCCGATCGCCCATCTCCTGCTGCGGGCGAGGGCCGCGGAGGCGGACCTGCTGGTCGTCGATTTCGACGAAGTCTGCGGGAAGCCCTTGTCGGCCATCGACTTTCTGGCCCTCACCCACACCTACCGGCGCTGGGTGGTGTGTGCGGTGCCCTCGCTGCGGCGGGTTCCGGTCGATGCGGTGACGCGCTTCGTCAACCTCGTCGACGTGCTCTACGACGCCGATCTGCCCCTCACCCTCTACACCGAGGTTTCGCTGCCGGAGTTGGTCCGCGACGTTGCCGCCGCCCCGGATCTCGAGCGCACCGCGAGCCGGCTGAGCCGGTTGCCCGGTGCTCGCCCGGCGAGCGTCGCCGAGCCGGCCGTATCGGGGGAAGCATGGTGGCCGACCTCTCGTGAGGGTCTGCCGAAGTGAAGTGCATTCGTTTGGACGGATCTGCCGGAGACGTGGCCATTTGCTGTGCGCGGTCACAGTTTCACCGGCTGTCAACTGGCGGCTAGGGGCATAGACCGCATCGGTCACCGTCCGGTGTCACGATTTCCCTCCTCACGGACCGTTCGGCATGTAACGATGTGCCTGTTTGTGCAGTTCGGATGTTTTCTGGGAGAGGCCCGTGGCCGGGGTGAGAACGGCGATACCACGCGCGATCGGGCTGATCGCATTGATGGCGTGCGTCGTCTTCGCGTTGCGCGGATACCTGCCGGGCACCGGCGGCCCGCATGTACCGTCCCCGCCCTCGGCGGTGACGGTGGCACTCATGCCGGTGCTGTCGCTGGTGTCCGTGGTGATCCTGCTGGCCGGGGTACTGACCAGCCAGCACCACGCGCCGCTGGCGATGGCCGAGGTCGACCGTGACCGCAAGCGGCAGCCGTTCCGATTGAGCCGGTTCGGGATCGTGATCCTCATCGGCACCGCCGTCGCGGCCGTGCTGACCGCGATCGTGTGGGCGGTGTATCTGCTCGCCGGCGGCCGCGAGGAAGCTCCCGCGCCACGTTCGAATCCGCCCGCCACCGCACAACAGCCCGAAACGACCGCGCCGCCGACCACCCAGCCGTTGTCCGGCGCCCCGGAGTTGAGCGGCCACGCCCTGCTGTTCGTGGGCGTGTGCGCCGCGGTGCTGGTGGCGGTCGCGATCCTCGGTCTCGGCGTGGTGGCCTTCGGCGCCCGCGATGGCCGCGGCGCACCGGCGGTTCCGTCGGTGCCCGCACCCGCCGAGGCCCCGGTCTCGCTGGCACAGGTCGCCGAAATGGGCCTGGCCGCGATGATGGCCTCCGGAAAGGATGCGCGCGCCGCGATCATCGCCTGCTATGTCGCGATGGAGAGCGGTCTGGCGCAGGCCCGCGAGGTGGCGCCACTGATTTCCGACACCCCCTCGGAGGTGCTGGCGCGCGCCTTCGACCGCGGCGTCCTGCACGACGCCTCGGCCCGCGAACTGGTGACGCTGTTCGAGGAGGCCCGGTTCAGTCCGCATTCGATCCTGGAATGGCAGCGCATGCGTGCCGAACAGCTACTGCGCATCGTGCTGGCGGATCTGCAGGGGGCGCGGCTGTGACCCGGATGACGATCGTGGCCGGCGCGGTGGCGATGATCGCGTTGATCGAGCTGGTCGGCCTGAGCAACCAGCGTGAGATGTTGCCGCTGCTGGTCGGGGTGCCGGTGCTCGGCGCCCTGGCCCTGCTGCTGTGGTCGCTGGTCGAGCGCTCCCGGGCGCGGGACCGTGCCGACGCCGACGACCACGACTTCGAGAACGGCCCGGCCGAAATGCTGAGCCGCTGGCACGCGCGGGCACAGATGCTCGCGACCCGCGCCGACGGCACCCGGGCCGATTGGGATCGCTATCTGCGCCCGCTGCTGGCCAAGGAGTTCGAACTGTCCAGCGGTCATCGGATTGCGAAGAACCGCAAGGCCACCGAGGCCGCCGGACGGCTGCAGTTCGGTCCGGAACTGTGGCGCTGGGTGGATCCGGCCAATTCGTCGCCGCGTGATCAGACCACGCGTGCGCCCGGCCGGGACGCGCTCGACGAGATTCTACGTCGCTTGCAGAGCATGTGAGCAGCTTGCCGAACAGGTGAAATGGGTTGGAACTAATGCGAGATCGGATATGACGACACCTTTGGATGTGACCATCAAACGCACCGATGCGGTGCTGCGGGAGATCGCCCGCGCCGTGGTCGGCAAGCGCGAAGAGCTGCAGCTGATCATGATCGCGGTGCTGTCGGGCGGCCACGTCCTGATCGAGGACCTACCGGGCCTCGGTAAGACACTCATCGCCAGATCCTTCGCCACCGCATTGGGATTGGACTTCACGCGCGTGCAGTTCACCCCGGATCTGCTGCCCGCGGATCTGATCGGCTCGACGATCTACGACATGGCCTCGGGCCGGTTCAACTTCCGGCGCGGGCCCGTCTTCACGAATATGCTGCTCGCCGACGAGATCAACCGCACCCCGCCCAAGACACAGGCCGCGCTGCTCGAAGCCATGGCCGAGGGGCAGGTCAGCATCGACGGCGAAACCTTCCCGCTGCCACAGCCTTTCATCGTGATGGCCACCGACAATCCGATCGAGTACGAGGGCACCTATCCGTTACCGGAGGCCCAGCTGGACCGATTCGCCATGCAGTTACGGCTGGGATATCTGTCGGAGAAGGACGAGACCCAGATGATCCGCCGCCGGCTCGAACGCGGCGCCGTCACCCCGCAGGTGGGGCAGGTGGTGGACGCGCAAGGTCTGGTGGAGATGCGGCAGGCGGTCGAATTCGTCACCGTCCACCCGGATGTGGTGACGTATGTGGTCGCGCTGGCCGCCGCCACCCGCGGCCATCCGCAGGTCGAGGTCGGCGCGAGTCCGCGCGCCGAACTGGATCTGGTGCAGATGGCCCGCGCCCGGGCGCTGCTGCTGGGGCGCGACTACGTGATCCCGGAGGATGTGAAGGCGCTGGCGGTTCCGGCGATGGCGCACCGGATCACGCTGCGCCCGGAGATGTGGGTGCGCCGGATCCGCGGCGAGGACGTGATCTCCGAATTGCTGCGCCGCCTGCCCGTACCGCGCGCGACGGTGACATGAGACATCGCGACACCACCTCGGCGAGCGAGGTCGATCTGCGCTGGCGGCCCGCGCCACTGGTGTACATGCTGGCGGTCGCCGCCGCGGTCGCGCTGGTGCCGGCGATCATGCTGGATCGGTGGCAGCTGGCGGTGTTCGCCGCGCCGATGCTGGGCGTGCTGGCCACCGCGCCGATTCAATCGGCGCGCACCAGGGTTCAGGTCGACGGTGGCGGGATTCTGCGCTGCTTCGAATCCGAGGAGGTCGAGCTGCCGGTCGCCGCATTCGTGGAACAGGGCCATGCGCTGCTGCGCTGCCATCCGCAGGAGGCGAACGGGCTCGACCTGCGGGTGGAGGAGTCCTCCGATTCCGGGCCCGCTCCCGCCGGCCTGCGGCTGGCGCTGTCGACGCAGCGCTGGGGCCGCTATCCCGTGACCGTGCGGTTGACCGCATTGAGTCCGGCCGGCCTGGCGCAGGCCTCGGCCAGTGTCCAGGCCGGTGAGGTGTATGTGTATCCGATCGCGGATCCACAACGAATGCGCTTGCCGCGCACCGAGCTTCCCGAACGGATCGGTACCCATCTGACCCGCCGCCACGGGCCGGGCGTGGAGTACGCCGATATCCGCGCCTACGCTCCCGGCGACGAACTGCGCATCGTCAACTGGCCGGTGAGCGCGCGCCGCGGCCGTCTCTACGTCACCCAGCGTCTCACCAACCGTGCGGCGGACGTCGTTGTGCTGGTGGATACTTCGCTGCAGGCGCCGGGGCCGGCCTCGGATTCGATGGAGCTGACGGTGCGCGGTGCGGCGCAGGTTGCCCAGACCGCCCTGCAGGCCGGCGACCGCACTGCCGTGGTGTGCCTGGGGCGCGCACCGCGTTGGCTGCGGCCCGATATCGGCCGCCGCCAGTTCTATCGCATCATCGACACCGTGCTCGGGGTAGGCGACGAGCACATTCCCAATGCCGGGACACTGGCGCCGCATTCGGCGGTACCGATCGGTGCGATCGTGGTCGCGTTCTCGACCCTGCTCGACACCGAATTCGCTCTGGCCCTGATAGATCTGCGCAAACGCGGCCATGCTGTGGTGGTCGTCGACGTGCTGCGCGGCACGCCGTTCAAGGACGGCCTGGATCCGACCCTGGCCCGGATGTGGCAGTTGGAACGCACCGCGATGTACCGCGATATGAGTACCGTCGGGGTGGACATCGTGGCCTGGCCGGAGGGTGCCCGCCTCGACCAGGCGATGCGCCTGCTGCCCGAGCGTCGGCGAATGGTGCGGGTGAAGCGATGACGAAATTTCTGGCCGTCCTGTCCGGGCTGCTGCTGACCACCGCGGTGGGCATCGTGCTGCCCTGGGCCGCGATTCCGGTTTTCGTCGCCGTGGTCGTCGGATGGCGGTTCCGCGTGGTGGCGGTAGTGGCGGTGCTGATCGCCCTCGGCGCCTTGGCGTGGGCCGACACCGGTGCGCTGGCCGCCGCCGGGACGGGTCTGGTGGCCACCACCTATCTGCTCAACACCGCCACGCTGCACGCCCCGGCCGGTGTGGTTCCCACCACATTGCCGTCGGTCGTCGGGGCGCTCGGATTCGCGGCGGCGGCGGTGCTGGCGACGCTGATTCCGGGACGGCTGGCGTGGCTGCCGCTGCTGGCCCCCGTGCTGGTCATCGTGTTGTACGCGGCCATCGTGCAGGGCCTGATCGGGCGCGAGGATGCCCCGGATACCGCGGAACCGACGTAGTCGACCGGGCGTGATATACCCCACAACCAGGGTGTTTGCCCTACTACGCGATGTCGTGGTTTCCTACTACACCTTGTAGTCTGATGGCATGTGGATTATCCCGATCATCGCCGTCATCTGTTCCGTCGCGATCGCCGGCCTGTTCGCCACCGGCTTCCCGGACTGACGCCGACAGGCCCCGCCCGGAACATCAGCGAACCGGGATAGAAGACACCGCCCGACCGGCACTGCCGGTCGGGCGGTTCTTCGTTCGGTGGCGAGTCGCGCCGATCAGGCGGTGAAGCTCAGCCGCACATCGCTCAGTACCGGGGCGTCCTCGCGTTCGACCACGGTCGCGCCGATGACGAGCTCGTCGCCCTCGCGCCAGATCCGCGACCGGATCGTCTCGCCCGGGTACAGCACGCCGGCGAAGCGCGCCCGGAAGCCGGTCACCCGGCTCGCGTCCGAGTCCAGCACGGTGTCGGTCGCGGTCTTGCAGACCAGGCCGTAGGTGCACAGGCCGTGCAGGATCGGGTTGGGAAAGCCTGCGGCACGGGCGAATTCGGGGTCCGAATGCAGCGGGTTGCGGTCACCGCACATGCGGTACAGCAGTGCCTGCTGCGGCAGCGTCGGCGTGAGGACCTCGAAATCCGGGGCCCGGTCGGGGAGCACGGCCTTGGTGCTCGGGCCGCGCTCACCACCGAAACCGCCCTCACCCTTGGCGAAGATGGAGGAGCGGGCCGTCCACAGCGGCTGCCCGTCGGATCCGGTGATCACGGTCTCGTGGGCGATCACCGCGGCCGAGCCCTTGTCCCACACCTCGGTGATCCGGCCGGTGCTGCTCGCCTTGCCCTCGGCCGGAATCGGCCGGTGCACAACGATTTCCTGGCTGCCGTGCACGACCTTGGCCAGGTCGATCTCCACGCCCGGATAGCTCACCTTCGGTGGTTCGGTGACCCGCATCGTCGGTGCGACGGTCGCGAACGTCGGCAGCACCTGCGGCTCCCGATCGTCCAGGTATCGCAGTTCGCCCGGGTCGGTCCAGCGGGTACCGGCGCTCAGGCCCAGGTGGTACAGCTGCACATCCGAGGGCGTCCAGGAGAACTCCTGGCTCGGAAGTTCCGCTCCGAGAGCGGTTTTCAGGTCGATAGGCATTGTGTGTTCCTTGTTCGCCGACGTATCACGAGTCCCGATCGAGAGTGTCCGGGATCCGATCCGATCGGCCGGACCACCCTCGATCGGCAGTGGTGTCGCGGACGCCGCCGCGGGTGGCCCGACCGCTCCCATGGTGCCGGGATCGGCCCGGGCCCCCGCTGCGGGTCCCGCTCACCGGTGCCTGCCTACTTGCTCGCCGCGCCGGTGGGGGCCTTCTCCGCGCGCGCCTTCTCGACGATATCCATGACCGCCAGATAACCGAAGGTCAGCGCGGGCCCGATGGTCGCGCCGGGACCGGCGTAGGTGTGGCCCATCACCGGTGTCGAGGAGTTGCCGGAGGCGTAGAGCCCCTCGATCACGGTGCCGTCCGCGCGCAGCACCCGCGCCGCGGTGTCGGTGACCAGACCGCCCTTGGTGCCCAGGTCGCCGGGCACGATCTTGGCGGCGTAGAACGGGCCCTGCACCAGGGCCGCCAGGCACGGGTTCGGCTTCACGGTCGGATCGCCGTAGTAGCGGTCGTAGTGACTCTTGCCGCGGCCGAAGTCCTCGTCCACGCCCTTCTCCGCGAAGGCGTTGAAACGGGCGACGGTGGCGGCGAGGTTGTCCGCCGGCACGCCGAGCCGCTGGGCCAGCTCCTCGAGGGTGTCGGCCTTGACGATGTTGTCGTTTTCCATCCAGCGGGACGGAAAGCGCTGGCCCGGCTGCAGCCCGGCGAAGATGTAGCGGTTGCGGTAGCGCTGGTCGAACACCAGCCAGGCGGGGATGTTCTCGCCCGGACCGTCACCCTGACCCCATTTGCCGCCGTACATGGTGTGCACGGCCTCGACGTAAGGAGCGGACTCATTACCGAATCGCTTACCGTCGGCGTTCACCATGATCGCGCCGGGCAGATTGCGCTCGGCCAGCGCGAACCACGGCTTGCCACCCTTGAAAATGGTCGGCCCCCACCAGGAGTCCTCCATGAACCCGATATCGCCGCCGACCTCCATACCGGCCCGGATGCCGTCACCGGTGTTGGCCGCCGCGCCCGTGGTCCACTCGGTGGTGATGGGCTTGCGCTGGTACTGCTCGCGCATCTCGGCGTTGTGTTCGAAACCGCCGGTGCCCAGCACCACGCCGTAGCGGGCCTTGAAGATCGTCGGCTCGCCGTCGACGGTCGCCTCCACCCCGACGACCCGGCCGTCTTCGGTGATCAGCTTGGTCAGGGGAGTGTTGAGCAGCACCGGGACATTCGCGTCCTGCAGGCCCTTGCGCATGGCCGCGATGATGGCCTGGCCCATGCCCACGATCTGCTTACCGGTGAATTTCGCCAGATAGGTGCGGGCGCCGACCCGCATGGCGCGCATCATGCCCTTCGGATGCCGCTTGATCAGGTTCAGGCGCACGAAGTCGGTCTGCATGACGACGACGTTGAGCGGGGCCTTGGCGTAGGGCGGTTCCAGATTCGCGGCCTCGGCGCCGAGCACCTTCAGGTTGAACGGCTTCGGCTCGCAGGAGCGGCCGGAGCCCAGGCCGCCGGGGGCCTCGGGGTGGTAGTCGGAGTAGCCCGGCACCCAGGTCATCTGCAGCGGAGAGTGATCGAGGACGAAGTCGAAGGCCTCGGCACCGCGGTCGATGTAGGTGTCGATCTTCTCCTTCGGCACCACGTCACCGATGATGCTGTGCAGGTAGCGGCGGGCCTCCTCCCGGTCGTCGGGCCGGCCGGACGCCTTGAGCGCCTTGTTGCCCGGGATCCACACACCGCCACCACTACGCGCGGTCGAACCGCCGTAGTGCGCGGCCTTCTCGATGAGCACCGCGCGCAGTCCGTGGTGCGCGGCGGCGAGGGCGGCGGTCATTCCGGCGGCGCCGCTGCCGACCACCACCACGTCGTATTCCCGATCAGTCATGTAGAACACGTTATAGAATCGCATCAGGTTCGGTCTATATTGGTCTGGCAGATGGGACTGCTGACACGAGAAAATGCAGGAAAACTCGTTTCAGTTTGTATCCCGTTCACCGGCTGGTCCCCAGACCGAGCGCCCCAATGGAAGGAACAAGCGTGCTGTCCGACGCGGTACGGAATGAACTGGCCGCAGAGCTCGCGGTCGCCGAACGAGACCGGGTGCCGATCGATCCGCTGGTCACGCGGTATGCGGCGATCGACGTGGTCGACGCCTACGAGATCCAGCTCATCAACATCCGGCAGCGGCTCGCCGACGGCGCGAAGGTGGTCGGCCACAAGGTCGGGCTCTCCTCGAAGGCCATGCAGGAGATGATGGGCGTCGACGAACCCGACTACGGCCATCTGCTCGCCGATATGCAGGTGTTCGAAGACGTTCCGGTCGACACGTCGAAGTACCTGTTCCCGCGCGTCGAGGTCGAGGTCGGTTTCGTGCTGGGCGCGGATCTGCCGGGCGAGGAGTGCACCGAGGCCGACGTGCTGGCCGCGACGGTCGCCTACGCCCCCGCGATCGAGCTGATCGACACCCGCATCAAGAACTGGAATATCGCGTTGTGCGACACCATCGCCGACAACGCGTCTTCGGCCGGCTGGGTGCTCGGGCCGGAGCGGGTGGCGCCGGATGCGCTGGACATCAAGGCCATCGACGCGACATTGACCCGCAACGGCGAGGTCGTCGCCCAGGGCCGCAGCGACGCGGTACTCGACGATCCGACCATCGCGGTGGCCTGGCTGGCCCGCAAGGTCGCCTCGTTCGGGGTGCGGCTGAAGGCCGGCGACATCGTGCTGCCGGGTTCGTGCACCCGCGCCATCGACGCCCGTTCGGGTGACGACTTCCATGCCGAGTTCGCTGGACTCGGTTCCGTCCGTTTGACATTCAGCTGAGGAGATCAAGTGCCTAGCAACGGGAAGGTCACAGCCGCGATCGTCGGCTCCGGCAACATCAGCACCGATCTGCTGTACAAGCTGCTGCGTTCGGAGCGGATCGAGCCGCGCTGGATGATCGGTATCGATCCGGACAGCGAGGGTCTCAAGCGCGCTCGTGGGCTGGGTCTGGAGACCTCGCACGAGGGTGCGGACTGGCTGCTCGCGCTGCCGGAGAAGCCGGACATGCTGTTCGAGGCGACCTCTGCCTACGTGCATCGCGAATATGCGCCGAAGTACGAGGCGGCCGGTATCCGCGCGGTGGATCTCACCCCCGCCGCGGTCGGCCCGGCCGTCGTGCCGCCGGTGAACCTCGGCGCGAATATCGACACTCCGAACGTCAACATGATCACCTGCGGTGGGCAGGCGACGATTCCGATCGTCGCGGCCGTCTCGCGCGTGGTCGAGGTGCCCTACGCCGAGATCGTCGCCTCGGTTTCCTCGGTCTCGGCCGGGCCCGGCACCCGCGCGAACATCGACGAGTTCACCAAGACCACCAGCAAGGGTGTGGAGACCATCGGTGGCGCCGAGCGCGGTAAGGCGATCATCATCCTCAACCCGGCCGAGCCGCCGATGATCATGCGCGACACCATCTTCGCCGCCATTCCCGAGGATGCCGACACCGATGCGATCAGCGAATCCATCCACCGGATGGTCGCCGACATCCAGGAGTACGTGCCCGGGTACCGCCTGCTCAACGAACCGCAGTTCGACGAGCCGAGCGTGATTTCCGGTGGGATGGCGAAGGTTTCGGTGTTCGTGGAGGTCGAGGGCGCGGGCGACTTCCTGCCGCCCTACGCCGGCAACCTCGACATCATGACCGCCGCCGCCACCCGGGTGGGCGAGGTCATGGCCGAACAGATCCTCACGGCTCGGGTCTAGGAGGGACCAGATCATGAACTACGTATTGCAGCCGTTCTCCCAGGAACTCGACGTCCGCGTCACCGACACCTCGCTGCGCGACGGTTCCCATCACAAGCGTCACCAGTTCACCGCCACCGAGGTGCGCGATATCGTCGCGGCCGTCGACGCCGCGGGTGTGCCGGTCATCGAGGTGACCCACGGTGACGGCCTGGGCGGTTCCTCGTTCAACTACGGGTTCTCCAAAACCCCTGAGCAGGAACTGATCACGATCGCGGCGCAGACCGCGAAGCAGGCCAAGATCGCGGTCCTCATGCTGCCCGGTGTGGGCGTCAAGGAGGACATCAAGATCTCCCAGGACAACGGCGCGTCCATCGTCCGCATCGCCACCCACTGCACCGAGGCCGACGTCTCGATCCAGCACTTCGGCTATGCCCGCGACCTCGGCATGGAAACCGTCGGCTTCCTGATGATGTCGCATTCGCAGCCGCCGGAGGTGCTCGCGAAGCAGGCGCGCATCATGGCCGACGCGGGATGCCAGTGCGTCTACGTCGTGGACTCCGCCGGTGCGCTGGTGCTGGATCAGGTGTCCGACCGCATCGCCGCGGTCGCCGCCGAACTCGGCGACGACGCCCAGGTCGGCTTCCACGGCCACGAGAATCTCGACCTCGCCGTCGCCAACTCGATCTACGCGGTGAAGGCGGGCGCCAAGCAGATCGACGGCAGCGCACGGCGTTTCGGCGCCGGTGCGGGCAACACCCCGGTCGAGGCGTTCGTCGGTGTCGCCGACAAGATCGGTATCAAGACCGGTATCGACTTCTTCGCCATCGCCGACGCCGCCGAGGACGTCGTGCGCCCGGCCATGCCGCAGGAATGCCTGCTGGACCGCCAGGCCCTGATGATGGGCTACGCGGGCGTGTACTCGAGCTTCCTCAAGCACGCCGAGCGCCAAGCCGAACGCTACGGCGTCTCGGCGGCCGAAATGCTGGTGCGCGCCGGTAAGCGCAAGCTGGTCGGTGGCCAGGAGGATCAGCTGATCGACATCGCGCTGGAACTGCAGCGGGAAAAGCAGGGCGCTACCGCCTGACCATGTCGAAACGACGGGCCGCGAACGATATTCGTTCGCGGCCCTTTTTCGCGTTCGAGCGATCGTCCCACGGTGGCGAATTCACCGGGCGGCGTGTTAACGCGCGGGTTCTTCCACGCGATCCGAATACGGGTCCGGGAGGCGCTGTACTCGTGCGCGGCAAGCAATTCTGCTCTCGATTATCCGCGCGGACGAAAACATAGGAGTTGCTGTGAACATACGAGCCTTGATCGGCGGATCTGTTGCCGCTGTGGCGATTTCGATGGCCGGTGGGGCGGTGGCAGGTGCGCAACCGTTCGTCGCCGCGAACGGGCCCACGGTGCAGAACCCGGCCGATTATCTGGTGGGCGACACGGTGTATTTCAGTGCCGGGTACGCCAATTGCTCGATGCGTCCCAACGGTGACGTCGGCTGTGACATCAGCCCCGGAGTCGCCACCCTGTTCGGAATTCCCATCAACAATGTCGCCATCGACCTGCCGTTCCTGCCGGCGCATCCGACCTTCGGCCTGACCGGCCCGCTCGGTCGCGCCGGCAGCCGATCCATCGACTCGGGGCCCGCCTCCGACGGCTACGACTACGGCGGCGTCATCAACTACGGCGGCGCCACCTGCAGTGCCGGCGGCCGCGGCGCGGTGCAGTGCAGCTCGAAGGGGCACACCTTCAACTTCGGCTGGTCGGGCACCAACCTCAGCTGATACCGGCACGGATTCGGCGGGCCGCGAAGGTGGGAGGGTGCGCGGCCCGCGGTCGGGTGCACAGCTTCCCTGAGCCTTGCCGGTGTGCGTTCCGTCGCGATGCGCGGGTCACTCTGCTCGCCGGCACGCTGCCGACCGGCGAGGGGAGGTCGCCCCGGCCACCGCGCCGGCACGGCGGTGCGTCAGCGGCTCGTGATTCTCGACGAAGCCGGGCAGCGTCACGAAATCCGGCTCGAGGATCTGGTGCTCGGCGCCGCAGCCTACGCAGGCGGTCGAGAAACCCTCGTGGAACGAGCCGGTTGATACACTCGTGTATCCGTATGTCCAGGGAGAGGAAGCGCTCGTGACGTCTCTCGGTGCCCGGCGGTCGTCCGAGCCCGGGCACGGGCGCTCGCCGGCACGTCGCGGCGACTCGACCGCCGAATCGGTGCCGATCGGCGGAGAACTCGCATCCGTCGACGACGCGGTCACGAGGGGCACCTCACGAGAACCGCGAATGACCAAGCGGCGGGCCGAGACTCGGCAACGGTTGCTCGACGCCGCGTTCGACGCGTTCGCCGAAGAGGGGTTCGGCCGGTGCACGGTCGAGCAGATCTGTGAGCGCGCCGGATTCACCCGCGGGGCGTTCTACTCGAACTTCAGCTCGCTGGAGGAACTGTTCCTGGCGATGTGGGAGTTGCGGTCGGCCGAGATGCTGCGCGAACTGACGGGAGTTCTGGAGTCGGAGTCCGGCGTCGATGTCCATGATCTGCGCGCCGGTGTGGAGCAGGTGCTGCGGGCGGTTCCGCTGGACGACAAGTGGTTTCGCATCACCGCCGAATTCACCGCCCACGCCCTGCGCAACCCGCCGCTGCGGCGGGTCATGGTCGCGCGGGAGAACGCGATCGTCGCGGCCCTGCTGCCGGTCCTGGAGGCCCTGCTGAATCGCGCGGGCCGCACCGTCACCGACCGCGAGGGCCTCGGGCGGGCGGTGGTCGCGGTCCACGACGGCACCTCGCAGCAGTGCCTGCTCGAACCCGGCGACGCCGCGGTCCGCGAGCAACGCACGACCCTGTTCACCCATGTCGCGATGGCCTACAGCGCGGCCCGGGACCTGTGATGCGCCCCCATGGGCCGCGTCGACGAGAAGACGCGCGCCGGGTCGTCGGGCGGCCGGGCAGGCGGTAGCAGGGCGCGCAGAATCCGCAAGCAACCGATTACCCCGCAGGAGGCGACGATGTCCGAACGACCCGCGCTGGCCGAGGCACTGGATCTGCAACCGCATCCCGAAGGTGGCTGGTTCCGCGAAACCTACCGCAGCCCGGTCGAATTCGAGCCGGACGGCTACGACGGCCCGCGTGCGTCCGCCACCGCCATCCACTTCCTGCTGCTGCCGCACGAACAGTCCGCGCCGCATACCGTGCGCTCGGACGAGATCTGGTTGTGGCAACGCGGTGGCCCGCTACTGCTGAACATCGGCGGCGACGAAGTGATTCTCGGCCCCGACGTCGAACGGGGACAACTCCTGCAGGCCGTAGTGCCCGCCGGCGTCAGCCAGGCCGCACGCCCGGCCGGGGACGAATATGTGCTGGTGAGCTGCGTGGTCGCGCCCGGATTCGATTTCGCGGACTTCCGGCTGGACTGATCGCCGGGGTGAACGAATCGTGCAAACCTCGGTGGTTCGGCGCGATTTCCGCCTTTGTCGCGGAGGTTTGCACGAATAGTTCAGGCCCGCCCACCGTATCCCTGTCGAATACGGTGGGCGGGCCCGCGCAACACGCCTGCTTACTCGTCGATCGCCAGCATGCCCTCATCGATCGCATACTGGATCGACTTCTCCAGGTCCGGGCACGGATCCGGCCGCCCCGGCCCGGCCAGCTTCGCGAAGACCGGGCAGTGTTCGGCCGGGCTGACCGTCCACTGCACCGAACGCTGGTGCGAGGAGGACTTGCGGACCAGGACTTCCACTCCGCATGCCCGGCAGGCCACCGGCGTCAGGCCGTCTTCGAGATAGCGCTGTCTGTCGACGACCGTCTGGGCACGCACCTGTTCCCGGCGTTCCGGGCGGTCCGCGAAATCGGGTGCTTTGGCCCAGGAGACCATCAGGCACCCGCCTCCTGCTTGACGGCAGGGTCCTGCTGTGCCGCGTCCTCTTCCTTCTTGCGCCGCAGATTCTCGGCGACCTCCGCCTCCCAGTGCTCGTTGGCCTTGGTGGTGTCGACCTCGAATTCGAAGCGCTGCACCATCTTCGGGTCGATATCGGCGACGTCGACGTAGAACTGGTCGTACCAGCGGCGCAGCTGGTAGACCGGGCCGTCCTCCTCGCAGAGCAGCGGGTTGTCGATCTTGGACTTGTGCTTCCAGATCTCCACGTCCTGCAGGAAGCCGTCACCGAAGAAGTCGGTCATGGACTTGGCCAGCTTCTCGGCGGTCTCGTCGTCGATGCCCTTGGGCTTCTCGACCGACAGGCCGTACTGCAGCACGAACGAATCCTGCGTCACCGGGTAGTGGCAGTTGATCAGCTGGACCTTGATCTGGTAGCCGCCGTAGATATTGGTCAGCGGGTTGATCATGTAGGACGGGCCGAAGTAGGAAGCTTCCGACTTCAGCAGCGTCTCCCCGCCGTACTTGGCGGCCATGCCGATGTCCGGACGGCCCTTCGTCTCGAGGAACTGCGTGGCCACGTGACCTTCGAAGACGTTCTTGAAGTACGTCGGGAAGGCGAAGTGGATGTAGAAGAAGTGGGCCATGTCCACCACGTTGTCCACGATCTCGCGGCAGTTGGCGCCCTCGATCAGCATGGTGTTCCAGGTGAACGGGGTCCAGTCGTTGTTGCGCTCTTCGACCGGGTTGCCGTCGGCGTCGGTGTAGGGCCCCTCGATATAGGGGATGGTGACGTCGTCCGGCGGCGGATTGCCCTCGTGGTCGTGCCAGACGTAGAGCTGGCCGTTGCGCTCGAGGGTGGTCCAGGCGCGGGTGCGGGCCAGCGGCGGCACACGCCGCGCGTACGGGATCGAGGTGCAGCGGCCGTTGCCGCCCCAGCGCCAGTCGTGGAACGGGCACGCGATGGAGTCGCCCTTGATCTCGCCCATGCTGAGATCGCCGCCGAGGTGGCGGCAGTAGGCGTCGAGCACCTTCAGATCGTCGTTGCTGTCGGCCCACACCACGAGTTTGGTGCCGAAAGCCTGCACGGCATGCGGCTTACCGTCGCGAAACGTCTCGGCCAGGCCCAGGCAATGCCAGCCCCGCGCGTACCGCGTCGGTGTCGAGCCGACGTCGATCTCGCGGACCTTCCCGCTCCGCTGTGCGGTTTCTGCCATCGTCATCCCTCCTCTGGAAGTACTAGAACACGTTACAAAATTGAGCGGCCCAGCGCCAGCTATTCCGTTGACTACCAGGCAAAGGTGTTCGTTGTGGGACAATGAACACCCGTTCTCGACATAAATAAGAACGTGTTCTAGTCTCAAGACAAGTATCGGTTCCGCAGAACGGAATGCGACCGATACACCCGTTCCGATTTCGACCAGGCAGGAGCAGCCCCCGAGATGACGCAAGAAGTAACCGAGCGGGTCGAAGCACTGTTGCCGAAGCTGCGCGAACAAGCGCAGGAGGCAGAAGATCTGCGCCGCATCCCAGACGAGACCATGAAGGCGCTGCAAGAGACCGGTTTCTTCAAGCTGCTGCAGCCGCGCCAGTGGGGCGGATACGCCGCCGACCCGGTCGTGTTCTACGACACCGTGCGCAAGATCGCCAGCGCCTGCGGTTCCACCGGCTGGGTGGCCGGCATCATCGGCGTGCACAACTGGCATCTGGCGCTGTTCGACCAGCAGGCACAGGAGGAGGTCTGGGGCGAGGACACCCAGGTCCGCATCTCCTCCTCCTACGCCCCGATGGGCGCCGGCGTCGTGACCGAGAGCGGTGACGGCTACATCGTCAACGGCTCCTGGGCCTGGTCGTCGGGTAGCGATCACGCCACCTGGACCTTCGTCGGTGGTCCGGTGATCAAGGACGGGAAGCCGGTCGACTTCGGCAGCTTCCTGGTTCCGCGCACCGACTACCGCATCGACGACGTGTGGAATGTGGTGGGCCTCAAGGGCACCGGCTCCAACACCCTGGTGCTGGAGAACGTCTTCGTGCCGCGGCACCGCTTCCTCAGCTACAAGAGCATGAACGACCTGACCGCGCCCGGTCTGCAGCAGAACACGGACCCGGTCTACAAGATGCCGTGGGGCACCATCCATCCCACCACCATCTCCACGCCGATCGTCGGCATGGCCTACGGCGCGCTGGACGCGCACGTGGAGCACCAGGGCAAGCGCCTGCGCGCGGCCTACGCCGGTGAGAAGGCCAAGGACGACCCGTTCGCCAAGGTGCGCATCGCCGAGGCCGCCAGCGATATCGACGCCGCGTGGCGCCAGCTGTCGGGCAATGTCGCCGACGAGTACAAGCTCCTGGTCGCCGGCGAGGAGATTCCGTTCGACCTGCGCGTGGCGGCGCGCCGCGATCAGGTCCGCGCCACCGGCCGGGCCATCGCCTCGATCGACAAGCTGTTCGAGAGCTCGGGTGCGACCGCGCTCGCGAACGGCACTCCGCTGCAGCGTTTCTGGCGCGACGCGCACGCCGGCCGCGTGCACGCCGCCAACGATCCCGAGCGCGCCTACATGATGTACGGCACCCACGCGTTCGGCCTGCCGGTCACCGACGGGATGGTGTGATGACCGCCGTCTCGGAGTTGACCTACGAGTCCACCTCGAAGTTCGCCCAGGTCCGCCCGGATCTGAAGCTGCACTATCACGAGGCCGGCGAGGGCAACGGTCCCACCATCGTGCTGCTGCACGGCGGTGGTCCGGGCGCCTCGTCGTGGTCGAACTTCGCGCGCAACATCCCGGTGCTGGCGCGGCACTTCCATGTGCTGGCCGTGGATCAGCCGGGCTTCGGGCAGTCGGACAAGCCGACCGACCACCCGCAGTACTTCGTGCACAGCGCCTCGGCGCTGAAGGATCTGCTCGACACCCTGGGCATCACCGAACGCGTTCACCTGCTGGGCAATTCGCTCGGCGGCGGCGCGGCGGTGCGCTTCGCGCTCGACTATCCGGACCGGGCCGGCAAGCTGGTCCTGATGGGTCCCGGCGGACTGAGCACCAACCTGTTCGCGCCCGACCCCACCGAGGGCGTCAAGGCGCTGGGCAAGTTCAACGTCGAGCCCACCCGCGACAATCTGGAGAAGTTCCTGCGGATCATGGTCTTCGACCAGTCGCTGATCACCCCGGAACTGCTCGACGATCGCTTCGCCTCGGCCAATACGCCCGAAGCGCTGGCCGCGACCCGCGCGATGGGTAAGTCGTTCGCCAGTGCGGATTTCGAGAAGGGCATGCTGTGGCGGGAGGCGTACAAGTTGCGCCAGCCGGTGCTGCTCATCTGGGGCCGTGAGGACCGGGTGAATCCGCTCGACGGTGCCCTGGTCGCGCTGAAGACCATCCCGCGCGCGCAACTGCATGTGTTCGGCGGATGCGGACACTGGGCGCAGCTGGAGAAGTTCGACGAATTCAACCGGCTGGCAACCGATTTCCTCTTCGGTGTGAAGGAGTCACGATGAGTATTCGTGCGCTCGGGTACATGCGCATCGAGGCGACCGACGTGGCCGCCTGGCGTGAGTACGGGCTCAAGGTGCTCGGCATGATGGAGGCAGACGGGCCCAATCCGGATGCCCTCTATCTGCGGATGGACGATTTTCCCGCCCGCCTGGTGATCGTGCCGGGTGAGCAGGACCGCCTGCAGGTCTCGGGCTGGGAGGTCACCGATGCCCCAGGGCTGCAACGGCTTCGGGAGACGCTGACCAAGGCCGACGTCGCCTTCGACGAGGGCACCAAGGACGAGCTCGCGGAGCGGCGCGTCGAGGGCATGATCCGCTTCCAGGATCCCTCCGGCAATACGCTCGAGGCGTTCTACGGCGCTCAGTACCTGGCCCGGCGTTTCGTCAGCCCCTACGGCCACAAGTTCGTCACCGCCGAACAGGGGCTGGGACACGTCGTGCTGACCTGCTCCGACGATGCCGAAGCGCAGGCGTTCTACCAGGATGTCCTGGGTTTCCGGCTGCGCGATTCGATGCGGCTGCCACCCCAGGTCGTCGGCCGGCCCGCCGACGGCGACCCGGCGTGGCTGCGCTTCTACGGCTGCAATCCGCGCCACCACGCGCTGGCGTTCCTGCCGCTGCCGAATCCGACCGGCATCGTGCACCTCATGGTCGAGGTGGAGAATTCCGACGACGTCGGTCTCTGCCTGGATCGCGCGCTGCGCAAGAAGGTCAAGATGTCGGCCACCCTCGGCCGCCACATCAACGACAAGATGTTGTCGTTCTACATGAAGACTCCCGGCGGATTCGACATCGAATTCGGCTGTGAGGGTTTGGAAGTCGACGACCACTCCTGGATCGCGCGGGAATCCACCGCGGTGAGCCTGTGGGGTCACGACTTCACGGTGGGATTCAAGTAGCGAGCGCGGAGAGGGCGACAACCATGACCGCCACGGGCGAATACCCGGAGATCGACGGCCGGCAGTTCCGGAATGTGCTGGGACAGTTCTGCACCGGTATCACGGTGATCACCACCTTCACCGAGGCCGAGGACACCGACCGGGCGCCGATCGGTTTCGCCTGTCAGTCCTTCGCCGCCCTCTCCCTCGACCCGCCGCTCGTGCTGTTCTGCCCCACCAAGGGATCGCGGTCCTGGGCCGCGATCGAGCAGTCGGGACGGTTCTGCGTGAACGTCCTGGCCGAGGAACAACAACAGGTGTGTGCCCGCTTCGGTTCCCGCGAACCCGACAAGTTCGCCGGAATCGGCTGGAGCACTTCGGAGCTGGGACTTCCGGTCCTGGACGACGCGCTGGCCACGATCCAGTGCACGGTGGACAGCGTCGTCGACGGCGGCGATCACTACATCGTGATCGGCCGGGTACTGGCCCTGTCGGAGTCCACGGACTCCGGCAGGCCGCTGCTCTTCTACCGCGGCCAGTACACCGCCATCGAACCCGAGAAGACCACCCCGGCCCCCTGGCGGGCCGATCTCGAACACTTCCTCACCACGACCACCCTGGACACCTGGTTGTAGATCTCGCGCCGCCGTGTCCGGTGGGTGCGTTGACCGTGACCGGATCGGTCAGCATGCTGGTGATCGTCGCGGTGTGAGATCGGCCGAGTGGGGCAGCGTGTGGATATCTTGAGTGAGACGGTGGCGGCCGTGCGAACCGGAATGCCCGCCTCGGGCCTGTTCGTGCGGCACGCACCGTGGGGGAGGCGATATCCGCTGGTCCCGGGCGCCGGTTTCCATATCGTGCTGCAGGGCGAATGCTGGTTGCTGGCACCGGATTCGGAGCCGGTGCGGATGGGTCCCGGCGATGTGTTGTTCATGCCCCGTGGTGCCGCGCATGTGATCGCGGACAGTCCGCACAGTGCGATCACCGAGGTGGCGACACCCGGAGAGCCGCGCGAGATTCCCGGGCCGGGATCGCGGACCACCCTGCTGTGCGGGGCATACGAGGTCAGCCGGAGTCGCCGCCATCCGCTGCTGGACCAACTGCCCGACTTCCTGCACCTACCCGCCGATCCGGACCGCTCCCCGGCCCTGCGTGCCGCGGTGGATCTGCTCGTCGGCGAGCTCACCGAACCGCGGCCGGGCACCGACGCCGCCGTACCCGCGCTGCTGGATACGCTGCTGCTGTTCGTCCTGCGCTCCTGGTACGAACAGACCGAAACCTCCGGCTGGGCAGGCGCTTTCGCCGATCCGGCGGTGTCGGCGGCGCTGCGCGCCATCCACGCCGACCCCGCGCGGGCGTGGACCGTGCCCGAGCTGAGCGCGATGGCGGGAGTGTCCCGCGCCACCCTGGCCCGCCGATTCGCCGCGACCGTGGGTGAAGCGCCGCTGGCGTATCTGACCCGCTGGCGCATGCTCACCGCCGCACGCCTGCTGCGCGAGACGGACCTGCCGATCGCGGCGATCGCGCACCGGGTCGGCTACGGCTCCGAATTCGCCTTCGCCAAGGCGTTCAAGCGCGAGTACACCCTCGCTCCCGGGCGTTATCGCCGCGCCGAGGAGTTGCCTCCCGTCCTCGCGGTGTGAGGAGGCCGAATGCGTCCGGAAAGCCCTGTGCCGCTGGGCCGGAGGTAGCGCCGTGATTCAGCTGAACGGGGTCGAGTGTTCCTGCCGGACCCCGTCCACGTACAGCTCGACCTTCTCGTTGTAGAAGCAGACCAGCCCGGCGACCTTCTGACTCTCCGGCAGGGGAGTGCGGTAGTACCAGACCAGATCGGGATAGTCGGTGTCGCCGACGCGGATGTTGTAATACTCGGCGGTGCCCTTGTAGGGGCAGCTCGTCGTGGTGGCCGAGGACGTGAGCAGATCCATCCGCACATCGGTCAGCGGCAGATAATAGCGCGGAACGAGACCGGTCTCGTAGAGAATGTGCGGCGAATTCGATTCCGCCACAACCTCTCCGCCGATCTCCACCCGCACCTTGCGGGAACTGGCGAGGATGTCGACGCGCGTATAGGGATTGCGCGGATGGACGTAGATCGGCTCATCCTCCTCGAACCACCGGTCCATCTGTTCCCAGTCCAAGCGGATGTGCTCGCGCAACTCCGGGATCGGCGACTCCGGATAGCGAAGGGCCGCAGCAGGTCTGGTGCTCCCGCCGATCACCACATCGTAGATGTCGCCCTCGCCGCGACTCGTGGAGTGCTTGGTCGATCCGGTCGCGACCAGTTCCGCGCGAAGGTCCTCGACCGGCACATAGTAGGTGGGATAGTAGGGACTCTCCCAGACCAGCAGCGGACGGATGGTATCCGCGACGACCTGCCCGTCCACATAGGCCCGAATCCGCCGATGCCCCGCCTCGGTCCGTACCCGCCCCCGATTCGTCTCGGTCATTTCACCACGGTACGCGCGGAAGGTGACAACTCCGGATAAGTGGTCGACGGGGCACCGGCCCGCAGCGATGTGCCCGAACTTTTCGTGCAAACCTCGGCGAAAATGCGAGAAAACTGCCGAGAACGGCCAGGTTTGCACGATCTGTTAACCGGCACCGGCCGCTCGAGCGACAACGTGGCCGTGGATTCCGGCTCACCGCCGTTGCGGTCAGAGAAGGGGTACCGCAGCGGAGGGTGCCGTCGGGGCGAGGGGGTGGGTCGCCCGCGACGACGAGTTCGGTCAGTCGTCGCCGACGGTGATCGCTTCGGCTTCGGCCGGGCTGTGTTCGGCCGGGTCGTGGTCGTCCACGTGGGACAGGGCCGACCGGCCGCCGAGCAGTACCAGGACGCCGACCGCGGTACACGCGGCGCCGACCCAGAACGGGAGGGCCATCTGATGTTCGCCGAGCTTGCCGGCCAGATACGGGGCGGCGGCGCCACCGACGAAGCGGACGAAGCTGTAGGCGGCCGAGGCGGTGGAGCGTTCCACCGGGGCGGAGATCATCACGGCCTCGGTGATCAGGGTGTTGTTCACGCCGAGGAACAGGCCCGCCAGTACGGTGCCCACGATCAGCACGGGCTTGTGGTCGGCCCAGATCGCCATGGCGGCCAGATCGGCGGCGAACAGCGCCAGCGCGGTCGCGATCATCGGGACGGTGCCGAACATGCGCTGCAGTCGCGGCGCGAACACCACCGACGCCAGCGCCAGCAGCAGACCCCAGCCGAAGAAGATGAACCCGATCGAATAGGTGCCCATGTTCAACGGGAACGGGGTGTAGGCCAGCAGGGTGAAGAAGCCGTAGTTGTAGAGCAGTGCGGTGATGCTGACGAGCAGCAGTCCGCGGTGCCGTAAGGCCTTGAACGGGGCCGTGATCGAGGTGTGGTGGGCCGGTTTCGGCATCTCCGGCAGCAGCACGACGATCGCGACGAACGCGACCGCCATCAGGACGGCGACGCCGAAGAACGGTGCGCGCCAGCTGAATCCGCCCAGGAACCCGCCGACCAGCGGTCCGGCGGCGATACCGATGCCCAGTGCCGCCTCGTACAGGATGATGGCGCGGGCGACCCCGCCGCTGGCCGCGCCCACGATGGTGGCCAATGCGGTCGCGATGAACAGCGCGTTACCCAGTCCCCATCCGGCGCGGAACCCGACGATCTGCCCGACCGTGCCCGACGATCCGGCCAGCGCGGCGAACACGACGATGATGGCCAAGCCGGCGAGCAGCGTCTTCTTGGCGCCGAAACGGCTCGACACCACGCCGGTGATCAGCATCGCGACACCGGTGACCAGCATGTAACTGGTGAACAGCAGGGTGACCTGAGACGGTGACGCGTGCAGTTGTTCGCCGATCGGTTTCAGGATCGGATCCACCAGGCCGATACCCATGAAGGCGATGACCGAGGCGAAAGCTACTGCCCATACCGATTTGGGCTGCTTGGTCTTCGGAGTGGTCGTCGCCTCGGTCGCGGTCGGTGATGAGAGAGTGGTGCTCATCAACGCTCCTACTTCGAGACTGTGTGTGGTGCAGCCGATTTCAGGGCTTCGAGGAGATCGGTCAGCTCACTTTCGAGGTGGCTGAGCCGGTCGATGCCGAAGTCGGGCAACCGGGCCGCGAGGGCGGTGCCGAACGCGCGACGGGACACGGACAGCTGTTCGCGTCCCGCCGGCGTCAGCTCGACGACCACGGCTCTGGAGTCGTCGGGGTCTTTGGTGCGTGCCGCGAGTCCGGCGGCTGTCAGCCGGCCGATCAGCGCCGTTGCCGAGGGCTGGGAGCAACCGTCGATCTCCGCGAATTCGCTGATTCGCAGCGGACCGTGCTCTTCGAGCGTGGACAGCGCCCGCACCATCGCACGCGGGAGCGCTCGGGTTCCCAGCGTGCCGGCCAGTCGAGTGAGCCGCGCGGCGGTGACGGCGATGTCGACCATTAGCACCTCGGCCGGATCCGGGGCGGAGACCGAGCTCCGGGCCGGATCCGAGTGGGTGGGCGACTCGTTCGACTGCACGACAATTATGTTACATAAGCTAACTATGTATGTACATAGCCTAACTATCTATTTTGCCGTGACGTCGCGCACAGCCGCACGCTGGGTCGCGAATACGACTCGACCCCGCGACCGTCGGGCGCGGGGTCGGAGTACGCGAATGCAGCCGCGTGGATTGTCGGGCGGATCAGGCGGGTCGGGCGAGCGGTCGTCCCGGCATCCCGAACAACTCGGCATCGCCGTGCGCCCGCTTGAAGAACAGATGCGCGTCGTGCTCCCAGGTGATGGCAATTCCGCCGTGCATCTGCACGGTCTCCGACACCACCGAACGGAACGCGTGCGAGCAGTGGATGCGCGCCGACTCGAGGTCGAGCGTCGTCTCGGCGGACACCGGTCGATCGAGATCCGCGATCGCGGCGTACGCGGCCGAGCGGGCCGACTCGACCAGCACGTACATATCGGCCATGCGGTGCTTGAGCGCCTGGAAACTGCCGATCGCGCGGCCGAACTGCACGCGCGACTTGCTGTACTCCACGGTCAGGTCGAGGCATTGATCGGCCGCGCCGACCTGTTCGGCGGCCAGGGCGGTCCAGGCGACCGCGCGCAGGCGGGCCGTGATCGCGTCCGCATCTCCGCCCAGCCGGGTGGCGGCCGCGCCGTCGAAGGCGACGGTGCTCAGACGCCGGGTCGGATCCATGGTCCGGACGACGGTGCGGGTGACTCCCGAAGCGGTGGCATCGATTTCGTAGAGCCCGTCGGCCGTCACCACCAGCAGGGTGTCGGCATTGGCGCCGTCGAGGACGTAGCGCGCGGTCCCGGTCAGTGCGTCGCCGTCCGCCCGCACGGCGTATCCGGGCGCCGCGCTTGCGCGTGCCCCTGTGGCCCAGCCCTTGTCGTCCGCCCAGCACACCGCGAGCGTCCGGGTACCCTCGGCGACGCCGGGCAGCAATCGTTGCGCCGCATCGGCATCACCCGTCGCGAGCAGCGCCTGGACGCCGAGGACGGCCGACCCGAGCATCGGCGGGTTGTGCAGCGTGCGCCCGAGTTCCTCGAGTACCACCAGCGCCGTATCGAGGTCGGCGCCGACGCCGCCGTACTCCTCCGGAATCGCCAGCGCGGCCACACCCACCTGCTCGCACAGCAGTTGCCACAGCCGTTCGTCGTAGCCGAGTTCGCTGTCGATCGCCTGCCGCAGGGCGGCCCGGTCGCCGTGGCGGGTGAGGACGGCGCGGACGGTCGCGGCCAGTTCCTGCAGTTCCGCGGTATCGGTCATCGCCGTACTCCCGTCTCGTCGTATCGGTGGTTCACGCGCCGGCCGCCGCCGGCGTACGCAGCGCCGCGGCGACCCGGGCGCGATGGAAATCGGCGGTGCCCCAGGCGGATCGGAGCGCGGTCACCTTGGTCAGCCACAGCGACAGATCGCATTCGGACGTGTAGCCGATGGCGCCGTGCACCTGCAGGGCGATCCGCGCCGTCCGGTACGCGGCCTCCGCGCAGGCGAATTTGGCCGCCGAGACGTCGCGGGCGCGGTCGGCGGTATCGAAGCTCAGTGCCGCGCGGTACAGCAGCGGTTCGGCCATGTCGAGGCCGATCTTCGCATCGGCCAGATGGTGTTTGATGGCCTGATAGCGCCCGATCGGCTGCCCGAACTGATGCCGCTGGATCACATAGGCGACGCTGGTGGCCAGCATCGCGTTACCCGCGCCCAGCAGCTGTGCCGCGGCCGCCAGCGCACCGGCGTCGAACGCCGTCTCGGCCGCCGCGAGCACCGAATCACCGTGCGCCACAACCTCGTCCGGGGTCACCGAGTAGAGCCGCCGCGCCGCGTCCACCGATTCGATCCGGTCGCCCCGGCGAGCCGTGCACAGCTTGTCGCCGTCCACGACCAGCACCACGTCGGCGGAATCGGCATCGAGGGCCGGTGTCTGCGGCGAGAGCGCGATGGTGCCGAGCGCTTCACCCTCGGCGAACCCGGGAAGCCATCGCCGCGCCGGCCCGGAATCGTCGAGTGCCTGCAACAGCGCCGGAATCACCGCGGCGGTCTCGATCACCGGTCCCGGTACCGCGGCCCGGCCGAATTCCCGGCACGCCACCACCAGGTCGATGGTCTCGGCGCCCATCCCGTCGTATTCCTCGGCCACGGCCAGGCCCAGCGCGCCGGCGCCGGCCAACTGCCGGATCAGTGCCCGGCCGCCGCGGGCGCCGCCGCCGTTCCAGTTGCGGATGACGGCGGGCGTACCCGCGGCATCGCACATCTTGCGCAGGCTGTCGGCGAAGTCGCGTTGTTCGGGGGACAGTGCAAATCTCATCGATGGGTCCATTCGGGGGTGCGGCGCGGGGAGGCGGGATGGCACATGGCGGATCTCAACGCGGTAGCCCGAGCAGGCGCTCGGCGACGATATTGCGCTGAATCTCGTTGGTACCGGCGTAGATCGGGCCCGCCAGCGAGAACAGGTAGCCGTCGGTCCAGGCGCTGCTGTGCTCGGCGGTGGCGTCGAGCAGATCCAGGGCGGTCTCGTGCATCGCGATATCGAGTTCGGACCAGAAGACCTTGTTGATCGACGATTCCGCGCCGAGTTTGCCGCCCTCCGACAACCGGGTCACGGTGCCGAGCGTGTTGAGCCGGTAGGCCTCCGCGCCGATCCACGCGTCGACCACGCGGTTGCGGGCCGCGGTGTCGGCCGGATCGGCGGTCTCGCGCCACAGCTCGATCAAGCGCGCGGCCGTGGCGTTGAAGCGGCCGGGGCTGCGCAACGACAGGCCGCGCTCGTTGCTGGAGGTACTCATCGCCACCCGCCAGCCCGCGCCCGGTTCGCCGATCACGTCGCGATCGGGGACGAAGACGTTGTCCAGGAAGATCTCCGCGAAACCGGGCTCGCCGTCGAGCTGCGGGATGGGCCGCACCGTGACGCCGTCGGCCGACAGCGGGAACATCACATAGGTGAGGCCCTTGTGCCGCTCCGCCTCGGGATCGCTGCGGAACAGGCCGAAGGCCCAGTCCGCGAACGAGGCTCGCGAACTCCACGTCTTCTGCCCGTTGAGTACCCAGCCACCCTCGACCCGCTTCGCGCTGGATCGAATGCCCGCCAGGTCGCTACCGGCCTCCGGCTCCGACCACGCCTGCGCCCAGATGTCGTCGGCGCGAGCCATTCTCGGCAGGATGCGCTCGAGCTGTTCCGGCGTGCCGTGTTCGAACAGGGTGGGCGCCAGCAGGAAGATGCCGTTCTGGCTCACCCGCCCGGGCGCGCCCGCGGCGTAGTACTCCTCCTCGAACAGCACCCACTCGAGCAGCGAGGCGTCGCGCCCGCCGTATTCGCGCTGCCACGACACCACCGACAGCCGGGCCTCGGCGAGGGTGTGCTCCCAGGCGCGATGCGCCTCGAAACCCTCCCGGGTGTCCATCGACGGCAGCGGTTCGGCGGGGACGTTCGCGCGCAGGAATTCCCGTACTTCGAGCTGGAATTGCGCTGCGGCCGAATCGAGTTCGAGATCCATCTACTTGCCGCTCCGTTCTGCGGTCGTTGCGGTCGCCTTCATCGACTTGACGTTCATTCCGGCCAGCGAGTCGGTGCCGACCTCGGCGTTGTGGGCGTGGGCGAAGTGGTGCAGGCCGAAGACCGAGTCCATGCCGGCGCGCATGCCCATCAGGTCCTCGCACTGGTTGACGGCCTTCTTGGTCAGCGCCAGGCCGAATTGCGGCATGGTGGCGATCTTCTCGGCCAGTTCGAGGGTGTGCGATTCCAGCTCGGCGCGCGGCACGACCCGGTTGACCATGCCCCATTCGTAGGCCTGCTCGGCGCTGAACCGATCACCGGTGAACAGCACCTCCTTGGCCCGCCGCGGTCCCAGCACCCACGGGTGCGCGAAGTACTCGACGCCCGGAATGCCCATCCGCACAACGGGATCGGAGAAGAACGCGTCGTCGGCGGCGACGATCATGTCGCACACCCAGGCCAGCATCATCGCGCCGGCGATGCAGGCGCCCTGCACCATCGCGATGGTGGGCTTGGGGATCTCACGCCAGCGCCGGCACATGCCGAGGTAGACCTCGAGCTCCCGGGCGAAGCGCTGATCGCCGCCGGGCCGGTCGACGTGGTCCCACCACAGCGCGGCCTTGTTGTCGTATTCGATGTGATGGTCGCGTCCGGGCGTGCCGATGTCGTGCCCCGCGCTGAAGTGTTTTCCGTTGCCCGCCAGGATGATCACCTTGACCTCGGCGTCCTCGACCGCGCGGGTGAAAGCGGCGTCGAGCGCGTAGGTCATCACCGAATTCTGGGCGTTGCGGTAGTCCGGCCGGTTCATCGTGACCAGGGCGATCGGACCGCGGCGCTCGTAGGTGACGACCTCGCCCTCGTCCGGAATCGGCGCGGGGGTTGCGTCTGTGGTCACGAGATCTCCTCACGTAGTTGCCGCTTGAGCACCTTTCCGGCGGCGCTGTAGGGCAGCCGGTCCCGGAACTCCACGAATCGCGGCACCTTGAAATTGGCCAGAGTCTTCTTCGCGTAGGCGATGACGTCGTCTTCGGACAGTTCGGCGCCCGCACGGCGCACGATGTAGGCCTTGCCGACCTCGCCCATCCGCTCGTCCGGCACGCCGATCACCGCGGATTCGGCGACGCCGTCGAGCCGGGCCAGGGTCTGTTCGATCTCGGCCGGGTAGACGTTGAAGCCGCCGGAGATGTACATGTCCTTGAGCCGGTCGGTGATCTTCAGATATCCGCGCTCGTCGAGGATGCCGACGTCGCCGGTGTGCAACCAGCCCTCGGCGTCGATGGTCTTGGCGGTGGCCTCGGGATCGTCGAGGTAGCCGACCATCACGTTCGGCCCGCGCAGCAACACCTCACCGTGATCGCCGATGCGCACCTCGAATCCGGCCATGGCCGCACCCGAGGTGTTGGCGATGGTCTCCGGATCGTCGTCGGGCAGGCACATGGTGCCGAAGCCGGAGGATTCCGAGAGGCCGTAGGCGGTGACGACCACCTCGAATTCCAGTTCGCTGCGCATTCTTTCGACCAGCACCACCGGTACGGTCGCCGCACCGGTGACCGCCACCCGCAGGCTGCTCAGATCGAAATCGGCGCGGGCGGGATGTTCCAGGATGGTCTGATAGATCGTCGGCGGGCCGGTCAATACGGTGATGGCCTGCTCCTGCACCATCCGCATCGTCTGCGGCACGTCGAAGGTCGCCTGCGGGACGATGGTCGCGCCGGTGACCAGGCAGGCCAGGATCGCCGCCTTGTAACCGAAGTTGTGGAAGAACGGCGGGATCACCAGATAGCGATCGGAACTGTTCAGCGTCGACCGCTCCACCCAGGCGCGCACCACATCGAGCGCCTGGCGCTGGGCCACCAGCGTGCCCTTGCTGCGGCCGGTGGTGCCGGAGGTGAACAGGATGTCGGCGATGTCGTCCGGCTCGACCGATTCCGCGCGGGCGATCACCTTCTCCACCGGCGTCTGCGCGGCCAGTTCGGCGAGTTGCGACCAGGCGATGGCGTCGTCGTAGGCCGACTCGCCCTCGGCCGGGATGACGATGACCGTGCCGACGGCCAATCCCGGTGCGGCGGCGCGTAATTCCGCGAGGCGCTGCCGGCCCAGGAACGGATCGGCGATGAACAGTGCCTTCGCGTCCACCCGGGCGATCACATCGGCGGCCTCGTCGGCGACGTAGCGGGTGTTGAGCGGAACCAGCGCGGCGCCGGTGTAGTGCGTGGCCAGCGCGGCCACCACCCAGTGCCAGGTGTTGGGCGCCCAGATCGCGATCCGATCGCCGCGCTGGATTCCGCGCGCGATCAGCGCCCCGGCCGTCTCCCGCACGGCGTCGAGTAGTTGTGCCCAGCTCAGGTGCACCTCGCCGTCGCTGACCGCCGGCGCATCGCCGTGGATGCGCGCGGCTTCGTGCAGGGCGAGAGGGGTGGTCTGCACAGGGGGTGTCACGTCGTCCTCGTCTTCTACACGCTGGTCGACGGGCCGAGCAGCCGGCTTCTCCGGCGTGGTGACGGCTCGGTCCGTCGGTCGATTCGCGCTGCAGAGCTCACCGCCCTACAAAGCAAGTGCTTGGTAGGTTACTCTACCGGAGTGAGTGCGATCCAGACCCCCGATTCCGCCGCCGGTGCGGATGCCTCCCCCGCGGCGGCCCCCGGTACGGAAAACGCAGCCGACCAGGAATTCCGCACCGAAGTGCGGGAATGGCTGGCCGAGAATCTGAACGGGCAGTTCCGCGAGCTGCGCGGGCTCGGCGGGCCCGGAAGCGAGCACGAAGCATTCGACGAGCGGCTGGAATGGGACCGCCACCTCGCCGCGGCGGGACTGACCTGCCTGGGCTGGCCGGTCGAGTACGGCGGCCGGGCGGCGACCCTGCGCCAGCAGGTGATCTTCCACGAGGAATACGCGAGCGCGAACGCCCCGGCGCGCGTCTCGCACCTGGGGGAGGAGCTGCTCGGCCCGACCCTGCTCGCCTTCGGCACCGAGGAGCAGAAGCAGCGCTTCCTGCCCGGCATCCGCTCGGTCACCGAACTATGGTGTCAGGGATATTCCGAGCCCGGGGCCGGTTCGGACCTGGCGAACGTGTCGACCAGCGCCCGGCTCGACGGTGACGAATGGTCGATCAACGGCCAGAAGATCTGGACCTCGCTGGCGCATCTGTCGGACTGGTGCTTCGTCATCGCCCGCACCGAACCCGGCTCGACCCGCCACCACGGCCTGTCCTATCTGCTGGTGCCGATGAAACAGCCCGGTATCGAGGTGCGCCCGATCATCCAGCTCACCGGAACCGCCGAATTCAACGAGGTGTTCTTCGACAACGCCCGCACCGCCGCCGACCTGGTGGTGGGCGAGCCCGGTGAAGGCTGGCGGGTCGCCATGGGCACCTTGACCTTCGAGCGCGGCATCTCCACCGTCGGCCAGCAGATCCGCTTCGCGCGCGAACTGTCGAATCTGGAAGCGGTGGCGAAAACCAATGGGGCCCTGGAGGATCCGGCTCTGGCCGAGCGTATCGACCAGGCCTGGGTGGGGTTGCGCGTCCTGCGCGCACACGCCCTGCGGACCCTGGAATCGGCGCATCAGAACGTCGACGCCCGCACCGCAGCCGGCCAGGCCTCCGTCTCGAAGCTGTTGTGGGCCAACTGGCATCGCGGCCTCGGCGAACTGGCGATGGACGTGCTGGGCGCCGAAGGTCTGATCGCCCGGCCTCCGGTCGGCGGCACCGGATCCGCGCTCGATCCGCATCCCGCGGACGACCTGAACCAATGGCAGCGCCTCTATCTGTTCACCCGCGCCGACACGATCTACGGCGGCTCGAACGAGGTGCAGCGCAACATCATCTCCGAACGCGTGCTCGGCCTGCCCCGGGAAGCCCGCTGACAACTAGTGGCCGAAGCCGATATTCGGTCGTAAGGAAGGACCTACAGTGCCTGATCTCTCGGTTCCGCCCCAGCCGGTCTCCGGTCACGGGCTGCTCGCCGGCCGGGTCGCCGTGATCACCGCCGCCGCCGGTACGGGTATCGGATCGGCCACCGCGCGCCGCATGCTCGACGAGGGCGCCGACGTGGTGGTCTCCGACTGGCACGAACGCCGTCTGAAGCAGACCGAGGAGGAACTGGCCGCGGAATTCCCGCAGCGCAAGGTCGCCTCGGTGGTCTGCGATGTGACCAGCACCGAACAGGTCGACGAGCTGATCCGGGCCGCGGCGCAGCGGCTGGGCCGGATCGACATCATGGTCAACAACGCCGGTCTGGGCGGTGAGACACCGGTCGTCGACATGACCGACGAGCAGTGGGACCGCGTCCTCGACATCACCCTGAACGGCACCTTCCGCTGCACCCGCGCCGCGCTGAACTACTTCCGCACCGCCGGGCACGGCGGCGTGATCGTCAACAATGCCAGCGTGCTCGGCTGGCGGGCGCAGCACGGCCAGGCCCACTACGCCGCCGCCAAGGCCGGTGTCATGGCATTGACCCGCTGCAGCGCCGTGGAGGCCGCGGAACTCGGCGTGCGGATCAACGCCGTCGCGCCGAGCATCGCCCGCCACCCGTTCCTGGACAAGGTGAGCTCCACCGAACTGCTCGACCGGCTGGCGGCGGGCGAGGCGTTCGGGCGGGCCGCCGAGCCGTGGGAGGTCGCGGCCACCATCGCGATGCTCGCCAGCGACTACACCTCCTACATGACGGGCGAGATCGTCTCCGTGAGCAGCCAGCGCGCTTGAGCTGTATTTCTGGCCTCCGCTTCGCTCCGGCGGGGTTTCGGCCCCCTGGGCCTCGATTTTTCACTCCTCCGGTCAGTCGCTGCGCTCCCTCCCTCCGTCGCTCCACAATCGAGGCGGGCCGAAACCCATGCGGGCGCACTGACTCGAGGAGGTCGACCGGGGGGCCGGTGTGAAATTGGGTAGCGCTGACCTCCCCTAGCTGTGCGATCCTGAGAACGTCCGGTTCCGACAGTTCGAAGGGACCACGACCCATGGGTCTGGACGGTCGACAGGAAGACAACGACGTACTGGAACTCGAGTTGATCCGCGAGGTGGTGCTCGCGCGGCGGCGGCAGGACGAGATCGTGCTCGCCGCTCTCACCCTCGGCGCCGAATTGCTCGATCACGCCGGTGCGCGCGCGACCGCAACGCGTGCCGCGCAGATCCTGCGCGAGCACGAGGTGGACGAGGCCGAGGTGGCGCGTGATCCGCGTGCCGCTCTGCGCGCGGATATGGCCCGCGATCGGCGCCGGGTGCGGCGCATCGGCGCAGGCTGCGGCCCGGGGGAGTCCGATCCCGGCGGGGAACGCCGCCGGCAGCAGACCGCCCTGCTGTGCGAGGTGCGCGCCGATCTGCTGGAGGTGGTGCGGCGCTGCCGCCGGTTCCGATTCGATCGCCTCGCCTTCGCCGACGGCATCGATCGGGGGCTGGCTGCGGCAACCGGCAAATTGGAGGGCGCCGCCGACCGCGACACCTATCTGGCGTGGCGGCGCGGCATCGTGCTCAAACTCAGCGAGATTCCGGAATCCGGCGGCCCACCGCGGGCGATGGCGACCGTCGATGCGGGACCCGGCCGGGGTCCGCTGCTCGTGGAATGGGACAGCTGTGAGCGGCGGCTCGCGCTGGTGGCCCGGATGAAACGGGCTGGTATTCCGCCGGTGGAGATCTGCGATCGGTTGCTCGCCGATCTGTCGATGTCCTCGCCGCTGCGTTATTCCATTCGGTGAGCCACCACCATGGACCAAGCAAATGCTTGGTTGTATTATGGCCGGGTGACCGCATCCGAGGCCTCCAAATCCGCACGCCGCAACGAATTGCTCGGCCTGGCCGCCGGCCTGTTCGCCGAGCGCGGCCTGCGTGCGACCACGGTCCGCGATATCGCCGATGCGGCGGGGATTCTATCCGGCAGTCTCTACCACCACTTCGACTCGAAAGAGGCGATGGTGGACGAGATCCTGCGCGGCTTCCTCGACGATCTGTTCGGCCGCTACCGCGAGATCGTCGCCTCCAACCTCTCGCCGCGAGCCACCCTCGAGGCGCTGGTCATCGCGTCCTGTGAATCGTTCGACCGCTGGCATTCGGCGGTCGCGATCTATCAGGCCGAGGCCAAAAGGCTCAGTGACACACCGCGTTTCGCCTACATCGCGGAATACAACCGGGAATTCCGGGAGCTGTGGCGCAATGTGCTCACCGAGGGCGTGCGCGACGGCAGCTTCCGTCCCGAACTCGATGTCGAACTCGCCTTCCGCTTCCTGCGCGACACCGTCTGGGTGGCGGTGCGCTGGTATCAGCCCGGCGGCCGCATCACCGCGGACACCCTCGCCAAGCAGTATCTGACCATCGTGCTCGATGGACTCACCAACCCCGAGAACCGTTCCGGCGCAGTCCATTCCGGAGCATCGCAGTCCGGCGCCGAATCCGGCACATCCGAATAGGAGCGTTACATGTCCACACCGTCCGATCGCCGCCGGTACGCACCGGTGCGCGAGGCCTACGTCATCGATGCCGTGCGGACGCCGATCGGTAAGCGTGGCGGTGCGCTGGCCGGGGTGCATCCCGCCGATCTCGGCGCGGCGGCACTGCAGGGGTTGCTGGGCCGCAACGCCATCGACCCCGGCAATGTCGACGATGTGATCTTCGGCTGTGTCGACGCCATCGGCCCGCAGGCCGGCAACATCGCCCGGACAGCCTGGCTGGCGGCCGGATATCCGGAGGAGGTCCCCGGTACCACGGTGGACCGTCAGTGCGGATCCAGCCAGCAGGCGATCAATTTCGGCGCGCAGGCCATCATGAGCGGCACCGCCGAGGTGATCGTCGCCGGCGGCGTGCAGAACATGAGCGCGATCCCGATCTCGGCCGCCATGCTGGCCGGTAAGGAATACGGTTTCGACTCGCCCTTCGTCGGCGCCAAGGGCTGGGACCACCGCTACGGCACCGGTGAGGTCTCGCAGTTCAACGGTGCGCAGCTGATCGCCGAGAAGTGGGATATCAGCCGGGAAGACATGGAGCGCTGGGCACTTCGCAGCCACGAACGCGCCCGCAAGGCCATCGCCGAGGGCGCCTTCGATCGCGAGATCGTGCCGGTCGGCGACTTCTGGATCGACGAGGGACCGCGGGAGACCAGCCTGGAGAAGATGGCGGGACTCAAGCCGCTCAGCGAGGGCAGCCGCCTGACCGCCGCGGTCGCCAGCCAGATCTCCGACGGCGCCAGCGCCACCCTGCTGGCCTCCGACTGGGCCGTCGCCGAATACGGCCTGAAGCCGCGCGCCCGCATCCATCACGTCAGTGCCCGCGGCGCCGACCCGATCTACATGCTCACCGCGCCGATCCCCGCGACCAAGTGGGCGTTGGAGCAGACCGGGCTGACCATCGACGATATCGACGTCGTCGAGATCAACGAGGCCTTTGCCTCGGTGGTGCTGGCCTGGCTGAAGGAGACCGGCGCGAACCCCGACAAGGTGAACGTGCACGGCGGCGCGATCGCCCTCGGACATCCGCTCGGCGCCACCGGCGCGAAGCTGTTCGCCACCCTGCTCAACGAGCTCGAGCGCGTGAACGGCCGCTACGGCCTGCTCACCATCTGCGAGGGCGGCGGCACGGCCAACGTCACCATCATCGAGCGAATCTCCTGAGCCGCTTCGCCTTTCGGGCGAAACCGGTCCGGTGAAACGGAAGAGGCCCCGCACACCTGCGGGGCCTCTTCGCATGTGTCCGTCCGGACTCAGATCACCGGGTCCAGCGAGTTGCCCGGAGCGATGGCGCCGCAGTTGGCCGGGGCCGGCCGGCCCGCGAACCGGTCGTTGAGCCACAGCAGGGCCTCCGGCAGCCACGCGATGGTCGAGGGGGTGTGGCTGAGCAGGTCGTACTGCCTATACAGGATCGCGGAGTTCCCGGTATCGCAGTACTGCCGGGTCAGGCTGCGGACATCGCCGGCGACCATCACGCCGTCACCCGGCCCGGACACCGGCTTACCGTTGTCGGTCCCTTCCAGCACCCCGTTGGCGCCCTGCCCGATGAGCATCGGAATCGTCGGCGTCGGCGCCAGTCCGAGGTCGACCTTGCGCACCGCCTCGACGAACGGCGCCACGCTGTTGGGATCGGCGTACTCCGGCTTGACCATCTGCGCCCAGGTCAGACCCGGGTACTGGTACAGCACATTGGCGATGGACGCGTACTGCAACTTGTTCAGGATCTCGGCGCCGAACGGGCTCATATAGGGCGTGAAGTCGATGTCGTAGGAGCGGCCGATGCCGATCACCGCCATCGCCGCCACTCCGGCCCAGCCGAAGCTGCCGTCGATGTAGCGCAGGTTGCGCGCGGGATTGACCAGGACGCCACCCTCCGCCGCCCCGACCAGCTGCCGGTCGACATCCGGGGCGTAGACCGGCGCCAGGGCCGCGGCCCAGTTGGTGGCGATCGCGCCGCCGGAATATCCGAACAGCGCGACGCGGGTCTGCTCGTTCAGTCCGATCTGCGCCGAGTGGGTGGCCGCCCGGATCGAGTCCAGGGTGTTCATCCCGTATTCGGGACCGGCGGCGAAATCGGCCGCCTGGCCCTCGGTGTCGGCGACGATGATCGTGTAGCCCTGCGCCAGCAGCGGCGCGACCAGCTGACCTTCCACATTGTTCACCGCCCCGCCGAAGGACACGTTGCCGGCGACCGACCGCGACGGCCCGTCCTCGGGATTCAGCGAATCGTAGAAGGACTGGTAGGCAACGGCTTTCGCGGGATCGACGCCGGTCGGCGGCAAGAGTACAGAGGTGACGTTCACGGCCGGCCGCTGCAGGGCGTCGGTCGTGCGGTACTGCAACTGCACCGCCGTGACGGGCGTCGGGATGCCGGCGAAGTGGTACGGCATCGTGCGCGTCTGCAACACGGTTCCCGGGGCGATCGAGGACAGCGGCGCTGCGCCCGTGTACTCGTAGAACGAATCGGATGCCGCATGCGCACTCGGTGCGAGACCGGTCGCGGAGCCGACAAGCAATGACATGGCCGCGACGGCGGTCGCGATCTGCAGGACTGCACGTCCTCGTTTCACCAGGAGTCCCCTTCTACCAAACCGGACACCTTCGTCCGGTTACTCGTTGGTAGTGTGAACCCAATCACCCTCGCACGTCAATACGGCAGAAATCAACTGTGTGGTTTCGGAAATCGACTGCTGTCTATGGGGATATTCCTGTCGCGATGCCTGTGGCTCCACCGTTGCGACGTACCTCGTTCATGAAAGCTATTGCAGTGCAGCCATTCTCGTGCGCCACCGGCGAATCGCTGGCCGCCTATCCGGCCATCGAATTATGGGCGTGAAGTGAAACCACTCCGTCTCGAATGCTGGACCGCGACGCGTGGGCGCTTTATCTTGTATAGCTGTGCGCTATCGCGTCTCGCGATGTCCGGCTCGCCCGCGCGGTTCGCGGTACCGCCGTCCCACCTGGTCCGGCAGTCGCCCCCGGTTGTGATCGGCGTGAACCTGACATCCGCCTATTGACACCGAAAGTGCTGTCGGACACACTTGCGGCACGAAGTTGACATGACTGTCACGTCATAAACAGTTCAGGAGGCAACGGTGCCCGAAGTTCCCGAGATGCGCGCTCTGGGCCGGAAGGTCAGCAATTGGGGTCGGTGGGGGACCGACGACGAGCGCGGAACCACGAATCTGATCACGCCGGAGCGGGTGGTGGCCGCCGCGGCGCTGATTCGCACCGGTGAGACCTTCAAACTCGGTATTCCGCTCGACGGTGACGGTCCGCAGCCCGGTGGTGCGCGCATCAATCCGATCCGGTTGATGTCGGAGAACGGCCAGGAACAGGTGCTTCCCGGCGGTTTCAAATGGGCCGACGATTTCGTCTTCATGCCGTTGCAGGCCGGTTCCCAGTACGACTCGCTGGCGCACGTGCACTACGACGACGCGCTGTACAACGGCCACCCCGGCTCCGGAGTGACGGTCAAGGGGGCCGACAAATGCGGTATCCACACCCAGTCCGGCGGTATCGCCGGGCGCGGCGTACTGCTGGACGTGGCTCGTCATCGCGGCGTGGACTGGCTCGAGGCCGGAACCGCGATCGGCCCCGACGAACTCGACGCCGTCGCGGCCGCGCAGGGCGTGGATGTCGGTGCCGGTGACATCCTGTTGATCCGCACGGGCTGGCGCAAGAAATTCCGCACCGACGGTGATCCGCACGGCTTCATGGCCGGTGAGCCGGGTCTGAGCCTGGCGTGCGCGACCTGGCTGCGCGACAAGGACGTCGCCGTCGTCGGCTCCGACAACTGGGCGGTCGAGGTGATGCCCGGCGAACATCCGGGAACCGCGTTCGAACTGCATATGGTGCTCATCCGCGATATGGGCCTGACCCTCGCGGAAATGCTCGACTTCGAGGATCTGGCGCAGGCCTGCGCGGGCGACGGGCGCTGGGACTTCTTCTACGCCGGGCCGCCCCTGCAGTTCACCCGCGGCGTCGGCTCACCGATCAACCCGCTCGCGATCCGGTGAGAAGGGCGCACCTGCCATGGATTTCGAATCGGCAAGGAGTTCGGACAGATGCTGATCGGTGACATCGTCGAATACGGGGCGCGTAAACATCCCGACCGAATCGCGGTGCGCTTCGAGCAGGAGGTGATCGGTTACCGGCAATTGCGCGACGGCTGCCGCCGCCTCGCGAATGCGCTGCTCGGCGTGGCCGAGCCGGGTGACCGGGTGGCGATTCTGTCGGCGAACTGCCCGCAGTATCTGGAGTGCTACTACGGCGTTCCGATGGCGGGAATGGCGTTGACCATCCTCAACTTCCGGTTGCACGAGGATCAGCTCGTCGGCCTGATCGAGCATTCCGGTGCTCGGGTGCTGATCGTCGCCGCGGAGTTCGCGGACCTGGTGGACCGCATCCGTGACCGGATCCCGTCGGTGACCACGGTGGTGTCGATCGGGTCCGCACCGGGCACGCTCGGATGGGACGAATTCGTCGGCCCGGCGTCGGCCGCTGCGCCTGTCTACCGTCCCGATCCCGACGATGTGGCGTGGCTGGTCTACACCAGCGGGACGACCGGCATGCCGAAGGGCGTCATGGTCTCGCATCGCAATCTGCTTGCGGGCGTGACTTCTTCGGCTCTGCAGTGGACCGTCGCCGAGGAGACGGTATTCCTGTTCTGCTTCCCGCTGTGCCACGTCGGCGGCTACGTGGTGCTGGTCAATCACCTGATCGGCGCCACCGTGGGCATCCTGCGCGCCTACGACAACGCGACCTTCCTCCGGCTGGTCGACGAATGGCAGGTGACCCAGACCGGCCTGGCGCCGACGATGATCAACTTCCTGCTGCAGGATCCGGCGTTGGAGCGTCACTCCCTGAAGACGCTGCAGGCGATCGGCTACGGCTCCTCCGCCATTCCGTCCGCGGTGCTGCGTGTGGGACTGGAGCGGTTCGGCTGTGATTTCTACCAGGGCATGGGGATGACCGAACTCGCCGGCAACGTCCTGCATCTGGACGAACAGGCACACCGGCGGGCGGCGCGCGGGGAGACCCATCTGCTCGCGTCGGCGGGAAAACCCATGCGGCTGGCGGATATTCGCATCGTCGACGAGGATTTCGCCGATGTCGCGCGGGGGCAGATCGGCGAGATGGTGGTGCGTGCGGATCAGGTGACCGTCGGCTACTGGAACGATCCCCGGGCCACCGCGGAATCGTTCACCGACGGCTGGTTCCGCACCGGCGATATGGTCCGCCAAGACGAGGAGGGCTTCGTCTACATCGTCGATCGGAAGAAGGATCTGATCATCAGCGGCGGTGAGAATGTCGCCTCGCTGACGGTCGAACAGGCGCTGTACCGGAATCCGCAGGTCGCCGAGGCCGCCGCGATCGGCGTCCGCGACGACACCTGGGGCGAGGTGGTGTGCGCGGTGGTCGTCCTGCGGGACGAGGCGACCGCCACGGCCGAGGACATCATCGCCGGTTGCCGCGAACACCTGGGCGGATTCCAGGTGCCGCGGCGAGTGGAATTCGTCGACGCGCTCCCCAAGAACGTCACCGGCAAGATTCTCAAACGCGATCTCCGCGAACAGTTCTCCTGATCCGTGGCGGACCCGGCGGTCCGGTGGTGACGCTGATACGTCGCCACCGGGCCGCTGCTTTGCGTTCCCGACGACGCTGGATTCCCATGGTCGTACCCCGAAACGACAATCGGCCGGGAGCTACCGAACAGCGGTAGCTCCCGGCCGATTGCCGCCGTCGTGCGATTACCTCAGGTGGCGCGGATTCGCGATCCGCAGGCGGGCCAGGACCGCGGCGGAGATCGCCCGGCGCACGACCTCGTCGGTATACGACACCGCGCCCGAGCGCAGCCGCGCGGCCAGATCAGCCTCGGACTCGCAGCCCAGCGCTGCCAGATGGCCGTGCACCGCGTCGGTGGCGGCGGGGCCGGCGGCCGATTCGCGCGCGGCGATGCCGAGCAGATTCGCGCAGACCCGAAGGAGGTAGCGCGCGCGTGATTGCTCCGGCGGGAGTGCGGGCCCGATCTCCGCGGTGAGCGTTTCGGCGACCAGCTCCATGATTTCGGCCGGGTGCGGCCGATCGTGCACGGTCGCAGGCATTTCCGAGGGCGAAGGAGTCGGCACAGTGTCGTCGAGCAGGTCCAGGACGGTGAGTAGATCGTATTCCGATTCGCAGACCCGGCGCCCGATCGCGGCGAGTTCGAGCGAGCGTTCGTCCCCACTGAGATGCCGATGCGCCTGAAAACGGCTGAGCACCAGCCATTTCAGCGTGCCGAAGGCTTCCCACCAGTGCAGTTCCGCCGCGGTGGGCCGGTAGCCCGCGGACCGTTCGTAACCGTCCAGGAGTTGCTGCCGACTGCCCAGACCGCCCACCGGCGCGTCGGCGCCGAACCGCCAGGCTCGCACACACAACCAGCCCAGATCCTCGATCGGATTGCCGAGATGGGCCAGCTCCCAGTCCAGCACCGCGCGCACGCCGTCCGGCTCGATCAGGAAGTTGCCCAGCCGGAAGTCGCCGTGCACCAGCGCCTTCGTGCGTTCGGCGGGCCGATGTTCGCGCAGCCAGCACAGTCCGGCCTCGACCGCCGGCCGCGGATCGTCCAGGTCGCGATAGATCTGCTCGAGGGTGGCGAGCGGATCGTGATCGTCGAGGATGTCCAGGGTGTCCAGCGGGGTGCGGTGGATCAGTCCCAGGACGTAGCCGAGATCGCCGGCCAGCCGGTCGCGTACCGCGGCGAAGGCCGGATCCCGTTGCAGTTTCCGGGGAATCGACTCGCCGTCGACAGGCTCCATCAGCAGGTACGGGGCGTCGATCCCGGGCGCGGTGGCCCCGTCAGCGAGGACGGCGGGTACCGGCACTCCGGCAGCACCGGCCGCCCGCAGACAGACCGCTTCGGCGTGCATACGCGCCGAATCGCCGTGGCCGGGCGGGTCCCGCCGCAGCACGGCCCGCACCGCGGCGCCAGTGCCGTCGCGGGCCTCGACCGCGTACACCTGCCGGCTCGCGCCCCCGGTGAACTGCCGCAACGCGACATCGGTGATCGAGGTGCCGAGGGTGTCCGCCAGTACCGCACGAACCCCCTCGGTGAGCGTAACCGGTTCGGCGGCAGCCGATTCCGCGCTCACAGCCACGGCGCCGCCTCGGGGGAGCGCAGCAACCGGCGCGCGGTCGACATGCGATGGACCTCGTCGGGGCCGTCGTAGACGCGAGCGTAGCGGGCCTGCCGGTACATCCGCTCCAGCGGGGTGTCGGCGGTCAGCCCGAGGGCCCCGTGTACCTGGATGGCGCGATCGATCACATTGTGCAACATCCGCGCACCCCAGAACTTGATCAACCCGACCCGCACCCGATAGTCCTCACCGGCATCCATGGCGCGAGCGGCGTCGAGCGTCATCAGCCGGGCCGCATGGATCTCGGCCGCGGATTCGGCGATGTACCGGTGGATTTCGCCCTTCTCGGCGAGCAACGATCCGTGCACGTACCGGGTGTTCGCGCGCTCGCACATCAGCTCGTAGGCGCGCTGGGCCTGGCCGAGCCAGCGCATGCAGTGGAAGATCCGGCCGGGACCGAGCCGGTCCTGTGCCACCACGAAACCCTGTCCGCGTTCGCCCAGCAGGTTCGCCGCCGGCACCCGCACATCGGTGAGCCGCACCTCGTAGTGATCGCTCGGATCGTGGCCCATGGTCGGGATGGAGCGGACGATCTCGAAGCCCGGAGTGTCGGTCGGCACGATGATCGCGCTGATCCGGGAGTGGCGTGGCATCGATTCGGGTTCGGTCCGGGCGAAGACGGTGCAGTACGCGGCCTGGGCGGCGCCGGTGGTGAACCACTTGTGCCCGTTGATGATCCACGTGTCGTCGTCCAATTCGGCCGCGGTGGCGATCAGGGTGGGATCGGATCCCGCGACCTCGGGTTCGGTGAGGCCGACCGAGGGCAGGATGTCACCGGACACCATGGGCGGAATCCAGCGCGCCCGCTGCTCCTCGGTGCCGTGCCGGTAGAGCATGAGCGTGTCCTGCATGGAGACCGAACCGACCGCCAGCATGCCGAATTCGGAGCGGCCGATGATCTCGTTCAGATACACGAAGTCGAGGAACGGCACACCGCCGCCGCCGAGTTCGGCCGGATGGCCCAGCGCCCACAGTCCGAGTTCCTTCGCTCGCTCCTTCAAGCGGGCGAGGGTGGCGTGTGCGGTGTCATCCTCGCGGGCCAGCGCCGACTCCACGGGAACGACCTCGGTATCGATGAATGTGCGCATCCGTGCGGACAATTCGGCGATCTCGCCCACCGGGCGGTTGACCGGCATCATCGGTAACCTCCGCTCGCCGCCGACACCTCGCGCAGCGGCTGCGTCGCCGCCGAGTCGACGTATTCGTCGATCCTGGTGATGTGCCCGTCCCGGACACGCACGAACAGGCTCGCGGGGACCTCCAGATCACCGTGGCCGGGCAGACGGCCGCGCACGACATGCTGCTGAGCGAAGCCGTCCGGCAGCACATAACGCCGAATATCCTCGTACCGCAGGTTTTCCACGGTGCGCGAGAGCCAGCGCAGTACCCGCAGATTGTCCGCGACGGTCTCCTCGGCGTTCGTGTCGTTGTGCCAGATCCGGGCCTCGGGCGCGTAGAGCGCGGTCAGGGCCGCGGTATCGCCCGCGCTGACCGCGGCGAAGAAGCGGTCGGCCAGTTCATCCATGCGAAGGACCTCCGGGTTTCTCGTGCGGCTCAGTGTGATGCCGCATTCCTGGGCCGCAGGCGACCGCCCGCGGCGAGCAGATTGCTGTCGACCGGCTTGCCGAGCAGGCGTGAGATGAGCCGGGCGGCGTCGAGCGCCCGGTCGATGTCGATGCCGGTCTCGATGCCGCCGTCGGAGAACAGATAAGCCAATTCCTCGGTCGCGATATTGCCGCTCGCCCCGGGGGCGAACGGGCATCCGCCGAGACCGCCTGCGGCGGAGTCGAATCGGCGCACGCCGTGTTCGTAGGCGGCCCAGGCGTTGGCGAGCCCCTGTCCACGCGTGTTGTGCAGATGGATGCCGAGTTCGGTATCGGGCGCCGCCGCCCGCACCCGGTCGATCACGTCGGCGGTCCGGACCGGTGAGGCGGTGCCCACGGTGTCGGCGACGGCGAGCGAATCGGCGCCGCAAGCCTCGGCGCGCGCGGCGATCTCGGCCACCCGCTGCGGCGGGGTGCGGCCGTCGAACGGGCAGTCGAAGGCGATGGCGACGATCACCTCCAGCCGGCCACCGGCCGCATGCACCTGCTCGGCGATGGGCTCGATCAGCGCGACCGATTCGGCGCTGTCGCGTCCCACGTTGGCCCGGCTGTGCCCGTCCGATGCCGAGACGACGTATTCGAGCCGATGCACACCCGCGGCGAGGGCGCGCCCCACCCCGCCGAGACCGGCGACCAGGGCGGAGAACTCCACGCCGGGCCACCGATGTAGTTGCGCGGCAACGGCTTCGGCATCGGCTAGCGCCGGGATGGCGCGCGGTGAGACGAACGAGGTGGCCTCGATCCGGCGCACACCGGTGGCGACGAGCGCGTCGATGAAGGCGAGTTTGGCTTCGGTGGGAATCGGCTCCTCGATCTGCAGGCCGTCGCGCGGTCCCACCTCGCGAATGTCGACGGCGGTCATCCGATCGTGCCTTCGCCGCGCAATCCGGCCAGCCGGTCGGAGTCGTATCCGAGCAGCTCACCCAGTACCTCGTCGGTATGCGTGCCCGGGCGGCTCGGGCCGCCCCAGCGCACGCCACCGGCGGTGGCGCTGAGCCGCGGCACGACGCCGACACCCTTGACCGGGACGGGATCGTATTCGGCGTCGTCGCGTCCGACGGACGGATCGACGTGGTCGACGAAGATGCCGCGCGCGGTGAACTGCGGATCCGCCATCACCTCGGCGACGGTGTTCACCGGGCCCGCGACCACGCCGTGCCGATTCAGCAGATCGATCAGATCGGCGGCGGTGAAATCTCCGGCCCATGCCGCGATCATCTCGTCGAGTTCGTCCTGCCGTTCACCCCGCGCGGAATGGGTGGAATACCGTGGGTCGGAAGCGAGTTCGGGCCGGCCCATCGCGGTGACCAGCCGCCCGAAGACGGTGTCCTGATTGGCCGCGATGATCACCCACAGCCCGTCCTTGGCCTTGTACAGATTCGACGGCGCCACCCGGTCCAGCCGGGTGCCCGAGGGCTGGCGCACATGTCCGGTCTTGTGGAAATCCGGAACCGTGGACTCCTGGATCGCCAGCGACGCCTCGGTCAGCGCCGCATCGACCACCTGCCCGCGCCCGGTCCGCTCCCGCACCAGCAGCGCGGCGAGCACACCCTGGAAGGCGAACAGCCCGGCCAGGCTGTCGCCCAGCGACAACGCCATCCGCGGCGGCGCCTGTCCTGGGAATCCGTTGAGGTGGCGCAGCCCGCTGATGCCCTCGGCCACCGACGCGTAACCCGCCCGGGACGCGTACGGCCCGGTCTGCCCGTAGCCGGAGACGCGGGCCAGCACCAGCCCCGGATTCAGCTCGCTGAGCACGTCGTAGCCGATACCCCAGCGCTCCAGCGTGCCGGGCCGGAAACTCTCCACCACGACATCGGCCGTGCGGGCCAATTCCAGGAAGATGTCGCGTCCCGCCGGGACGCGCAGATCGAGACTCACACACCGCTTGTTGCGGGCGTGCACGGTCCAGAAGTACTGGTGGCCGCCGCCGGCCGCCTGACCCCAATCACGAAGCGGGTCGGGACGATCCGGCGCTTCGATCTTGATGACATCGGCCCCCATATCACCGAGCAGGCGTCCGCAGTACGGCCCCGCGATCAGCGTCCCCAGCTCGAGCACCCGGAAGCCGTCGAGCGGTCCGGCCGCCCCGGGCGCGGCCGCAGCTTCGCTGTCGTGCGCTTCGGGATGTGCGGTGGTCGGTGGGTCCGTTCTCATACTGCCTCCTGAGATGTGTCCCCGGACGGATGCGTTATTTCTCGTCCGGGTCGAGCCCGAGTGCGCCGACCGACATCTGGTCGAGGGTTTCCAGCAACGCCTGCTCATCGGCGTCTTCGCCCTGGATCAGCCACAGGTACAGCGTGTGGTCGACCATCGCGGACATGGCCCGGGCGGCCAGTTCCGGATCCAGCGACGCGCGGACCAGCCCGTCGCGCTGCCAGCGGGCGATCGCCTGCGCGGTGCGATCGATGAGCCGGCGCCGATGTTCGTGGCGCAGCTGCCGGAACTCTTCGTTGAAGGTCGCGACCTGCTCCACGATCGCCATCATCCGGGCGTTGCGCCGGTAGGCCGCGTAATAGGACCGGTTGGCCGCGATGAGCCGGGCGGCCGGCGAGAGCTGCGCGGGTGCGGGTTCGCGGCGGTGCATATCCTCGAACAACCGCGTGCTCAGCTCGCCGAACACATGGTCCTTGGATTCGAAGTAGCGGTAGAAGGTGCCGTAGGAGACGCCTGCCTCCTCGCTGATCTGTTCCACTCGCGTATCGAGGAATCCGACGGTCTCGAACACCTTGCGCGCCGCGTCCAGCAATGCGTCGCGTGTCTTGCGCCCCCGCGGTGTCAGATTGTCGACGGGGGTGGGCGCGCTATTGACAGATGACTTCGGCACGGCTCAAACTATCCACGAACATGACATGACTGTCAAGTCAGTTCAGTTGGGAGAATCCCAGCTCACAGTAATGGTGCGGACCCGTCACGGAGGTCGAATCGGCACCACAGCGGAAGGACTGCAATGAGCGCCGCCAACCCGAAATACGAACTACGCGGAATCAACCATCTGGCCCTCGTGTGCTCCGATATGCGCCGGACGATCGAGTTCTACTCCGGCACGCTGGGCATGCCGTTGGTCAAGACCATCGAACTGCCGCACAACCTCGGTCAGCACTTCTTCTTCGACTGCGGGGGCGGCAACACCATCGCCTTCTTCTGGCTCGCCGACGCACCCGACGCCACCCCCGGACTGGCCGCGCCCAAGGGACTTCCGGACGAAGGGGAGTTGGTCAGCGGCGTGGGCTCGATGAACCACGTGGCCTTCGCCGTGCCGCCGGAACGATTCGACGACTACTACCAGCGGGTGCGGGCCGAGGGCATCAAGGTCAGCCGGGTCCTCAATCACGATGACAGCCCCGCGGGAGTTTCCCGGGATGTGCACCCCGGAACCTTCGTGCGGTCGTTCTACTTCCAGGACCCGGACGGGGTGCTGCTCGAATTCGCCTGCTGGACCCGGACTTTCACCGAGGCCGACGTATCGCACGAGCCGAAGACCGCCGCCGACCGCCGCGCCGCCGCCGGACTCTGATCACCCACCAGCCGCGAAACCGCCCTACCGAGAGGTTCGAAACATGCCCCGCCTGCGTGAAGTCCCGCGCGCCGAAGTCACCGACGAGCGAATCCTGTTCTACTACGACCGGCTGTTCGGGCCCGACCGCGACCCGGCCGTCGACCACGGCACCGTCCACGCCACCCCCGGCGACTGGTGGACCGTCTTCGCGCAGTCACCCCAGGTGTTCCGGCACGCGGTCCGGGGATTCGCCGTCTACCGCAACTCACGCCTGGATCCGCTGCTGCGCGAATTGGGGCAGTGCCGCGCCGGATACGCGCGCGGCAGTCAGTTCGTGTTCTCCCAGCACTGTAAGCAGATGCGCTCGCTGGGCGCTCCCGAGGAGAAGATCGCGGCCATCCCGTCCTGGCAGATCAGCGACTGTTTCTCCGAACTCGAACGCGCGATTCTCGCCTACACCGACTGCCTGGTCCACGACGGCGGCCGGGTGCCCGACGAAGTGTTCGCGGTGCTGCGAGCCAACCTCGGCGATCCGGAAATCCTGGAACTGACCTACATCACGGCGCTGTACGACATGCACGCCACCATATGCCGCGCCCTGCGGCTGGAATTCGATGATCGCCCGGAACCCGTTGCGGAGGTGCGGATTCCGGAGGGCGTGGAGGTCCGCGACCTGTCGGCAGATCTGTCGGGGGAGTAGCCGGAAACCGCACAGACCGCCCCGCCGGGTGTCGGCGAGGCGGCCTGTGTCGTTGCGACCGAACCTGTTTCGGTTACGCGGACGCGCCGGGGGTCGCCGCGGCGCCGTCGCGGAGCGCGGCGATCGTGTCGATCCGCGCGACCGCATCGTCGATGATGCGGTCGATGAGCTCTTGCACGGTGGGCAGATCGTCGATGATTCCGGTGACCTGTCCCGCGGCCAGCACACCGGCCTGCGTATTGCCCTCGACCAGACCGGCCTTGAGCAGCATCGGCGTATTGGCGGCCATGATCACCTGAGACCAGGTGAGGTCCTTGGCCTTTCGCATCGCCAGACCGTCGCGGACCATGGTGGACCACTTCATACCGGTCATCGATTTGAACTTCGCGGCATTGGCGACCGCGGCGGACAGTCCGCGCCAGCTGCCCGAATGTTCCAGCCGGTCCACCAGATCGGTGTTGAGCACCCGATGCGGCATGCCGTCCACCTTCAGCGAGACGACGGTGTCCTGCAGCCCGCGGCGCAGATACTCCTGTTTCACCTCGTCGGGCACGCTGCTGTCCTGCGTGAGCAGGAAGCGGGTACCCATCGCCACGCCCGCGGCGCCGTAGGCGAGTGCCGCCGCCAGTCCGCGGCCGTCGAAGAAGCCGCCGGCGGCGACCACCGGAATGTCGACCGCGTCGAGTACCGAGGGCAACAGCAGCGTGGTGGCCACCGGACCGGTGTGCCCACCGCCCTCGCCGCCCTGCACGATCACCGCGTCCGCGCCCCACGAGGCCACCTTCACCGCATGCTTGGCGGCGCCGATGGACGGCACCACCACCACGCCGGCGTCCTTGAGTCGCGCGATGAGCTCCTTCTTCGGCGCCAGCGCGAACGAGGCGACCCGGACCTTCTCGCGGATCAGCAGCTCGATCCGTTCGGCGGCGTCGGAGGCGTCGGCGCGGATGTTCACGCCGAACGGCTTGTCGGTGTGCGCCTTGGTCTTCGCGATGGCCGCCTCGAGTTCGGCGTAGGTCATCGTGGCCGAGGCCAGAATGCCGAGGCCGCCGGCCTGGGAGGTCGCCGCCACCAGGCGCGGCCCGGCCACCCAGCCCATTCCGGTCTGCACGATCGGATGCTCGATGCCGACCAGTTCGGTCAGCGGAGTCCGCAGCCGGCTCACGATGCCACTTCCTTTTCCCGGATTCCCTTGGGATCCAGCACCGTCCGGATGATCCGCAGCTCCTCGTCGGTGGGCGTGCGGGTCACCTCGGCGCTGTCCAGTCCGGCCACCTCGAACGCGGTGTTCTCGGCGACCTCGTCGGCGCTCACTCCCGGATGCAGCGACAGCGCCCGCAGGGTGTGGCCGGGCCCGCCGAAGTCGAACACGCCCAGATTGCTGATCACCCGATGCAGGTGGTGGTACCGGTACGCCGGATTCTCCGGATCGATCTTGTCGTAACCGATTCCGCACACGATGTCGACGGTCTCGCAGAACACGCGCGTGCTGTGCTTGGGCACGAAGTAGCTGGTCGCGTGGTTGATGGTGTTGCCCGGCGCGCCGCGCACACCGAACATCTGCCGCTTCGGCTGCTGCAGCGCGCCGAAGGCGGACAGATTCTGGTTGCCGTAGCGGTCGATCTGGTTGGCGCCCATGACGACATGGCGCCGCCCGGAAGCCACGACGTCGAACACCTTGCCGAACGGAATCCAGCCCTCGGTGGGAGCCTTGGCGCCCAGCGCGGGGGTGTCGGCCAGCAACAGCGACTCGCCGTCGGAGATCAGCAGATCCGGTTCGAAGGTCAGCCGCGCCAGCCGCGCCCCGATGGTGGGAGTCGGCGACATCGGGCTGGCCATGATCTCGCCCGCGCCCCGGAAGATCTCGGCGCAGGCGACCGCGCACACCTCGGCGCGGGTGATAGTGGTGGTCTCGCTCATCGGCGCTCCTCCTCGGCAGCGAATTCGGCCACCGCGGAACGGTATTCGTCCTCGGTGACATCCAGATAGCGCTCCTTGAAGGCCGCCCAGGTCTCGGGATCCTTGGCCGCCTCGACGTAATGGCGCTGGAACTTCTCGTCACGGCCGTAGCTGCCGGAGAAGGTGAAATGCGCGCCGTCGGGCGCCTCCACGACGCCGTCGACCATCATGCGATTGAGGATGATCGCCTGGTTCGGAACGGCCTTCACCAGTTCCTCGGTCTCGACCAGCCGATCCACCGACAGGAACCGCCGCTCGGCGGCCAGGCAGTACAGATCGTCCATGTACGGGTCGACGCCGGTGTAGGCGGCGTTGCCGTGCTTGTCGCCGATGTCGAGGTGGACGAACGCGGCGTCCAGGTCGAGTGCCGGCATCGCGACCAGGGTTTCGACGCGCCCGTCGGCATCCGGATACGGGGACTGCACCGTGCGCAGTTCACCGTCCCAGAAACTCGGCACGTCCGAGCCCAGCCCGGCGCGGGTGGGCAGGAACGGCAGCCGGGCCGCGGCCGCCTGCAGGCCGGATTTGACCATGCCCTCGTCCATTTCGCGGGAGATCAGCTCACCGCCGGTGCGGGCCTTGGCGAACCAGGGATCGTAGAACGGCGCCGAATCGAGGGAGACGAATCCGTAGTAGGCCTTGCGCACCTTGCCCGCCGAACACAGCAGGCCCAGATCCGGCCCGCCGTAGGTCACGACGGTCAGATCGGTGACGTCCGAGCGCAGCAGCGCCCGCACGAACGCCATCGGCTTACGCCGCGAACCCCAGCCGCCGAGGCCGATGGTCATCCCGCTGCGCAGCTGGGAAACCGCGTCCTCCAACGACATCCGCTTGTCGCGCATGCTATTTCGCTCCCTTCTTGGCCGCCAGATCCTCGTCGAACCGCGCCCGGATCTCATCGGCCACACCGGCGAGATTCAGCTCGAAGGTGAAGCCCTGTTCGAAGCGGTAGCTGCGGTGCACGTCCTGCAGGTCGATACCGTTGAGCGCGCGCTTCGCGGCCCGGATGACCCGTCCGTCCTTGGCGGCGATGTTCTTCGCGACTTCCATTGCGGCGGAATCGAGTTCGGCTCGCGGCACCACCTTGTGCACCGAGCCGAAGTGGTGCAGCTGCTGCGCGGTCACGGTGGAGGCGGTGTAGAACAGCGTGCGCATCATGTGCTGGGGGACCAGCCGGGCCAGGTGGGTGGCCGCACCCAGGGCGCCGCGCTCGACCTCGGGCAGCCCGAAGGTGGCGTCGTCGGAGGCGACGATGACATCGGCATTGCCCACCAGGCCGATGCCGCCGCCGAGGCAGAAGCCGTTCACCGCCGCGATCACCGGCACCGGGCACTCGTAGACCGCGCCGAAGGCGTCGTAGCAGCCGTGATTGGCGTCGATGAGCGTCTGATGGCCCGGGTTGCGCTGGATCTCCTTGATGTCGACCCCGGCGTTGAAGCCGCGGCCCTCGGCGCGCAGCACGACGACCTTGGTCTCCGGGTCCCGCCCGGCCTCGCGAATCGCATCGGCCACGCCGAACCAGCCCGCGGTGGGCAGTGCGTTGACCGGCGGATAGTCGATCGTGACGACCTCGATACCCGAGGTCTCGGTGTGACGGTTGATCCCCATCGCATGTCCATTCGTTGGCAAAACAAGCAAGTGCTTGGTAGGTTAGCACGGTGGCAATCGAAGTGGACCTGTCCGGATCGGTAGTTCTCGTGACGGGCGGGGTCAGGGGCGTAGGCGCCGGCATCAGCCGGGTGTATCTGGACGCCGGCGCGACGGTGGTGGTGTGTGCCCGCCGCCCCGGCGAGGCGGCGATCGAGAGTTCCGGGCGCACCGCCGAATTTCTGCCGTGCGATGTGCGCGACGGCGAGGCGGTGACCGGGCTGATCGAGACGATCGTGCAGCGGCACGGCCGGATCGACCATGTGGTGAACAATGCCGGTGGGGCGCCGTTCGCCCCCGCCGCCACCGCCTCCCGCAACTTCCACGCCAAGATCGTGGAGCTGAACCTGCTGGCCCCGCTGCTGGTTTCGCAGGCGGCCAATGCCGTGATGCAGCAGCAGCCCGACGGCGGTTCGATCGTGATGGTCTCGAGTGTGAGCGGCCACCGGCCCTCGCCGGGCACCGCCGCCTACGGTGCGGCCAAGGCCGGCCTGGACAGTCTGGTGTCCTCGCTGGCGATCGAGTGGGCGCCGAAGGTGCGGGTCAATTCGGTGATCGTCGGAATGGTCGGCACCGAATCCAGTCATCTGCACTACGGCGACGACGCCGGGATCGCCGCCGTCGAGGCGACCGTGCCGCTGGGCCGGCTGGCGACCCCCGAGGACATCGGCCGGGTCGCGGTCTTCCTGTCCTCGCCGCTGGCCGGCTACGTCAACGGCGGATCGCTCATCGTGCACGGCGGCGGGGAACGTCCCGCATTCCTGGACGCGGCGACCGTCAACGACGCCGAGCCCGCCGCGCGTTAGCCGTTGTCGCGCGCGATCACCGATCACAGCGAAAACCCTTACCGCACCGAGGAAATGAGAGCAGCAGATATGACCGACAACTCCGAGCTGATCTGTGCAGGACGCACCGTGATCGTCACCGGCGCCGGCCGCGGTATCGGCCGGGCCCACGCCTTGGCCTTCGCCGCGGCGGGCGCCAACGTGGTGGTCAACGATCTGGGTGCGGAACTGGACGGCGCGCCCAGCGTTGATTCGCCCGCCGCCCAGGTGGTCGAGGAGATCGTGCAGGCCGGGGGCCGGGCCGTCGTCAACGGTGACGACGTCGCGGACTGGGCCGGTGCGAAGCGGCTGATCGGCCAGGCCGTGGAGACCTTCGGCGGACTGGACGTGGTCGTGAACAACGCCGGTATCGTGCGCGACCGGATGCTGGTCAACCTGGCCGAGGACGAGTGGGATGCCGTGATCCGCGTCCACCTGAAGGGCCACTTCGCCACCATGCGGCATGCCATCGAGTACTGGCGCGCGGAATCCAAGGCCGGTCGCGCCCGCGACGCCCGCATCATCAACACGAGCTCGGGTGCCGGTCTGCAGGGCAGCGTCGGACAGGGCAACTACGCGGCGGCCAAGGCCGGTATCGCGGCTCTGACCATCACTGCCGCAGCGGAATTCGGGCGCTACGGGGTCACCGTCAACGCCATCGCCCCCTCCGCGCGCACCCGCATGACCGAAACCGTCTTCGCCGATATGATGGCCCGCCCGGACGACGGCTTCGACGCGATGGCGCCGGAAAACGTCTCACCCCTGGTGGTCTGGCTGGGCAGCCCGGATTCGGCCGGTGTCACCGGGCGCATGTTCGAGGTCGAGGGCGGCAAGGTGGCATTGGCCGACGGCTGGCGCCACGGTGTCGCCGAGGACCGCGGTGCACGGTGGCAGCCGTCCGAATTGGGACCGGTGGTGCGCGAGTTGATCGCCAAGGCAACCGATCCCGAGCCGGTCTACGGAGCCTGAGCACCGCAACCCTCACAGCAACGATCCGCGCCGGTGAGATCGCGCCCCGCCGCCTCCTTCCCGCGGCCGCGATCCGCCGGCGTCGCTGTAACCAATACCCTTGTGCCAGTAGGGATGACGTCGGGTTTTCGACTTGCCGGTAGTGCGTGGGCGCGGTCACTGCGGCGTCCAATTTCAATCCCGCTGGCCCCCGGGGTGATCGGGCTCACATGATCTCGCTGCACGAGCAAACTGCCGGCAGTTAAGATGGGCCGCATTCGTTAGGTCCCGGAGAGGTTGTAGCGACCGGGGAGAAATCTGCGCTGAGAAGTTGAGGGAAGGCAAGCGCATGACCATGGGTCGCATCGCGCGCGTTGTCGCGGTAGCCGGATTGATCGGCAGTTGCGGGGTCTTCGGCCCCCTGGTGGCCAACGCACAACCAGCCGGCCCCGCGCCGTCCGGACCCGTCGGCGCCCCCTTGCCGGGCACGCAATCCCGTCAGCAGAACCCCGCGGTTTCCCGGCCGAACACCGGGGGCGCTGGTGCGGCCGGGCAGCAGGGACCGACCGCGCCGGAACCGGGGGCAGCGGGATCTCCGACCGACGACGACCGGTACGACGGCAACCTGGCCATCCCCGGACGTGCCACCAGCTCCTCCACCAGCTCCTCGACGCAGGCGCCTGCGCAGGTGTCCGGACCGGCCGGGCCGCCGATCACGCCGACGCCGGTCGTCGGCGAGGGGTTTGCCGGATTGGCGAGCATTCTCGGGTCCGGTTCGGCGGCGGTGGGATCGGCTGCCGCCGGTTCGGCGGCGTCCGGCTCGGCACTGACCGGGTCCGCGCTCGGCGGGACCGGTTCTGCCGCAACGGGTTCGGTTGGAGCAGCGACCGGGTCGGCGTTGGCCGGGGCCGGTTCCGCGGCTGCGGGCACCGGATCCGCTGCCGCCGCAACGGGTTCCGCCGTTACCGGATCGGCGCTGGCCACCACCGGTTCCGCGGCGGCGGGCGTCGGCTCGCTGCTCGCCGGGATTCTCGGAACGGGTTCGGCGGCAACGGGTTCCGCGCTGGCCGGGCTGGCCGGTACGGGTTCCGTCGCGACGGGCTCCGCCTTGGCCACTCTGCTCGGCACCGGTTCCGCGGTCACCGGCTCCGCCGCCGTCGGCTCCGCGGCCGCGATGTCGCCGCTGCTGCTTCTGCTTCTGCTGCAACCGGTTCCGCCGCCCGCGGCCCCGGCCGCACCGCCGTTGGCCATTCCGCCGGTACCCCCGGTTCCGGGTGCTCCGGTCGTCGCCGTCGCGCCCGCCGCGGTCCCGCCGGCACCACCGGCCGCGCCACCCGCCCCGGCGCCCGCCCCAGCGGCGCCGGCCGCCCCGGCGCCCGCACTGGCGCAACCGAATCCGGCCGTGCGCTCTACGGCTGCCACCAGCGGACTGCCCGAGGTGAAGACGCTGGCCGTGCTCGGCGGCGTGATCGCCATGGCGCTGGCCGCGGCCGGTTCCGGCGCGGTGAGTTTCCAGAGTGCCTCCGCCGCACAGGCGCGCATCGACGCCGCACGCGCGGAATTCTTCGGACCGAGGGCCTGAGGGGGCGCGAGATGACCGAGAGCCGGATTCAGACGGGCCGCTCCTACCGCCGCGTCGCCGCCGCCGTCGACGCGGTGTGTGCCGTCGCCGCCGATTTCGACGCCACCACCCTGGAAGAGGTGGTCCTCGCGATCGCGGCCGAACGCGGCCGCATGATCGAAATCGCCGATGCTCAGCTCGGTCCGGGCGTCTGCGGTCAGCGCCGCAGCTATCCGGACAAGGACGTGATCGTGCTGGCCGCGGCCCTGCCCAGCCGTGACCACACCCTCGCGCACGAACTGGGCCATGTGGTCTTCGACCACCCGGGTGAACCGGCCGCCGAGGTGACGCTCGAGGCCGGCGACGATCTGATCGCGTACATGCTGTCTCAGCGCGCGCATCAGCAGATCGTCGACGACGGGCGCGACGATCAGTACGAGTGGGAAGCCGAAACCTTCGCCGGCATGCTGATGACCCGCCTGCGCGTCTTCAACAACCGCGGCGCCGGTGTCTCGGTGCTCCGATTCGACGAGGCCCTCGGATGAGCGAGAGGTCCGGAGGCGGCAGCGTGCGTAACCACGGAGGGCCTCTCGGTCATCCGAAGAAGGCTCGGATGAGCGAGAGGTCCGGAGGCGGCAGCGTGCGTAACCACGGAGGGCCTCTCGGTCATCCGGAGAAGGCTCGGATGACCAAGGGGACAGGGTAGGTATGACGTTCTGGTTGACGGCCCTGCTGGTGTGGATGGCGGCCGGCGCCCGCATCGGTCGCGTCCTGGTGAAGCCCGCGACCACGGCCCGGGTGGCGATCGTGATCGCGGTCGCGGCGGTGGCCGCCGCGGCCACCCTCGGCATACCCGAGATCGCGGTCGCGGTGGATCACGCACTGCCGCAGGGCATCAACGGCGCAGCGCTGGCCGACCGGCTGGTGGTGGCGACCTGGCTGCTGTTCGCGGTGGCCACGTCGGTGGTGGCGGCCGCCGCCTGGCCGGTGGTCTCGCGTCGGAATCTGCGCCAGATCGCCTGGATGGTCTACGGTTTCGGCGCGCTGGTCATCGCCGCCACCATCGGGTGGTCGATTGTGTTCGGCTGGGTTATGACCCTGCTCGGCTGCGCCTTCATCGCCGTCACCGGTCTGCGCAATCTGGACTGGACGGCGCTGGGACGCGGTATCGCGCTCTACACCACCGGCACGGTGGTCGCGGGTGTGCTTGCGGCGCTGTCGATTCGGCGGCTGGCGATCGGTGAACAACCCGCGCGGCCCGGCGATCCGGGCTGGTTCTGGCCGGCCTGGCAGCTCGCGAGCCTGCTGATCGCGGTCGGCGCGGTATGGATCGTGATCGAGCTCTGGGTGCGGGCGCGCCTGCTGCTGCGCCAGATTCGGGCCCTGCATCGCACGTTGATCAAGCGCTTCCCCGAGGTGGTGGCGCACGAGCAGACGGTGTCGGCCACCCAGCTCAAGGCTTCCGATCAGGTCGCGCAGATCATGGACGCGCTGTATCTGCAGACCGGCGGCGGCATGGAGTTGGCGGCGGCCGGTATGCCCGCCCGCTCGGTCACCGACCGTGCCGAACGGGTGGCCCGCTGGGCCCGCAATCCGCTCGGTGACGACATCGTCGACGCCCGTTGGATCGCACCGCCGGAGGGACTGAGCCCGCGCGGTTGGGTGCAGGCGATCGCCCGCGCCTTCGAGCGCACCGCGACCGACCGGAAATCAGCGGTCGCACAGGCGGATTGATCATCGACGCGACGGGACCGATTGGGCGGCGGTCCGTTCGTACAGTGGAGCCTGAATTGCACAGTGCAGACCGAAGCGTCTCCGCCTCGGTCTCAGGTCACAAGACAACACAGTGCGGTTCCGAGTGCCGCACTGTGTTGCCTTGTCCAACTTGCTATTCCGTGCCGTCCGGTGGAACCTCGGGCAGACCCTCACTCGCCCGGAGCTTTTCGGCCATCGAGGTCAGGAGGTTCTGCGACTCTTCGGAGAGATCGAACGCCCTGCTCGACAGCCGACGCAGTCCATAGCCCTGCAGCTGGGACAGCAACTCCAGATCATGGTCGATCTTGGCGGCGTAGATGTCGTTGAAGAAGTAGTCCGGTTTGACCTTGAAGAACTTTGCCAGTGCGGCAACCGTCTCATCTGAGGGGTTCGTCCGCTGACCCGACCGCAACTGCGAGAGATACGGTTTCGAGATCGGATGCCCGGAGGCGGTGAGCGCTGCCGCCACCTCGGCATTGGTGTGCGGCTTACGCCCCGGGGGATGCACGGTTTCGAACAGCTTGTTCAGCCGCGCCGCGAAATCAGCCATTGTGAGCCGCCCAATTCCCTTCGCTGTACTAACAGTCGTTATCTCGGATACGTATCATTGATATTAGCGGCTGAGTAACTGAAAACCTACGCCTGATTCAGGATTTCCTTGAAGCTTCCAGGTCGGCCGTCCGGGAACTGTTCAGCGTCGGCACGTTTGCGGGGCAACGCGCCCTCACTGGTCGAGGGGCAGTACGCTCCGGTTCTGGCCCGTCGAACGAGTCTCGTTCAACGGGCCATTGATAACCGGAAGATAGCTGACATCTCATCCTTTTGTCTGTATCGCAGTTTGTGTGGCGTACGACACGTCTAGGGGCTGTGAGGATGAACGTTCAACTAGGGAGGAAATCTGTTCGGTATTACAACCGCTCGATGATTGTCCCGGTCGCAAGTGCGCCACCGGCGCACATGAGGACCATTGCGATCGACTTGTCGGAGCGTTCGAGCTCGTGCAGGGCGGTCGTGATCAAACGTGACCCGGTGCTGCCGACCGGATGTCCGATCGCAATCGCGCCGCCGTTGACATTGACCCGATCCATATCCGGCTTGTGCACCGACGCCCACGAGAGCGGGACCGAGGCGAAGGCCTCGTTGATTTCGAAGAGATCGATATCGGCGATGCTCATGCCCGACTTCTCCAGCAGGCGCGTGGTCGCCTGCACCGGACCGTCCAAGTGGAACTCCGGCTCGGCGCCGACGAGGCACTGGGTGACGATGCGAGCCCGCGGCTTCAGTCCGGCACGCGCCGCGGCCTGTTCGTCCATGAGCAGCACCGCGGCCGCGCCGTCGGAGATCTGTGACGAGGTACCGGCGGTGTGAATTCCGCCCTCCAGCACCGGCTTCAGCTTCGCCAGGCTCTCCCGGCTGGTCTCGCGCAGACCCTGGTCGCGGTTGACGTCGAGCGTCTCGCCGGTGAGGGTGCCCTCCTTGTCGACCTGCGGCGCGCCGGCGATGGTCAGCACCTCACGGTCGAAACGCCCTTTCGCCCAGGCCTGGGCGGCCAAACGCTGTGAGCGCACGCCGAATTCGTCGATGTCGTCGCGGGTGATGCCGCGCCGCTTGGCGATTCGCTCGGCCGCCTCGAACTGATTGGGCATATCGATATCCCAGCTCGCGGGGCGGCGGGGGCCGGCGTTCTCGCCCACGTTCGCGCCCAGCGGGACATGGCTCATGGATTCGACGCCGCAGGCGACGCCGATGTCGATCGCGCCCTGGGCGATCTGCCCGGCGATCAGGTGGTTGGCCTGCTGGGCCGAACCACACTGGCAGTCGATGGTGGTCGCGCCCACCTGCCAGGGGAGTCCGGCGTGCAGCCACGCGGTGCGGGTGACGTTGTTGCTCTGCTCGCCGACCTGCATGACGCAGCCGCCGATGACCTGTTCGACCAGTGCCGGATCGAGCTGTGCGCGCTCGAGGACGCCGCGCTGGGCCGCGCCGAGCACCTCGGCGGCGTGCAGGCCGGCCAGCCAGCCGTTGCGTTTGCCGATGGGGGTGCGCGCGGCCTCGACGATGACGGGGGTGCCCATAACTTCAACCTTTCGAACAGGATCCGTATCAGCACAGAAACTGGAACAAGTTCTGTGGATGTACTGAGGGCGGACTATGGCTTCTTTACTACTGATACCACCTATGCTGCAATGAAGGTAGAACGTGTTTCAGTTAGTCGAAGGAGACAACTGGTGGTTGACACCCATGTAGCTCCGAACCTCCCCGAGGGGTTCGACGCCACAGATCCCGATATGTGGGCCCGCGGCATTCCCGTCGAAGAGTTCGCGGAGCTGCGCCGGGCCGCACCGATCTGGTGGAACCCGCAGTCTCCGGAGGTCGGAGGGTTTCACGACGACGGCTTCTGGGTCGTGTCCAAGCACGCCGATGTCAAGGAGGTCTCGCGGCGCGACGATTTCTCCACCTACGAGAACACCGCGATTCCCCGCTTCAACGACGACATTCCGCGCGAGGCCATCGAGCTGCAGCGCCACATCCTGATCAACAAGGATGCGCCAGAACACACCAAACTGCGCAAACTGATCTCCAAGGGTTTCACCCCGCGCGCGATCAACGGCCTGCGCGCGGAACTGTCCGCTCGCGCCAAGTCGATCGTCGACGCGGCCGCGGCCAGCGGCGCCGGCGACTTCGTCACCCAGGTGGCCTGTGAGCTGCCGCTGCAGGCGATCGCCGAACTCATCGGCGTCCCGCAGGAAGACCGGATGAAGGTCTTCCAGTGGTCCAACGAGATGACCGGCTACGACGATCCGGACAGCGATGCCGACCCGGCGATGTCGTCGATGGAAATTCTCGGCTACGCCTGGCAGATGGCCGAGGCGCGCAAAGCGGAGCCGGCCGACGACATCGTCACCACCCTGGTCAACGCCGATATCGACGGTGAGGCGCTGACCTCGGAGGAGTTCGGCTTCTTCGTCATCCTGCTGGCGGTCGCCGGTAACGAGACCACCCGCAATGCGATCACCCACGGCATGATCGCGTTCCTGGAGAACCCGGAGCAGTGGGAGCTCTACAAGCGCGAGCGGCCCGCCACCGCCGCCGACGAGATCATCCGCTGGGCCACACCGGTGAGCTCGTTCCAGCGGACCGCGCTGGTCGACACCGAACTGTCCGGCGTGCAGATCAAGAAGGGCCAGCGCGTCCTGCTGATGTACCGCTCGGCCAATTTCGACGAGGAGGTGTTCGAGAATCCGTACACCTTCGACATCACTCGCGATCCGAATCCGCACCTGTCCTTCGGCGGCACCGGCGCCCACTTCTGCATCGGCGCCAACCTCGCGCGGCTGGAGATCGACCTGATCTTCAACGCCATCGCCGACCACCTGCCCGATATCACCAAGCTCGGCGACCCCAAGCGCCTCACCTCGGGCTGGCTCAACGGCATCAAGGAATTCCAGGTCGACTACAAGACGAAGGCCTGATTCGCACGCTGAAACACGAACAGGGCGGGCACCCGAGGGTGCCCGCCCTGTTGTTCGTGCGGCGGTCTCACTGCTTGCGCATGGTTCCCATCGCTCGATCGGTTTCCCAGAAGGCCCGCAGCGCCACGATCTTCCCGGCGTCGTCGACCTTGTAGGTGAACACGCCCTCGGCGTCGATGATATGTCCGCCCAGCTGGGTGCGGATCAGGCCGGTGAAGGCCACCTCGCTGCCGCAGGCGAAGGAATCGCCGAAGACGAAATCGATGGATTCGGTGGGGGCGATGGCCTTGTCCCAGAACGCCGCGATGGCGTCGCGGCCGCGATGGCCCACACCCTCGGGATCGAAGACCGAGGGGCCGATCGGATCCTCGACGATGCCGTCGGCGGCGAACAGCGCCAGCCATGCCTCCTTGTCCCGGGCGCGCACCGCGGCCTGTGAGGCCCGTCCGGCGAGGCGCGCCGGATGTTCGGTGGTGGTGGTTGTGGGCATCTCGGACTCCCGGCTCGGTGGTTTCGGTGAATTTGCTGATGGAATTGCAAATGTGCTTTCCGCCGGCAATCCGGTGAACCGGAAATGCCGGCGGAATTGCGTGTCACCGTGGTTCCGAGCCCACTACCCACATCGAGAAGTACTGTGATCCGCCACCATAGGCATGGCCGAACGCTTTTCGGGCGCCCTCGACTTGGTAATCGCCCGCCCGGCCCATTACCTGCTTGGCCGCCTCCGCGAAGCGGATCATGCCGGATGCGCCGATCGGATTGGAACTCAACACGCCGCCCGAGGGATTGACCGGCAGCTTCCCGCCGATCTCGGTCTCGCGCGCATCGACCAGCTTCCAGCCCTCGCCCTCGGGAGTGAAGCCCAGGTTCTCCAGCCACATCGGCTCGAACCAGGAGAACGGGACGTAGATCTCGGCCGCGTCGATCTCCTCGAGCGGATTGGTGATCCCGGCCTGCTTCCACAGCGCGGCCGCGGCGTCGCGTCCGGCCTGCGGGTTGACCTGGTCGCGGCCGGAGTAGGCCAGCGGTTCGGTGCGCATGGCGGTGCCGTGCACCCACGCGACCTTCTTACCCGATGCCTCGGCCGCCTTCGCCGATTCCTCGTCGCCGATCACGATCGCGCACGCGCCGTCGGAGGACGGGCAGGTCTCGTCGAAACGCACCGGGTCCCAGAGCATTTGGGACGCGAGTACCGATTCCATGGTGATATCGGGCTGACGCAGATGCGCGAACGGATTCTTCGCGCCGTTGCGGCGATCCTTCACCGCGACCATCGCGCCGATGTGCAGGGGAGCGTTGGCCCGCCGGATGTACGCGCGCACATGCGGTGCGAAGTACCCGCCCGCACCGGCGCCGACCGGCATCGTGAACGGCACCGGATTCGACAGGGCCCACATGGCATTGGATTCGGACTGCTTCTCCCAGCAGATCGCCAGCACCCGGCGGTACACGCCGGCCTGCACGTGGTTGGTGGCGACCACGCCGGTCGAACCGCCGACCGAACCCGCGGTGTGCACGCGCAGCAGCGGTTTTCCGGTGGCGCCCAGGGCATCCGCCATGAACAGCTCGGGCATCATCGAGCCCTCGAACAGATCCGGCGCCTTACCGACGATCACCGCGTCGATATCGGCCATGGTCAGATCGGCATCTTCGAGTGCACGATCGATTGCCTCGCGGCACATACCGGCCATCGAGACATCGGTCCGTTTCGTCACGTGATGGGTTTGTCCCGTGCCGAGTACGGCGGCTTGATTGGTCATCGTCCAGCCTCCAGGATGGCCACCAAGTTCTGCTGCAACGCCGGACCACTGGTGGCGTGTGCGAGGGCTCGCTCGGCGGTGCCGTTCATGATTTCGTTGGCCGCGTAGCCGATTCGTTCCAGACCGGCGGCGAACATCGGGTTGCCCGCCAGCGCACCACCCGAGGGGTTGATGCGGGTGGACTCGCCCAGCCCGATGGCCTGCTTCAGGATCAGCTGTTCGTGGCTGTAGGTCGCGTGCAGTTCGGCGACATCGAATCCGCTCGCATCCCCGCCGAGCACCGCCTTGGCCGCGGCCGCGGTGGAAGGAGAGGTGGTCAGATCGCGTGCGCCGATCATCGGGGTGTCGATGCGGTGCGCCATACCGGTCAGCCAGGCCGGCCGCTCGCACAGCTCGCGGGCCTTGTCGCCCCGGGCCAGCACGATCACGGCGGCGCCGTCGGTGATCGGCGCGATGTCGTGTTCGCGCAGCGGATTCGCGACATACGGTGCGGCGAGCCGCTTCTCGATCTCGGCGTCGTCGGCGGCCGAGACCGCGGCCATATCGCGTTCGGTCCAATTTCCGGCGTCGAGCCCGGCCCGCGCCTGCAGGCCGGCCACCGATACCGCGTCCGGCCACAGCGGGGCCACCAGGTACGGATCCATCTGCAGCGTCAGCACCTGCCGCAGCGTGCCGGCCGACGGCTTGCCGAAGCCGTAGACCAGGGCGGTCTCGGCCTGTCCGGAGCGCAGTTTCACCCACGCCTCGTACAGCGCCCAGGCCGCGTCCATTTCGACGTGCGATTCGTTGATGGGAGGCACGGCGCCGATCGAGTCGATCGCGGAGATGAACGAGAAGGCGCGTCCGGCAAGGTAATCGGAGGATCCCGAGCACCAGAAGTCGATATCGGACACGCCGATGCCGAGCTTGTCGTACAGCTGCCGGAAGCACGGGACCAGCATTTCGACACCGTTGGTGGTGCCGTAGGTTTCACGGACATGCGGGGCGTGGGCGAAGCCCACCACCGCGATATCTGTTGCGTTGTCGCTCAAGGTGTTTCGCTCCTAGAGGTGGTGCCGGTAGCTGTCGTAGTCCGCGTCCGGCTCGCCGTTGGGCTCGAAGTGGTCCACGTTCTCCAGCGTGTAACCCCACTCCTCGCGCGGCTTCCACACCGCCTTCACGCGCATACCCATGCGGACTTCGCTGGGGTCACAGCCCAGCACCCGGTGCAGCACCGGAATATCGGCGCCGTCGAGCAGTACGTACGCGGTGACGTACGGCGGCTTGATCTTCTGGCCCATGAACGGCACGTTCACGATGCAGAACGTGGTGATGGTGCCGGTATCGGGCAGATCGACCATCTCGTCGGTCGGGCGGCCGTCGATCGGGTCGGCGCCGCGGGGCGGGAAATACACCTTGCTCTCGGCGTCGGCGCGACCGCCGATCAGGCGACCCTCGACCAGCGACTTCAGATACCGCGTCTCGGTCGGCGAGGCGGTGTGCTTGTATCGCAGGTCGATCGGGGTGACGATGCCGGTGACCGGCTCGGCCGCATCGGCATCCGACGAGGTGGAACCGGCTGGGGCCGAGGAGGTCTCGCCCGGTTCGACGCAGGCGATGTCGTGGATGCTGCCGCTGCGTTCGGCGGCCCAGCGCACCCGCACGCGCAATCCGCTGCGCACCTCGTCGGGAGACGACACGTCGAGGGCATGCAGCACCGCGGTGTCGGCGCCGTCGAATTTCACCAGCGCCCAGGCGAAGGGGCGGTCGAACGGCTGGCCGGGCAGCGGATCGGCGACCCAGCTCCAGCTCTGCACCGTGCCGACATCGGAGACGTCGACGAAGTCGGTCAGCCGCTCCGCGGTCACCGGATCGAATTCCGCCGGCGGCACGATCACCCGGCCGTCGCTGCCGCGGACGCCGACGATCCGGCCCTCGCGCAGTCCGGTCAGGAACCGGCCGATGGTCGGTCCGACCGATCGGGTGTAGTCGAACTTCATCCGTAGTTCGGCGCTGAGTACCTCGGGTGCGGGTTCCGCTTCCGGACCGCTGCCTTTCGCGATTACGCCGGTCATGGTGTTCCCATTGGTCACGATATCGAGTAGAACAGGTTCTTATTCTGGTGGCAAGAGCTACCTGGAAAGGTGTCCGGCAGCGGGCTCGGTGAAACGGGCCGGGCGGAAGGAGTCGACGATGCGGTTCGGATTGCAGCTCGGATATTGGGGTGCGGGGCCGCCGCGCAACGCCGGGGAGTTGGTGGTGGCCGCCGAGGAGGCCGGATTCGACGCGGTCTTCGCCGCCGAGTCCTGGGGTTCGGATGCCTTCACGCCATTGGCCTGGTGGGGCTCGTCCACCCAGCGGGTGCGGCTGGGAACCTCCGTGGTGCAGCTGTCCGCCCGTACTCCCACCGCGACCGCGATGGCCGCGCTGACCCTCGATCACCTCAGCGGTGGCCGCCACATCCTGGGCCTGGGCGTCTCCGGTCCGCAGGTGGTGGAGGGCTGGTACGGCCAGCCGTTCGCTAAACCGTTGCAGCGCACCCGGGAGTACGTCGGCATCATCCGCCAGGTGCTGGCCCGCGAGGCGCCGGTGGTGAGCCAGGGCGCGCAGTACCGGCTGCCCTACGATGGGCCCGGCTCGACCGGCCTGGGTAAACCGCTCAAGCCGATCACCCATCCGCTACGTGCGGATCTGCCGATCTGGCTCGGCGCCGAGGGGCCGAAGAACGTGGCGCTGACGGCCGAGATCGCCGACGGCTGGCTGGCGATCTATTACACCCCGCGGCTGGCCGGAATGTACGACGAATGGCTCGACGAGGGGTTTGCCCGGCCCGGTGCCCGGCGTTCCCGGGAGGACTTCGAGATCGCGGCGAGCTGCCAGGTGATCATCACCGACGACGCCCGCGCCGAGATCGATCGGATCAAACCGGTGATGGCGCTCTACATCGGCGGCATGGGCGCCGAGGAGCTGAACTTCCACGCCCAGGTCTATCGCCGGATGGGTTACGGCGCTGAGGTCGACGAGATCACCCGGCTGTTCCGCTCCGGCCGCAAGGACGAGGCCGCCGCCGTGATTCCGGACCAGCTGATCCTCGATACCGCCATCATCGGCGACGAGGACCATGTGCGCTCGCAGCTGAAGGTCTGGGAGGCGGCGGGCGTCGGAATGCTGCTGGTGACGGTTCGTGACGTGGCGCAGCTGCATCGCCTCGCCCCCCTTGTTCAGGTGTAGAACACGTTCTAGATTCGAGGAGTGACTTCGATGGAGCCGGCGCAGAAGCTGGGACTGTGGAATATCGCGGCCACCGACCCCGATCGGATCGCGGTCGTCGATCCGTCGGGGCGGGAGGTCGGCTACCGGGAGCTGTCCGATCAGGCCGACCGCATCGCGCGAGGCTTGCAGGCCAAGGGGTTACAGCCCGGCGATGTGCTGGTGTCGATGGTGCACAACACCACCGAAGCGCTCGCCGTGTACTTCGCGGCCTATCAGGCCGGGCTGTACATCGTGGCGGTGAACTGGCATCTGACCGGTCCGGAGGTCGCCTACATCCTCGGCGACAGCGAGGCGAAGGTGTTCATCGCCGACGAGCGCTTCGCCGAGGCCGCGTCGATCGCCGCCGACGAGGCGAATGTGCCTGCGAGCGCGCGGTATTCGGTGGGCGGCATCGACGGTTTCCAGCCTCTGGCCGAACTCGGCGCGGGGGAGTCCGGACGCCCCGGCGTCCGGACCACCGGTGCGCCGATGCTCTACACCTCGGGAACCACCGGACGCCCCAAGGGAGTTCGGCGTCCGCTGACCGGCGCCGATCCCGATGTGGTGGGCCCGCAGGCGACCGGCTTCTTCGGACTGTTCGGCATCCAGCCCTTCGACGACCACGTGCATATCTGCGGCTCGCCGCTCTATCACACCGCCGTGCTGAACTTCGCCTCGATCTCGATTCAGCTGGGGCACACGGTGGTTCTGATGGACAAGTGGGATCCGGAGGAGATGCTGCGGCTGATCGACACGCATCGGGTGACGCACAGCCATATGGTCCCCACCCAGTTCCACCGTCTGCTCGCCCTCCCGGAGGAGGTGCGGGCGCGCTACGACGTCTCCTCGCTGCGCTGCATGATCCACGGCGCCGCGCCGTGCCCGCAGGAGACCAAGCGCAGGATGCTGGAGTGGTGGGGGCCGGTCGTCACCGAGTACTACGCGGCGACCGAGGGCGGCGGCACGTCGATCTCGGGCGAGGAGTGGTTGCGCAAGCCGGGTTCGGTCGGCAAGGCGTGGCCGTACGCGGTGGTGAAGGTGCTCGACGAGGACGGCAACGAGGTCGCGCCCGGCGAGGTCGGCCAGGTGTACATGAAGATGGGCGGCTCCAACTTCGAGTACCACAAGGACAAGTCGAAGACCGAGGACGCGCGGGTGGGCGATCTGTTCACCGTGGGCGACATCGGGCATATGGATGCCGACGGCTATCTGTTCCTGCACGACCGGCGCTCGGACCTGATCCTGTCCGGGGGCGTGAACATCTATCCGGCCGAGATCGAGGGTGAATTGATCACCCATCCCAAGGTCGCCGACGTCGCGGTTTTCGGTATCCCGCATCCGGATTGGGGGCAGGAGGTGAAGGCGGTCGTGCAGCCGGCCGAAGGAGTCGCGGCCGACGACGAGCTGACCCGGGAGCTGATGGAGTTCGCCGCGGCTCGCCTGGCGAAGTACAAACTGCCCAGGAGCATCGACTACCTGCCCGAACTGCCGCGCGATCCGAACGGCAAGTTGTACAAGCGCAAGCTGCGCGAGCGTTACGTGCCCGCGTAGCCGCAGTCTCGCCGATCGAGTCCGGACGCCCTTACCGTCCTGCCCTGTGTGGGGCGTCCTCGATCGCGCGCCCTCGAGCCCGCCCGGCTGTGCCGGCGGGCTCGTCGGCGTTGCAGAATACGCGTTCCGGCAAAACCCGCTGCCGCTTCGGCGGAATTAGTAAACTGTGTAAATCAAGTCTTGTCAGGCGTGAGAACACGTTCTATTTTGGTCCTGTGAGCTACAACATAGCGGACCTTGTCGAACACACCATCGACCTCGTGCCGGACCGTGTCGCGCTGGCCGACGACGTCCGCTCGGTGACCTATGCCGAGCTGGAGGACCGGGCCAACCGATTGGCGCACTACCTGCAAGAACAGGGTGTGCAGCCGGGTGACAAGGTCGGCATCTACTCGCGCAACACGATCGAGGCCGTGGAGGCCATGGTCGCGATCTTCAAGGCGCGGGCAGTAATGATCAACGTGAACTTCCGGTACGTCGAGAACGAGTTGCAATACATTTTCGACAATTCCGATATGGTCGCGCTGATTCACGAACGTCGCTACAGCGACAAGGTGTCGGCCGTGCGGCCGAACACGCCGAAGTTGAAGACGGTCATCGCCGTGAACGACGGTACCGAAGCAGAGGTGCCGTTGCCCGCGGATTCGGTGGAATACGAAGCGGCACTGGCTGCTTCGCACGGCGAGCGCGACTTCGGCGACCGCTCCAACGACGACATCTTCATGATCTACACCGGCGGCACCACCGGCATGCCCAAGGGCGTGATGTGGCGGCACGAGGACTGGTGGCGGGTGCTCGGCGGCGGCATCAACTTCGTCACCGGTGAGGCGATCGAGGACGAGTGGCAGCAGGCCAAGGCCGGCGCCGCCGGTGGGCAGATGGTCCGCTACCCGATCCCGCCGATGATCCACGGCGGTTCGCAGTCGGCGACCTTCCACGGCCTGTTCGACGGCGGCAAGACGATCATGCTGCCGGAGTTCAGCGCCCACACCGTGTGGCAGGCGATCGACCGCCACGGGGTGAACCTCATCTTCATCACCGGTGACGCCATGGCGCGGCCGATGCTCGACGCCCTCAAGGAAGGCCATCCGGAAACCGGTGAGCCGTACCAGCATGCGAATCTGTGGGCGATGGCCAGCAGTGCGGCGCTGTTCTCCCCGGCGCTGAAGGACGAGTTCATCGAATTGCTGCCGAATACGGTCATCACCGATTCCATCGGCTCCTCGGAAACCGGTTTCGGCGGCCTGTCGGTGGCGGCCAAGGGTGCGACCCACACCGGTGGTCCCCGGGTCAAGATCGACGCCTCCACCGCCGTCATCGACGAGGAGGGCAACCCCGTCGCGCCCGGCTCCGGTCAGGTGGGCGTGCTGGCCCGCACCGGCAACATCCCGCTCGGTTACTACAACGACCCGGTGAAGACCGCCGCGACGTTCAAGGAGTTCAACGGCGTTCGCTACTCGATCCCCGGCGACTTCGCCCGGGTCGAGGAGGACGGCACCGTGACGATGCTGGGCCGCGGGTCGGTCAGCATCAACAGCGGCGGCGAGAAGATCTACCCGGAGGAGGTCGAGGGCGCGCTCAAATGCCATCCGGAGATCTTCGACGCGCTGGTGATCGGTGTGCCGGACGAGCGCTGGGGACAGCGGGTGGCCGCGGTCGTGCAGTGTCGCGGTGGCAACCGTCCGACGCTCGAGGAACTGCGTCCGGTGCTGACCAAGGAGATCTCCTCCTACAAGCTGCCGCGCAGCCTGTGGTTCGTGGACGAGATCAAGCGTTCGCCGGCCGGAAAGCCCGACTACCGGTGGGCCAACGAACATGCCCGCTCGCGCCCGGCCGACGAGGAATCCCAGGCGTCCTCGAAATAGCCAGGCCGAAATAGATAGCTCGCCGAAGTAAATAACTGGCAATCGATATCGCCGCGCCCCGCGATCACAGTGGAGGTGCGGCGATTTCGGCGTCCGTGTCCATGCCCCTACTTCCGGGGTGTTTTCTGTCGGTGCCCTGTGCCACAGTGATCCGCATGAGCGAACAAGCTTCCGCCGGCACCGTCGACGACGTGCTGCAGCAATTCGAGAGTTACCGGCGGGAGCTGTGTGCTTACGCCTATCGGATGTTGGGTTCCTCGTTCGAGGCAGAGGACGCGGTTCAGGAGACTTTCACTCGGGCCTGGAAGGCCTACGACTCGTTCGAGGGCCGGTCCAGCCTGCGATCGTGGCTGTACAAGATCACCACGAACATCTGCCTGGATATGCTCGACGGCCCCCAGCGCCGGGCTCGGCCGATGGATCTGTCCGGGCCGTCGAGTCCGGACAGTCCGCTGCCGCCGCCGCAGCCGGATTACGTGTGGGTGGAGCCGATTCCGAACGCGCTGGCCTTCGGCGCCGACCCGGCCGAACATGCCAGCACCAAGGATTCGCTGCGGCTGGCGTTCGTGGCGGCCTGTCAGCATCTGCCGGCCACCCAGCGGGCGATCCTCATCATGCGGGAGGTGCTGCGGTTCTCGGCCAACGAGACGGCCGAGATGTTGACGATGTCGCCGGCCTCGGTGAACAGCGCGCTGCAGCGGGCGCGCGCGACCATGTCGAAGGTGCAGCCCTCGGAGTCGAGCGGCTACGACGAATCCGACGACAGTCAGCGCGAACTCGTCGACGGTTTCGTGCGCGCCTTCGAGGCCTACGACATGGATGCGCTCACCTCGCTGCTGAAACAGGATGTGGCGCTGTCGATGCCGCCCATCGAGCTGTGGGTCTCCGGTCCGGAGAACGTCGCTCGGTTCATGCTGTCGGAAGGGCCCTCGGCCTGCCGGGGTTCGCGGTTGATCCCGCTGGACGGCGCCAACGGACTGCCGGCCTTCGGTCAGTACAAACCCACCGACGAGCCCGGGGTCTTCTCGCCGTGGTCGATCACGGTGCTGGAATTCGACGGTCCCGCGATCAGCGGGTTGAACTTCTTTCTCGACACCGACCGGCTGTTCCCGCTGTTCGGATTGCCGCCGGAGCTGCGCGACTGATCCTTTCGGGATCGTGAAGGGCTCGCCGGTCGAATGACCGGCGGGCCCTTCTTCTTTCGCTGTCGCTGAGAAATCAACCTCGGTGACGTCATACCCCGTGGGGGTATGACGTGAATCACAGAGACTTTCCGTATCGAGCTGATACCCCTGGGGGGTATACAGAACGGGTCGGAAATTCCACGGGCGCAGCGGATGCGCCCGCAACCGAGGAGTGAGGATTCCTATGTCCACTCGGGTATCCGCGCCGCCGTCGCGGCGCTGGTTCGCATTGGCACTGATCGCGCTGGCGCAGTTCATGGTCATCATGGACACCTCGATCATCGGGGTGGCGCTGCCGAAAATGCAGGATTCCCTGGGCTTTTCGCAGGAGGGACTGTCCTGGGTCTTCAACGCCTACGTCATCGTCTTCGGCGGTCTGCTGCTGCTCGGCGGACGTCTGTCCGACATCTGGGGCGCTCGCCGCATCTTTCAGACGGGCTGGATGGTGCTCGGCGTCGGGTCCCTGGTCGCCGGACTCGCCGGATCGCCCGCGGTCGAGCTGATCGGCCGGGGTGTGCAGGGTGCGGGCGCCGCACTGATCGCCCCCTCGGCGCTGACACTTCTGATGATGGTGTTCGGGTCGAATCCCAAGGAGTTGACCACCGCATTCGCGTTCTACGGCGCCGCCGCCCCGGCAGGCGGTACCGCCGGCGTATTCCTCGGCGGGCTCATCACCGAGTACGCCTCGTGGCCGTGGGTCTTCTACATCAACATCCCGATCGCCGTGCTGGCCGTCGTCGCGGCCGCGGTGCTGGTTCCCGGCGGGGCGGCCGCGTCCGGCGGTTCGGTCGACGTGCTCGGTGCCCTGACCGCGACGCTGGGCCTGGGCGCGGCCGTCTTCGCGGTCGTCCGTGCCCCCGAGGTCGGCTGGGGTTCCGGATCGACGTGGGGCGTCCTGGCGCTCGCGGTCGTCCTGTTGGCGGCCTTCCTGGTGCTGCAGGCCCGTCGCCGGGAACCGCTGATGCCGCTGTCGATCTTCCGTGCGCCGAACCTCGGTGCGGCCGATCTGGCTCAGGTCCTGCTGGGCGCGGCCTGGGTGCCGATGTGGTTCTTCCTGAACCTGTATCTGCAGCAGGTTCTCGGCTACTCGGCGTTCCCGTCGGGTGCGGCTCTGCTGCCGATGACCGCCCTGATCATGGTCGGCATGATCGCGGTGTCGCCGAAGTTGTTCGCGCGCTTCGGCGCTCGCGCCATGATCGTCACCGGACTGCTGGTCCTGGGGGCCGGTCTGGTCTGGCTGACCTTCATCCGGGCCGACGGCAACTTCTGGATCGACGTGCTGCCCGGATCGCTGCTGGCCGCGTTCGGGATGTCGCTGGCCTTCGTCCCGTCGCTGCAGACCGCCATCTCCGCGGCGCGGCCGGAGCAGGGCGGCCTGGCGTCCGGTCTGGTGAACACCGGCTATCAGATCGGATCGGCGCTGGGCCTGGCGGTGGTGACCGCGATCGCCTCGGCCGCCGGAGCCGACCGCATCGGTGATGCCGATGCCCTCACCGACGGGTTCTCGGCGGCATTCGGTGCAGCGGCGGGGATCGCGGTGCTGGCGGCGGCGCTCGCGTGGACGACGTTCCGGTCGCCGGCTCGGCGTGAGCGAGTGCCTGCCGGTGCGTGACCGCGCAACCGCGTGTGGCCCCCGCCCCGGTCGGGGGCCACACGCCTGTCAGTCGATTGCCTTGGCGGTCAACCAGATCGTGATGACGACCCCGGCCGCCACCGCCATGCCGATGTGGCCGGGGGAGCGTGCGTAGTCGTAGCTGGAGAGCGCCGCGACGGCCGCCAGGACGAACATCAGCAGACGTTTCACCAGGTACCCCCCAACCGCTCGGAGCTCAAGCATATGAGAGGTGGAAGTGGTTGCGCCACAGGAGAATACAGTGCTCACGTGGTACCGGTATTGCGGGATGTTCGCGGATGGCCGCGAGGCTCGCGTGGCGCGCCGATAGCTCGGCAAGGCCGGAGTAGCCGCGCCGGGTACGTCGGCGAATATCGCGGGGGCGGAACGAATTGCACTGGCGCGGAACGTCTTCTGCTGAGACGGACGCAACGATCAGGTTATCGGTCGGTGACGGTGTGGCAGGCCTCGATGAGTGCGCGCAATTCGGCACGCGGCGGATCGGGCCGCACCGCGAGATAGCTCGGCATCCTCGGCTCCGGGTTGCGCAGAGGACGCCAGACCACGCCTGGGAACGACAAATTCGCCGCCTGGGCCGCGTAGTACACCGTCCAGCTCGGCGCGCCGAAGCCGATCGCGGCCAGCGTGTCCTGTTCGGTGGTGAACTCCGGTCCGAAGGCCGGCGCGAAGCCGGCCTCCCGGCACGAATCGACGACCAGGTCGTAGAGGGTGGGATTGCGGGCGCGGCCGACCAATCGCAGTGGCAACTGCGCAAGGCGCGCGAGGTCGATCTCGCGCAACACCGCGAGGTCGTGCCGAGCGGGGATCGCGGCCACCAGTCGGTCGGACCACAGCGGCAGCAGTTCGAGGCCGGGTTCGTCCCGCGGACCACGCACGATCGCCGCGTCCAGTTCCCCCGAACGCACCCGCTTCATCCGACTCTCGGCGTCCGCGTCGACCAGTTCGAGGTAGGCGTGCGGGGTGCGGCGAGCGAAGGCCACGAGAATGTTCTCCAGGCGGGTGCCGAGGCCGGTGCTGGTGCCCAGCCGGATCGTGCCGGTGCGTTCGACGCGCAGGTCGTCGATGGCGGCACGGGCCTGCGCCACCGCGGCGAGTACCTGTTCGGCGTGCGGAAGCAGTCGCCGCCCGCCTTCGGTGAGGCGCACCGTGCGGGTGGTCCGCTCGAACAGTGCGACGCCCAATTCCCGCTCCAGCCGGGTGATCTGCTGACTGACGGCCGACTGCACGATGTGCAGCCGCTCGGCCGCGCGTCCGAAGTGCAGTTCCTCGGCCACGGTCAGGAAGTACTGCAATTGGCGGAGCTCCACGGCGCGAGATTAATCAGTTTCGGTGAACAGTGCCAGCGCGGTTCCCTCATTTTTCGGCGCGGCCGAACGCGATTTCCTGGTCCCAGCACATCGGAAACCGCACCGGGAAGTGATGACCATGCCGTATCTCACCGTCGACGACGTCCAGCTGTACTACGAGGATCAGGGAACCGGACAGCCGCTGTTGTTCCTGCACGGCTGGGGCACCAGCGGGCGGGTCTGGGGCGCTCAGCAGGCGGCGCTGGTCACCGAGTTCCGGGTGGTCACCGTTGATTGGCGCGGCTGCGGGCGTTCGGACCGGCCGGTCGCCGGCAACAACCTCGCCGGTGTGCTCGCCGACCTGGTGGAGCTCATCCGGCAGCTCGGGTTGCCTCGCCCCATCGTGATCGGATCCTCGGTGGGCGCGACCTTCGCGACCGAACTGGCGCTGGCCCGTCCGGAGCTGCTCGGCGGCGTGGTCGCGGTCGACGGTCCGGCCTACTGGCCCGGGCAGGGCATGCCGCTGGCCGAGATCATCGACGAAATGCGGGATCACCGAACCGAATTCGTCGCGCGATGGGTACCGAACTGGTATGCCCCGGGAACCTCGCCGGCGCTGGTGGACTGGACCGTGCGGCAGATCCTCGATTCGGGTGTGTACATCGACGAACTGTTCCACCTCTTCGCGACCTACGATCCCCGGCCGCGGCTGCCGCAGCTGCGCACGCCGATCCACTACCTGCACGGCGAACTGGACGCCGAAATCCCGCTGGCGGTGGCGCGGGCCTGCGCGGCGCTCACACCGGGCGCGCGGGTCGGCGTGATCGCCGGCGCGGGCCATATGCCGCAACAGGAGCGCGCCGCCGAGTTCACGGCCGCACTGCGCGCGGCGATCGCGAACTTCACTCTGCAGGCTGCGGCCTGACCACCGAACAGACTGCGACACAAGGATATTCGATGACATTCGCAACAGCCCGCATCCATGGGGGAACCGCCGAGGTCGCCTACGAGGTGACCGGAACGGGTCCGGCGGTCGTGCTGGTCCACGGCACGGCGGCCGCCCGCGACCAGTGGACACCGCTGACCGCGGAAATCGCCGACCGCTATACCGTTGTGGCACTGGACTATTCGGGCTCCGGCGACACCGTCGACCACGGCGGCGCGCTCACCGTCGCCGATCTGGCCGCCGAGGTGCGCGCCGTCGCCGACCATGCCGGACTGGCCCGATTCCACCTGGTCGGGCATTCGCTGGGCGCGGTGGTGGCCGCGCACGTCGCGGCGACCGTACCCGACCGGGTGCGCTCCCTGCTGATGCATGCGGGCTGGGCGCGCACCGACGCGCGGATGGACGCCGAATTCCGCTACTGGATCGAGGTGCTGCGCGCCGATGCCGCCTACGGCACCAGCCTGTTCGCGCATATGCTGCCGCTGATGGCATTCGGCCCGCGCTACTGGGAGCGGACGAGTGCGGAACAGAACGCGGCCCTGATCGAACAGCTCGCGAAGGTGATCGCGCGCGGCGCCGCACGGCAGACCGAGGTGGACCGCACCGTGGATCTCACCGATCTGCTCGGCAGCATCGCCGCGCCGACGCTGATCCTCGCCAGTGCGCACGACCGGGTCGTTCCGGCGGCGCAGCAACAGCACCTGCTCGCCGCGATACCCGACGCCCGCTATGCCGAGATCGATGCCGGCCACGGGGCACCGGGCGAGGACCCGGCCGGTTTCCACGCCAAGATCATCAGCTTCCTGGACGCGCAGACGGCATGAACGCCCGGGTGAGCGGCCGGCCGGTCGCTCACCCGGCGCGGGTCAGTTGCCGCCGGGATAATCCATCCAGAAGGCCTCCCAGTGGTGACCGTCGGGATCGACGAAGGCGCGGCTGAACATACCCACCGCCTCCTCCTGGGCGCGTTTGTCCTCGCTGATCTCCTCGGTGGCGCCCGCGCCCACCGCGGCGCCGATCAGCGACTCGACCTCCGCCCTGCTGCCCAGTGACAGCGCGTAGATCGAACCGGTGGCGGCCCGGGTGTCGGCGATCGGGCGGTTGGTGAAGGTGTCGAAGTACTGCCGGACCAGCAGCATCAGACAGATGTTGTCGTCGACCACCACGCAGGCGGCGTTCTCGTCGGTGAAGTCCGGATTCACCTTCCAGCCCAGCGCCTCGTAGAACGATGTGGACCGCTCCAGATTCTCGACGGGGAGATTGATGAAGATCATCTTGCTGGGCATGTCCGGTCCTCTCGCGGCATCAATACGTGTCGTCAGTAGAGACGCCGTGGGCGCGCCGAACTCATCGGGCGAATGGGCGGACCGGCCCCGACCCGCTTCGATGCTGCACCGAGGGGCGAAAATCCCTCGCGATCGAGTGCCCTGCGCGATACCGTCCGGCCATGTCGAGTGCCGTCTATCTCATCACCGGTATCCAAGCGGCCGGAAAATCGACGGTCGCGCAGGCCCTCGCCGAACGACTGCCCCGCTCCGCCCACGTCCACGGTGACGTATTCCGTCGCTTCGTGGTCGGTGGCCGCGCCGAGATGTCGGGCGAACCGAGCGAAGAAGCCCTGCGCCAGTTGCGATTACGGCACCGTCTGGCGGCCGCGACGGCCGACGACTACGCCGCCGCGGGATTCACGGCGGTGGTCCAGGACGTCGTCCTGGGCGAATCGCTGCCGTGGATGGTCGAGCAGATCCGCACCGACCCGGTGTACGTGGTCGTGCTGGCCCCGCGTCCGGACGTGGTGGCCCGGCGCGAGGCCGGACGAGACAAGAAGGCCTACGGGGTCTTCACCGTCGACCAGCTCGACACCGTCCTGCATGCGGAAACGCCTCGCATCGGATTATGGCTGGATACAACGGATCTCACGGTCGAGGAGACCGTCGGAGAAATACTCGCCCGGGCCGAACCGGTGGAGCGGCGGTTCGGCCCGGGCGAGCGCCTGCGTCAGTGGGCCTCGGCCAGGAGGGTGCCCAGAGCGCGCAGGTGATCGGTGGCGCCGCCGAGCGCGAACTCGTTGTGTTTGGCGGCGGTGAAGTAGCACTGAACGATGTGGTCGCGGTCGATGCCGACGCCACCGTGCACGTGCACGGCGGTGTGGGCGATGCGGTGACCGGCCTCGGCGGCCCAGAATTTGGCGGTGTGGATCTCCGCCTCCGCCGGCAGTCCCTCGTCGACCCGCCACGCGGCCTGGGTGACCGCCAGCCGCAGCCCCTGCAGGTCGATGTAGCCGTCGGCCAGCCGCTGCGCGACCGCCTGGAAGCTGCCGATCTTGCGATTGAACTGCTCACGCTCGCGGCCGTATTCGGCGACGAGTTCGACCGCGCGTTCCAGGGTTCCGAGCTGTTGTGCGGCCAGGCCGAGCCAGCCGTGGTTCAGCAGCCACGCGAGGATTTCGGCGCCGTCGTCCACGGTGCCGATCAATTCGGCGGGGGTGGAATCGAATTCGACCTCGGCCTGCGGGCTGCGGTCGACCACCTGCTGCGGCGTGACGCGCGCGTCCGCCGGGTCGACCAGGAATACCGCAGCCTTGCCGGAAACCGTGGCGGGCACCAGGATTCGCGCGGACTGTGCGGCGAAGGGGACAACCGTCTTGGCGCCGACCAGCTTCCAGCCGCCGTCCTCGGTCGCGGTCGTGGTGGGCTTCGCCGGCTCCCAGTTGCGTTCCTCCGACAGTGCCACGGTCAGAATCGTCTCGCCCGCACCGGCTTTCGCCGCCAGCTCGCGCTGCGCCTCGTCACCCCAGCGGGCCAGCGCACCGGCGCCGAGGACGACCGACCACAGATAGGGCACGGGGGCGGCGGATTTGCCGATCTCCCGCAGAATCGCGGTCTGCTCCAGCGCGCCGAGTCCGCTGCCGCCCACCGATTCCGGCAGCGCGGCCGCGAGCACGCCGGTCTCGGCCAGCGACCGCCAGAGTTGGTCGTCGAAGCGGACCTCGGCCTTGTCCAGTTCCCGCAGCCGGTCGGCGGTGACCAGTTTGGCGCAGACCTCGCCGGTCAGGCGCGCGAGATCCTGCTGCCCCTCGGTAAGTGTGAAATCCATCGTTGTTCCTAGTTCTTCGGCGTTTCCGACGTTTCCGACCGGTCCGCGGCTCAGCGGGCGGCAGCGGGCTGTTTGAGGGCGGTCATCGCGATGATGTCGCGCTGCACCTCGTTCGTGCCGCCGCCGAAGGTCAGGATCAGGCAGGCGCGATGCATCCGCTCGAGCCGTCCGCGCAGCTGCGCGCCCGGGGAGTCCTGCCGCAGATATGCCTGCGGTCCGAGGATCTCCATCAGCAGTCGGTAGGCCTCGGTGGCCAATTCGGTGCCGAGCACCTTGCAGGTGGAGGCATCCCACGGCCGGGGCGCGGCGTCGCCGCCCGCATCGGCGCCGGAGGCGATCTCCCAGTTCAGCAGTTTGAGGAATTCCACCTGGGCGTGGACCCGCGCCAGATTCAGCCGCACCCACTCGCTGTCGATCACCCGCGCGCCGCTGGAATCCTTGGTGTCGCGCGCCCATTCGGTGGTCTGCGCGACCGCCAGCGCCAGCGGCGCCGCCGAGGTCAGCGCCACCCGCTCGTGGTTGAGCTGATTGGTGACCAGCGCCCAGCCGCCGTTCTCGGGGCCGACCATCGCCGAATGCGGCACCCGCACGTCCTGGTAGTAGGTGGCGCTGGTGTCGGGCCCGGCCATCGTGTGCACGGGCGTCCAGGAGAAGCCCTCGGCCGAGGTCGGCACGATGAACATGCTGATGCCCTTGTGCTTCTTGGCGGTCGGGTCGGTGCGGGCGGCCAGCCAGATGTAGTCGGCGTACTGGACGAGGCTGGTCCACATCTTCTGGCCGTTGATCACCCAGTCGTCACCGTCACGGACCGCGGTGGTGCGCAGCGACGCCAGGTCGGTGCCCGCGCCGGGCTCGGAATAACCGATGGAGAAGTGCAATTCGCCCGCGGAGATCTTGGGCAGGAAGAACTTCTTCTGCTCCTCGGTGCCGTAGTGCATGATCGTCGGCGCCACCGAGTTGATGGTCAGGAACGGCACCGGCGCACCCGCGACGGCCGCCTCGTCGGTGAAGATCAGCTGATCCATCGTCGAGCGATCCTGGCCGCCGTACTCCTTGGGCCAGCCGAGCGTGAGCCAGCCGTCGTGGCCCATCTGCTGCACGACCTCGCGGTAGACGTTGCCGTGCCCGTACTCACCGGTCTGCGACGACAAGGCCTCGCGGCGCTCCGGAGTGATCAGCTTGGCGAAATATTCGCGGAGCTCGGCGCGCAGCTGCTCCTGTTGCTCGGTATAAGCAATCCGCATGGCGGTTACCTCGTACTCGGTGATGTGATGGCGGATGTGACGACATCGCCCCTGTGACGATCGGTCCGGCGACGGTCTGCGCTGGGCCGATCTGCCCTGACGTCGATCATTGCATATCTACTGAAACATGTTCCAGTATGGAAACCGAATCCGGCCGCTTCGGCCGCAGCGGCCCGGCCGGGCTTGTAGGCTCGGCACTACCTGGTGGTGAAGGAGTTATCAATGAAGGTCAGTGTGGATTTCGACCAGTGCGAGGCCAATGGAATCTGTGTCGGAATCGCCCCCGACGTCTTCGAACTCGACGATGAGGACCAGCTGCACATCCTCACCGCCGACGTGCCCGAGGACCGGCTCTCCGACGTCGAGACCGCTGTCGCGCAATGCCCGAAGGCTGCCCTGCGGTTGCAGTGAAATGGATGCTTGCCGATAACTGGAACACGTTCTAGAGTCACGGCGTGAGTGAATCGTCGAATCAGTCGGGGACGGATCTGTCCGGCAAGGTAGCGATCGTGACCGGAGCCGGCGCGGGCCTCGGCCGGGCCGAAGCGCTGGCGCTGGCAGGGGCCGGCGCCTCGGTGGTGGTCAACGATCTGGCCGAGAGCGATGCGGTGGCCGCCACCCTCGCCGATATTCGCGCCCTCGGCGCGAAAGCGGAATTCGTGGGTGGCAGTGTGGCCGAGCGCGCCACCGCCGACGCCCTGATTCGTACCGCGGACGAGACCTTCGGCGGTGTGGACATCGTCGTCAACAATGCGGGAATCGTCCGCGACCGCATGCTTTTCAATCTCTCCGACGAGGACTGGGACGCGGTCCTCGCGGTCCATCTGCGCGGCCATTTCCTGTTGTCGCGTAATGCGGCCGCCTACTGGCGCGGTAAATCGAAGGAATCCGGTGCTCCAATTTACGGGCGCCTGATCAACACATCTTCGGAAGCCGGTTTGCTGGGTCCGGAAGGGCAGCCGAATTACGCGGCCGCGAAAGCCGGAATCACCGCGCTGACGCTGTCCGCCTCGCGCGGTTTGTCGCGATACGGCGTGCGCGCCAACGCCATCTGCCCGCGGGCCCGGACCGCCATGACGGAATCGGTCTTCTCCGCCGCTCCCGAAGGGGATGTGGACCCGCTGGCGCCCGAGCATGTCGCCCGGCTGGTCGCCTACCTGGCCTCCCCGGGCGCCGACGCGATCAACGGTCAGGTGTTCGTCGTGTACGGCCCGATGGTCGCGCTGATGGCCGCACCCGAAGTCGAGGCTCGCTTCGACGCCGCCGGCGCGGAATGGAGTGCGGACGCGCTGGCCGACACACTCGGCACCTACTTCGCCGAGCGCCCCGCCGGGCGTACGTTTTCTGCGAGTTCGCTGCACGATCTCGGCTGATTATCAGGTGCAGGTCGTCCGACCAACTCCGGTTGATCGGCGGTCTCGCACTTGGTAGACATGGGGGTCGATGGTTGTGGGGTGCCTCACAAAGGCGTTCTGTACACCGTATGAACCTGTTCTAGCTTCGGAGCTGAAGCTCAGATGAAAAGAGCAGGTCAAAAATGTCAAAATCTCTTCCGATTCGATGAGAACGTGTTCTAATCTTCGGAGCGGAAGAGGTGTGGAGGCTCGCTGGCGCAACGTTGCGCGCACGGGTCGGCAAGGAGGAATCGCGGAATGAACGAGGTTCTTGCCGTGCCGTTGCGTGCGGTCGGCGGGTTCTTCGAACTCGTGGCCGCTGTGGCGCGGGCCTTGATACGTCCGCCATTTCAGCGACGGGAATTCGTCGACCAGTCGTGGTTCGTCGCACGGGTGTCGATCATCCCGACCATCCTGGTCGCGATCCCGTTCACGGTTCTGGTGAGCTTTACGCTGAATATTCTGTTGCGCGAAATCGGCGCGGCCGATCTCTCCGGCGCGGGCGCCGCATTCGGAACGGTCACCCAGGTCGGTCCGATCGTGACGGTGCTGATCGTCGCCGGCGCCGGCGCCACCGCGATCTGCGCCGACCTGGGTGCTCGCACGATCCGGGAAGAAATCGACGCCATGAAGGTGCTCGGCATCGACCCGATCCATCGCCTGGTGGTGCCTCGCGTACTCGCCTCGATGTTCGTCGCGGCGCTGCTCAACGGCCTGGTCTCGACGATCGGCATCGCCGGCGGCTTCCTGTTCTCGGTACTCCTGCAGGGAGTCAACCCCGGCGCCTTCGTCAACGGGCTCACCCTGCTCACCCATACGCCGGAGCTCGTGATCTCCGAGGTCAAGGCCGCGCTGTTCGGTCTGATCGCCGGACTGATGGCCTGCTACCTCGGCCTCAACGTCAAGGGCGGTCCCAAGAGTGTGGGTGACGCGGTCAACCAGACGGTGGTTTTCTCCTTCATGGCTCTGTTCGTGGTGAACGTCGTGGTCACCGCCGTCGGCATCAAGTTCACGGTGCGGTGATCCGATGGCGTTCGTAATCCAGTCCCGCTTCCCCCGTACTGTTCGACGCGTGCGGCGGGTTTCGAGTTCGATGGACGGAATCGGGCATCACGCCCAGTTCTACGGCAGGTCGTTGGCCTCGGTACCGAAGGCATTCACGCACTATCGCACCGAAACCATTCGCCTGATCGCCGAAATCAGCATGGGCACAGGCGCTTTGGCGGTAATCGGCGGCACGGTGGTGATCGTCGGCTTCCTCACCCTGTTCACCGGCGGCACCATCGCGGTGCAGGGCTACAGCTCGCTGGGCAATATCGGTGTCGAGGCGCTGACCGGATTCTTCGCCGCATTCCTCAATGTGCGGATCGCGGCACCGGTGATCTCGGGCATCGGATTGGCGGCGACCATCGGCGCCGGCGCGACGGCCCAGCTGGGCGCCATGCGGGTGGCCGAGGAGATCGACGCCCTGGAATCCATGGCGATCCGGCCGATGCCCTTCCTGGTCGGCACCCGCGTGCTGGCGGGCATGATCGCGATCGTTCCGCTCTACGCGCTGGCGGTCATCGCGTCGTTCGTCGCGAGCCGCTTCGCCACGGTCGTCATCTACGGCCAGTCGGCCGGTGTGTACGACCATTACTTCTCCACATTCCTGATTCCCAGTGACATCCTGTGGTCGTTCGTGCAGGCGATCCTCATGGCCTTGGCGGTCATGATGATTCACACCTACTACGGCTACAACGCGACCGGTGGACCGGTCGGTGTCGGAATCGCGGTCGGAAACGCGGTGCGCGCCTCGCTCGTGGCAGTGGTGTCGGTGACCCTGCTGATGTCGCTGGCGATCTACGGCACCTCCGGCAACTTCCATCTCTCCGGGTAGGCGGTATGGCGGCAAATAAACTCGTCGAAAAGGAAGGCGCCGGCAAGTTTTTCGGCGCCGGATGGGGTGTCAAGCTTTCGGGGGTGGCGCTGATTCTGTTTCTGGCCGCGATCGTCGCTGTCGCTCTGACGATGTTCGTGGGCGGATTCACCACTTCGAAACCGGTCTATCTCAACGCCCCGCGCGCGGGGCTGGTGATGGACAAGGACGCGAAGGTCAAGATCCGCGGTGTGCAGATCGGCCACGTCTCCGATATCGCGTACACCGGCGACCAGGCTCGGCTGACCCTGGCGATGGACCCCGATCAACTGAAGATGGTGCCGGCGAACTCGACCGTCGATATTCGGTCGACCACCGTCTTCGGCGCCAAATACGTGAACTTCGTCGAGCCGGAGGTCCCCTCCGCACAGCATCTGCAGGCCGGCGCCACGTTGACCGCGCAGTCGGTGACCGTCGAATTCAATACGCTGTTCCAGCATTTGACCGAGGTACTCGGCAAGATCGCGCCGGAGAAACTGAATGCGACGCTGACCGCGCTCGGCACCGCATTGCAGGGCCGCGGCGACAAACTCGGTCAACTGCTGGTCGACAGTGACGAATATCTGCGCGATATCAATCCGAGCCTGCCGGATCTGCAGCGCGATCTGCAGACGTCGGTGGGAGTCACCAACCTGTACGCCGACACCGCGCCGAACCTGTTGCGCACGACCGACAACGCGGCCGTGACGAGTAAGACCCTCGTCGACCACAAGGACAGCCTCGACGCCGTGCTGCTGAATCTGATCGGCCTGGCCGACACCACGGGCGCGGTGCTGAAGGAGAACGAGAACGGCCTGTCGACGGCCCTGGATGTGCTGCGGCCGACGGCCGAATTGCTCAACGAATACAACCCGGCGCTGTACTGCCTCGTCGAAGGTGTCGCGGGCGCGATTCCGCGAGCCAACGAGATCTTCGGCGGAACCGGACCGTGGGTGACGTTGAACGCCAGCTTCATGCCGGGCGGCACGCCCTATTCCTATCCGAAGGATCTGCCGAAGGTGAATGCGACCGGTGGCCCGCACTGCGAGGGCATCCTCGACCGCCAACCCGGTAGCCACTCGAACTACCTGGTCACCGATACCAGCGAGGGACGGGTGTACACACCGGAACTGTCCACCCATCTGAACGGGCCCCGGGTCTTCCAGTTGCTGTTCGCGGGTCTGCCGGGGGTGGGTAATCCGTGAGGCTCAAACCACACGCCACCACCGTCAAACTCGGGATCTTCACACTCGTGATGGTGCTGGTACTGGCCCTGCTGGTCGTCATCTTCTCGCAGATGCGCTTCGCGCGGGAGAACGGCTACCACGCGGTGTTCACCAGTTCCTCGGGCATGCTGCCCGGATCCAAGGTGCGCATCGCGGGTGTGCCGGTCGGCTCGGTGAAGAGTGTCAAGGTCGGCAAGGACCATCTGGCCCATGTCGATTTCGACGTCGACCGGCAGTACAAGCTCTATGTCAGCACCCAGGCCGCCGTGCGCTACGAGAACCTCGTGGGTGACCGGTATCTGGAGTTGATGGACGCCCCGGGCACCGCGCAGGTGCTGCACTCCGGCGGCACCATCGGCCTGGACAAGACCAAGCCGGCACTGGACCTGGACATGCTGCTGGGTGGTTTCAAACCGCTGCTGCGCGGCCTGGACCCGCAGCAGGTCAACTCCCTGACCGAGGCGCTGCTGCAGGTCTTCCAGGGACAGGGCGGCACCCTGGTCGCACTGCTGAACAGTTCCGGCTCGTTCGCCAAGACCCTGGGCGACCGCGACGCCCTCATCGGCAGCGTGATCGAGAATCTGAAGACGGTGCTGGCCACCATCGACGATCACAACAAGGATTTCGACACCACGCTGACCGAATTGCAGCGTCTGGTGAGTGGCCTGGCCGCGGACCGGGACCCGATCGGCGCGGCATTGCCGCGACTGGCCGGCGCCACCGGCGATCTCACCGATCTGCTGAAGCAGGCGCGCCCGGACCTCAAGGCGACCTTCGACCAGCTGGGCCGTGTCGCCGACAATCTCGATCAGAAGTCCGACGATGTCGAGTGGGTCCTGCAGAACCTGCCCTCGACCTACAAGGAGCTGGTGCGGCTCGGTTCGTACGGCTCGTTCCTGAACATGTACGTGTGCGGAACGAATTTCCTCGTGGACGGCCCGGACGGTAAGCCGATGCATGTGAATCTGCCCGGTCTGCAGACGACCGGAAGGTGTTCGACGAAGTGAACCAGACCTCCCCGCTCATCAAACACGGCGTCGTCGGCGTCGTGCTGGCGGTCGCGATCGCGTTGTCCGCCTTGCAGTTCGACCGGCTTCCCTTCATTCGCAGCGGCGCCGAATTCACCGCGTACTTCGCCGATGCCGGCGGTCTGGTGACCGGTGACCAGGTGCAGGTCGCCGGTGTCCGATCCGGGCAGGTCGAGGACGTCAGCCTCGACGGTCCCAAGGTGAAGGTCCGGTTCAGCCTCGACGAATCCATCGTCCTGGGGAAGAAGACGACCGCCGCGATCAAGACCAACACCGTGCTCGGGCGCAAATCCCTGGAGGTCGATCCGCAGGGGTCCGGTGCGCTGCGCAGCGATCAGCCGATTCCGTTGGACCGCACCACTTCTCCGTATTCGCTCAACGACGCCCTGGGCGATCTGAGCAATACCGTGAAGGGGCTGGACACCGACCAGGTCAACAAGACGCTCGACGCTCTGTCGGACACCTTCGCCGACACACCCGCGCCGCTACGGTCCGCCCTGGACGGCATCACGCAGCTCTCCCGCAGTCTGAACGCCCGCGACAAGGCGCTGACCGAACTGCTCTCGCACGCGCAGAACGTCACCAAGGTGCTCTCGGATCGGTCGAACCAGATCAACGCCCTGCTGCTGGACGGCAACAACCTGCTCGGTGAGCTGGACGCCCGGCGCACCGCGCTGAGTCAGCTGATCGTCTACGTCAACGGACTGGCGCAGCAGCTGACCGGTTTCGTCAACGACAACGAGCAGAGCCTGAAACCGACACTGGACAAGCTGAATTCGGTGCTCCAGCTGCTCGAGCGGAACAAGGACAACCTGACCAAGGCCCTGGACGCCCTCGGCCCGTTCGAGGCGGCGCTCGGTGAACAGGTCGGCAGCGGCCCGTACTTCCAGGCCTACGTCTCCAACGCCACGAGTATGACGTTGCAGCCGCTGGTGGACGCGCTGGTCTGGCCGCAGCATGTGCCCGAATCGTTCTGGAAGTACCTGACCACCCCGCCGCCCTCGATCGGGCCCGCGATCCAGGAGCCGCCGCGATGAACGCGATTCGCACGATCACGAAGGTGCCGAAATGGGTCCGCGTCGTGGCCGCCGCCCTGGTGGTGGCGCTGGCGGGCTGGATCGTCTACGGCGCGGTGACCAATATCGGCAAGACCCACATCACCGCCTATTTCCCGTCCACCACCGGGCTGTACGCCGGTGACGACGTGCGGGTGCTGGGCGTCAAGGTCGGCCGGATCGATGCGATCGAGCCGGGCCGGGACAAGACGAAGGTGACGATGACGGTCGACCGCGGCGTCGACATCCCGGCGGACGCCAAGGCCGTCACGGTCTCGCCGAACCTGGTCTCGGCCCGCTTCGTGCAATTGGCGCCGGTGTACACCGGTGGCCCGAAGATGCACGACGACGGCGTGATTCCGATCGAGCACACCGCCGTGCCGGTGGAATGGGACGACATCAAGGCCGAGCTGACGAAGCTGTCGAAGGCCCTGGGGCCGATCGGTGAGGATCAGCAGGGCTCGTTCGGACGGTTCGTCAACACCGCCTCCGACAATCTCGCGAACGGCAACGCCCAGGCGCTGCGCGACACGCTCCACGAGTTGTCGAGCACGCTGAATACGTTGTCCGACGGTCGCACCGATCTGTTCGGCACGGTCCGCAACCTGCAGCAGTTCGTCGACGTGCTGTCCAAGAGCAACGATCAGATCGTGCAGTTCGGCGGCCGGCTGGCCTCGGTGTCCTCGGTGCTGTCGGGCGTCTCCGACGATCTCGGCGCCGGACTGGACAATCTCGATTCGGCGGTGGCCGACGTCAAGCGCTTCCTGGACGAACGCGGTGGCCAGCTCACCGAGAGTGTGCAGAACCTGGCGCAGGTGACCCAGATCCTGGCCGACAAGCGTCCGCAGCTCGAGCAGGTCCTGCATTCGGGCCCGGTCGCGCTGTCGAACTTCTATCAGATCTACAAGCCCGCGCAGGGCACGCTGACCGGCGCCGTGGTGCTGCCGAACTTCCGCAATCCGTTCGCGTTCCTGTGTGGCGCCGTCGAGGCGCTCGAGGACAACGGTTCGCAGCGGACCGCGGACCTGTGCAAGCAACAGGTGGCACCGGTGATCAGCTCGCTGATGATGAATTACCCACCGCTGCTGGTGAATCCGGCGTCCGGGCAGCAGGCCTTCCCGAACCAGCTGACCTTCTCGCCGCCGAGTCTGGCCGATCGCGTCGAATATCCGGCGCCCGGCGAGGCTCCGGCCGAGGTGCCGAGCGGTCTGGCCGGCCTCGCGATTCCGGGAGGAGGACGATGATGCGACGCGGACGAATGCGACTCGCCGGCGCCGCCGTCGGTCTGGTGATCCTGTTGGGCGCCACCGGATGTGAGTGGGACGGCCTGAACACCCTGCCGATGCCCGGCGCGGCCGGAACGGGGGAGGGCGCCTGGCAGATCAAGATCCAGATGCCGAATGTCACCACGCTGACCCGTAATTCGCCGGTGCAGGTGGACGACGTCACGGTCGGCACGGTGAAGAACATCCAGCTCGAGGATTGGCACGCACTGGTCACGGTGAGCCTCGAGAAGGGTGTGCACCTGCCGGCCAACACCGTGGCCGCGATCGGGCAGACCAGCCTGCTCGGCAGTAACCACGTCGAACTGTCGGCACCGAAAGACGTTGCGCCGGAAGGTCAATTGAAGCCGGGCGATGTGATTCCGCTGTCGCGTGCGAGTGTCTATCCCACCACCGAGCAGACGTTGTCCTCGTTGTCGGTGGTGCTCAACGGTGGCGGAATCTCGCAGCTCGAGACCATCACCCACGAGCTGAACAAGACCTTCTCCGGACGGTCCGATGCCATCCGCGACCTGCTGCCGCAGCTGGCACAGCTGACCAGCACCCTGGACGCCCAGACCAAGGACATCATCGACGCGATGAGTGGGCTGGACCGCTTCGCCGGGCAGCTGAACAACCAGAAGGAACAGGTGACCCGGGCCGTCACGCAGCTGCATCCGGCCCTCACCGTCCTGGCCGACCGCCGCGAGAACATCACCAAAACCATTACCGCACTGGGTGATCTGAGTGATGTGGTGAGCCGGGTGATCGCCGAGAGCGGTGACAACCTGAAGGCGGATCTGGCCAATCTCCACCCGGCCCTGGAATCGCTGGCCAACACCGGAACGAAATTGGCCGACTCCCTGCAGATTCTGCTCACCTTCCCGTTCCCCATGCGGAACCTGAACAAGGCGCTCAAGGGCGACTACCTCAACCTGCTGATGACCGTCGACCTCACCGGCGCGCGGCTGGATTCGAACTTCCTCACCGGTACGCCGCTGGGCGGACGTTTCGGCGGGGTCGAGGGCGCACTCGGCACGATCGCACCCGATACCGCGATGGGCAAGGGCGACCCGGTCACCGGGCCGATGCAGCAGCCGCCGCCCGCACCGAACACGGCCGCGCCGACGCCGAGCATTCCCGGCCTGCCGCCGATTCCGAACCTGCCCGCCATACCCGGGCTGACGGTGCCCGCGCCGCAACAAGGGGGTGCGGGTCGATGAAACTCAGCAAATTCGTCCGGATCCAGCTGGTGATCTTCTCGATCCTGACCGTGATCGGCCTGGTCGTGATGGCCGGCGTCTACGTCCACCTGCCGGCCATGTTCGGCATCGGCCGCTACGGCGTGACCGTGCAACTCGAGGCCACCGGCGGGCTGTACCCGACCGCGAACGTCGCCTATCGCGGCACCAACGTCGGCAAGGTCGGGGATGTGAAGCTCACCCCGGAGGGGGTCGACGCCAAACTGTCGATCAGCAGCAACTTCAAGATTCCGAGCGATGTCGATGCCTACGTCAAGAGCGTGTCGGCGATCGGCGAACAGTACGTGGATCTGGTTCCGGCCGAGAATCCGCACGGCGGGAATCTGCACGACGGTTCGGTGATTCCGGTGCAGCGCACCAAACTTCCGCAGGACGTCGGCGATATGCTCGACCAGGCCGACCGGCTGCTCAGCAGTGTCGCCGACACCAAACTGCGCCAGGTCATCGACGATGCCTTCACCGCGTTCAACGGCGCCGGTCCGGATCTGCAGAAATTCATCGACTCCGCCTCGCTGCTGGTGCAGGAGGCGAAGAAGAACACGAACGAGACGAAGGACCTGCTCGACAAGATCGGTCCGCTGCTCGACACCCAGAACCAGTCCGATGCCGCGATCCGTTCGTGGACGAAGGATCTGGCGACCGTCACCGACCAGTTGCGACAGCACGACCCCTCGCTGGGACAGCTGCTCGACCGCACGCCCGCGGCCGCGCAGAAGGTGTCGCAGACCTTCCAGGACCTGCAACCGACGCTGCCGCTGCTGCTGTCGAACCTGACCAGCGTCGGTCAGGTCGGGGTGACCTATCACGCCGGTGTCGAACAGATTCTGGTGATCTACCCACAGCTGGTGGCGGCACTGCTGACCTCCATCCGCGGGCCCACACAGTACGGCGCCATGGTCGACTTCATGCTCGGGCTCAACGACCCGCCGGGGTGCACCACCGGCTTCCTGCCGCAGGATCAGCGCCGCTCACCGGCCCTGAAGGACACTCCGGACACGCCGCCGAACCTCTACTGCAAGGTGGCGCAGAACGCGAAGGAAGCGGTCCGCGGTATCCGCAACACGCCGTGCGCGGACGTGCCGGGTAAGCGGGCCCCGAGTCCGGAGCTCTGCCACGACCCGCAGGGTTATGTGCCCGAGGGCGACAACCCGCCGTTCGGCGATCCGCATCCGGTCACCCCGTCCGGTGAGCCAGCGGCCAACCCGGGCGACGCTCCCGCCGCACAGACCCAGCCGGCGGCGGCCCTGCGCACCTACGACCTGAAGAACCACACCTTCACCGGACCCGACGGCCGGACCTACCGACAGGGGGATGTGGGCCCCGACGGATCGGGCACTGTACCGTCCAGTTGGCAGGCGATGCTCGAGGAGCAACAGAAATGAGCGAATCGAATTCCACACCCACCGGTCGCGTCCGGCGGCGCGCCAGCAGGCAGGCAGGGGCGCCGACCGATGCGGTCGCGGTCGAGCGGGCCGAAAGCGCGCCGGCCGGCGACACGGTGAAGCTGGGCACTGCGGGTTCGAGCCCGGCCGCCGATTCGACGGTGAAGTCGGCCGGTGCCGACGAGACGGTGAAACTGTCGACCGCATCGCCGGCGAGCGGGGCAGTCTCCGATTCCACCGGCAAGCTCTCGACCGCAGCCGATGACGACAAGACCGTGCGGCTCACCGATTCCCCGGAGGAGGCGGCAGCGGCGGACGCATCCGCCGACACCTCCGAGCCGGCGAAGCGCTCCCTCGGCCCGCTGGGCTGGGCGGCCGCGGTGGTGGCCGTGCTGTCGTTGACCCTGCTGGTCGGCTCGGGCGGCTTCTTCGCCTACCACCAGCATCAGGTCAGCACCCAGGCCGACCAGCGCACGGAATATATCCAGACCGCCAAGCAGGCCATCCTCAATCTGACCAATATCAAGGACGACACCGCGAAGCAGGACATCGACCGGGTGCTCTCGGTCGCCTCGGGGCAGCTCAAGCAGGAATACTCCGAGCGCAAGGACGCCTACGCGCAGGTCGTGCAGCAGGCCAAGGTGAAGGCCAGCGGCGAGATCATCGAGACCGCGGTCGAGAGCCAGGACGACCACACCGCGAAGGTGCTGGTCGCGGCCAAGCAGACCCTGACCAACGCCGGTGCCAAGGATCCGCAGGAGCGCTACTACCGCTTCCGGGTCACGGTCGACCGCGCCGACAACGGTGGTATCACCGCCTCGCAAGTGGAGTTCGTGGCATGAGTGGCAAATTGCGTCCCGTCCTGTTCATCAGCGCGGCGGTGCTGTTCGTGGCCGCGGTCGCGATGGCCTCGGTCACCGGCTACAAGTACTGGTCCGACAAGCAGATCGAGCAGGCCCGCACCGACTCCGTCCCCGCGGCCCGGCATGCGGTGGAGTCGGTGTTCACCTACGACTTCAAGACCGTCGACGCCGAACTGCCGAAATCGGCGGACAACCTCACCCCGTCGTTCCGCAAGGACTATCTGAAGCTGATTCAGCAGGCGATCGCGCCTGGCGCCAAGGAGAAGCAGCTCACCGTGCAGGCGAACGCCACGGCCGCCGGTGTGGTGTCCGCGGACCGCTCGCACGCGGTCGTGCTGCTGTACCTCAATCAGGTGACCACCAGCAAGGATTCCCCGCAGGGGACGGTGACGCCGAGCCGGGTCCGCGTCGCGCTGGACAAGGACGGCGGCCACTGGCTGGTCGACGCCATCACCCCGATCTGATCCGGCTTTAAGCGAATTACGTTATCCCCGTTAAGAGTTCGTCCCTACCGTCGACGGCACAGCGATTCCGAGGCGGGATCGGTGGTCGATACCGGCTCCGGTCGCGGCGCAGATCTCCCGCCGGTGAAGCGCGCCTGTGCCGCTCGGTTACGACCGTGCGGCGATCCGGCGGGTGCGGCGGAATCCGGGGTGGCGGTGTGCGGCGACCGCCGGCTCCGGCGGAGGCCAGGACCGAGATTCGGTGTGGGCGGCGCTTTCCGGCTGCCGGACGGTCGGTTCGAAGGGTGTAACCCGCCTCGGATCGCTGTCTAGCGCTCCGCGCCTCCGGGATCCACATCCGCGTCGGTGAGCAGGGCACTGCCCGCCACCCGATCCTGGGCCAGCGCGTCGAGGAAGGAGCGGGCCCAGCGGTCGACGTCGTGGGCGAGCACCTGGCGGCGCAGCGAACGCATCCGGCGGCGCTTGGTCTCCGGATCGTCTTCGATCGCGGACATGATCGCGTTCTCGACGCTGTCCAGATCGTGTGGGTTGCACAGATAGGCCTGCCGCAATTCGGCTGCGGCGCCGGTGAATTCGCTGAGTACGAGGGCGCCGTTGAGGCCGCTGTGCGAGGCCACGTACTCCTTGGCGACCAGGTTCATGCCGTCGCGCAGCGGGGTCACCAGCATCACGTCGGCGGCGACGAAGAAGGCGACCAGTTCGTCGCGGGGGATCGGGCGGTGCAGATAGTGCACGAAAGGGTAACCGACGCGGGAGAATTCGCCGTTGATCCGGCCGACCTGTCGTTCGATGTCGCCGCGCATCTGGATGTAGCTCTCGACGCGTTCGCGACTCGGTGTGGCCAACTGCACCATCACCGTCTCGGCGGGGTCCAGCCGTCCCTCGTGCAGGAGTTCCTGCAGCGCCGCCAGGCGGATATCGATGCCCTTCGTGTAGTCCAGGCGGTCCACACCGAGCAGGATGTGCTTGGGATTACCGAGTTCTCTGCGGATCTGGGCGGCGCGCTCGCGCACCGAACGTCTTCGCGACAGCTCGTCGAGTTCGGCGGAGGCGATCGAGATGGGGAAGGCGCCGACCCGCACGGTGCGGAAACCGACCTGCACCACACCGAGTTTCGACCGCACGCCGACCGTGCCGCGCGAGGTGGGTTGCCCGGCAAGCCTTCTCGCCAGATACAGGAAGTTCTGCGCGCCGCCGGGCAGGTGGAAGCCGATCAGATCGGCGCCGAGCAGGCCCTCCACGATCTCGGTACGCCAGGGCAGCTGCATGAACAGCTCCACCGGCGGGAACGGGATGTGCAGGAAGAAACCGATGGTCAGATCGGGCCGCAGCATGCGCAGCATCTTCGGCACCAGCTGCAGCTGGTAGTCCTGCACCCACACCGTCGCGCCCTCGGCGGCCACCTTCGCGGTGTATTCGGCGAAGCGCCGGTTCACGTCCACATAGGCCGTCCACCAGTCGCGGTGGTACTCCGGCCGCACGATCACGTCGTGATAGAGCGGCCACAGCGTGCCGTTGGAGAACCCCTCGTAGTAGGCGGCGACCTCTTCGGCGGTGAGCGGCACCGGATACAACTCCAGGCCGTCCTCGATGATCGGGTCGACATCCACGTCGGGGACGCCGGCCCAGCCCACCCAGGCGCCGTTGTTGTTGCGCAGCACCGGCTCCAGGGCCGTGACGAGGCCGCCCGGACTGCGCTTCCACCGCTTGGACCCGTCTGGGAGACGTTCCAGGTCCACCGGGAGCCGGTTGGCGACCACGACGAAACCGGAGCCGGCGCCCCCGGGACGGTCCGCTGGTGCGGATTCGGTTTCCGGCGAAGCGTCTCGAGATCGATCGCTGCGTATGTCGCGCATCTGGTCCACTGCTGGATCCTCCGGTCGCCGAAATGGCGGAGCTAGGCGTGGGTTTTAGTTGTCATGCGCGCTGCGGCGCGCTCGTCCTATTCGCTGCGCGCGCTGGGACCGATTCCGAGCATCGACAGCAGCATCCGGCATTCGTCGGCATCGGTGGCGTAGGCGGCCACGACGCGCTGTGCCTGCCGTGCGGTCTCGTCGGCGAGCGGTTCCAGGTCGTCGTCCGCGATGTCGTTGGCGCTCTTCGCGGCCATCATCGTGTCCTCTCGGCTCGGGGTCGTGGCACGGCGGTGGGGTTCGACCGTCGTGGTGTCGGCGCCGTGCGGTGTCAATGGTATCGGTCGCCGCACAGGGGCCCGTCGGCTTGGTGCCGACCGCTGCCGAACCGCAACAGCGGTGGGCGACACCCGTCACACCGGCGAAACGCCGGAGCCCCGTGAACCTATAACGTTGGTAGGGAGGCGTATTTCGCCCGCCTCCTGTACCGAGCACCGCACGAACGAGTGGAAAGGGTCGCAGCACATGCCGTTGGCCACGGTGAATGGAATCTCGCTGAACTACCAGGTGAAGGGAGACAAGGCCAAAGGCACCGACACCAAGGGGGCCGCCCCGCTGGTCGTGCTGATCATGGGCACCGGCAGTCCCGGCCGGGTGTGGGAGCTGCACCAGGTTCCGGCGCTGGTGGCGGCCGGTTACCGGGTGTGCACGTTCGACAATCGCGGTATCGCTCCGTCCTATGAGGCGCCCGACGGGATGACCATCGACGAATTGGCCGCCGACACCGCGGCGCTGATCGAATTCCTCGACGAGGGCCCGGCCCTGGTCGCCGGCACCTCGATGGGTGCGCGGGTGGCCCAGGAATTGGCCCTGGCGCGCCCCGACCTCGTGCGTAAAGCCGTTTTCATGGCCGGACACGCGCGGCTCGACCAATTCCAGAAGACCCTCTCGCTGGGCGAGCACGAACTCGACGCCTCGGGCGTGCGACTGCCCGCCAAATACGACGCCGCCGTCACCGCGGTGATGAATCTTTCGCCCGCCACGATGGCCGATCCGAATTCCGCGCGCGATTGGCTGGATCTGTTCGAATTCACCGGCGGACCGGCATCGCCGGGAATCCGGGCCCAGCGCCGGATGGATCACGACTTCGATCGGTTGCAGGCCTATCGGGCGATCAAGGTGCCGTGCCTGTCCATCGGATTCGCCGACGATCGGATGATCCCCGCATATCTGACCCGTGAGCTGGCCGAAGTCATTCCCGACGCCCGCTACCAGGAGATCCCCGACGCCGGTCATTACGGGTATCTGGAACGCCCGGAAGCGGTCAATAAGATCCTGCTCGATTTCTTCGCGGGCTCGAGGTAACCACCAACGCGTAACGTCGGTCTTGCTAGTGTCGACACATCGCTCGGGGGCTACGGCTCTGGTCGGTCGGTTTCGGCTCGTGCCCGCGCCCCGCGAGTTTCCGTACACAGCGCGTTCCCGTACACAGCGCCAGCATCCAGTGAGGTGAAATGAGCACCAACCCCTTCGACGACGAGGACGGCCGCTTCTTCGTTCTGGTCAACGACGAGGAGCAGCATTCCCTGTGGCCTGCTTTCGCCGAGGTCCCGGCCGGGTGGCGAGTGGTGTTCGGCGAGGACAGCCGGGCTGCCTGCGTCGAATACGTGGAGAAGAACTGGACGGATATGCGGCCCAAGAGCCTGCGTGACGCGATGGCCGCCGACGACGCGGCTCGCCAGGGCGCTCAGTCCTGATTCCGCGCCGGAACGCACGGCGCGGCGCGACGGTGATCGGCGGCTGTGTGATGCCCTGACCGGGCACACGCAGCCGCCGCGATCGCGTCGTTCCCTCCTGCGGTAATGCGCGATTTTTCCGGACGCCCCGCGCCCCGGTTATGATTGCACCGCTTCACCCGCCTCCTTAGCTCAGTGGTAGAGCACCGCTCTTGTAAAGCGAAGGTCGTCAGTTCAATCCTGACAGGGGGCTCTCTCGGCTTCGGCTTGCGACTGCAGGCCGGAGCCTTTCTGTCGTCAGGGCAGATGCATCAGCTGCCGGGCCAGGCCGAACAGGCGGCTACCGAGCTTGAAGACGGGGATTCCCAGCGGAATCAACAAGATCGTCACGCACAACACCGCGCCGAGGATCCACACCACGACCGCGAGCAGTCCGACCACCGTGCCCAGCACGGCCGTCAGGATGCCCAACACCACGTCGAGCAGGCCCCGTATCGCTCCCATGACGACCTTTCTGTTGTCCATTCTGCTCTTTTCTCGCGCCGTGTGCTCCGCTCCGGGCCGCCGTGATGAAAGTTCGATCGCCGGCGCTACCGCCTCCGTCGCCTCGGCTGACACCCCTCCGCCGCGCCGACGACCAGCAGCGCGCCCGTCGGCTCCGAAGCTGCGATCAAGGGTGACGCGAAGACGCTGGGCGCCGATCTGAAGGCGGCCGCATAAGAGCACAGGGCTGTCGACCCGCCGATCCGGGAGGCGCCGCCCGGATCGGCGGGTCGCGCGCTGTCCCGGCGCGCAGGCGGCTCGCAGGAAACTCCCAGACAACGTTCAGCGCATTCCGGGCTGTAGGAGAGACGATATCCAGCATGAGTGGAGTGGCTGGCGATCGAACCCCGGAGGCTCGGGTGCTGGTGGTCGACGACGAGCCGATGATCGTCGAACTGCTGTCGGTGAGTCTGCGCTATCAGGGGTTCGAGGTGGCGACGGCCGCCAACGGCGCCGAGGGGCTGGACCGGGCCAAGCAGTTCCGGCCCGACGCCCTCATCGTCGACGTCATGATGCCCGGTATGGACGGCTTCGGCCTGCTGCGCCGGCTGCGCGCCGACGGCATCGACGCTCCGGTCCTGTTCCTCACCGCGCGTGACGAGGTCGAGGACAAGATCACCGGCCTCACCCTCGGTGCCGACGACTACGTCACCAAACCCTTCTCGCTCGAGGAGGTGGTGGCGCGGCTGCGGGTGATTCTGCGCCGCTCCGGTCACGTGGTGGAGGAGACGAAGTCCTCGCGCATCCGCTTCGAGGACATCGAACTGGACGACGACACCCACGAGGTGTGGAAGGCCGGGGAACCGGTCGCGCTGTCGCCGACGGAATTCACGCTGCTCCGGTACTTCATGGTCAATGCCGGAACCGTGCTGAGCAAGCCGCGCATCCTCGACCACGTCTGGCGCTACGACTTCGGCGGCGAGGTGGGCGTGGTGGAGACCTATGTCTCCTACCTGCGCAAGAAGGTCGACACCGGCCCCGACCGGCTGATTCACACCCTGCGCGGTGTCGGCTACGTGATGCGCGCGCCCAGCCGCAGCCGGTCGTCGGCGAAATGAGCGATCCGCGCTCGGTGCGGGAACGCGCCGACCACGACGCGGCCGACGTCGAATCGGTGCGCCCCGCCGGTGAATTCGAGCCGGGAACCGAGCCCGGATCCGGCGACGTCGCCGAGCCCGGCGCGGGTGCCGATGGCGTCGCACCGCCTGGGAGTGGAATTCGGCGCCGGATCTCGCGACGCCTGGCCGCGGTGCCGCTACGGGTCACCCTCGTGCTCGCGCTGGTCTGCCTGGCGGGCCTCGGACTGCTGGCCTCGGGTGTCGTGGTGACCTCCGCGATGCGAAATGTGCTGATCGACAAGGTCGATCGGCAACTGTTCGAGGCCCGCGTCTGGGCGGCGCCCGGCGCGCCCCCACCCCAACGGCTACCAGTGCCACAGGGCAAAGAAAGGCCGCCAGGTTTGTTCTTTGTCCGAATTCAGGATTCCGCAGGCAAAACGCAGCTCCTGCTGCCGTCGGGGCCGACGGTCCCGGATCCGCCCAGCGATCTCGGAAAACATCCTCAGACGATCGGCAGTGTGGGAGATCCTGACGAACACTGGCGGGCGTTGCGGTTCACCACCCCGGACGGTTCGAGCGTGATCGCGATCCGACTGACCGAGACCGAGAACATCGTTGATCGGCTCGTCGCCTTGCAGGTCGTGGTTGGCATCATCATCTTGGCCGCATTGGCCGTGGTTGCCCGATTCGTGATCCGGCGTAGTCTGCGCCCGCTCGGCGAGGTGGAGGACACTGCCGCCGCGATTGCGAGCGGGGATCTGCATCGCCGAGTTCCGGTGCAGGGAAGCAACACCGAAGTCGATCGGCTCTCGCAATCGCTCAACGGCATGCTGTCCCAGATTCAGAGCGCCTTCGCCGCCACCGAGGCATCCGAGGAATCCGCGCGCCGTTCGGAGGCCAGGATGCGGCGGTTCGTCGCCGATGCCAGCCATGAACTTCGGACCCCGCTGACCACGATCAAGGGTTTCGCGGAGTTGTATCGGCAAGGAGCACTAGCGGATCCGGCCATGTTCATGGATCGGATCGAACGCGAGTCCAAGCGGATGAGCCTGTTGGTGGAGGACCTGCTTATGCTGGCTCGCCTCGATGCGCAGCGCCCGGTGGAACGCCGGCCGGTGGATCTGCTGGCATTGGCCAGCGACGCCGTGCACAACGCGCGAGCCGTCGACGCGGCCCAGCGGCCCGATGGACCGCGCCGGCCCATCGACCTCGAAATACGCCCGGGCACAGGCACATTGGAGGTCAGTGGTGACGAAGCGCGCTTGCGTCAAGTCCTGGGCAATCTGGTCAACAACGCCCTGATCCACACCCCGCCGGAAGCGGCGGTGACCATCGCGCTGACACCCGCGTCCGACGAGGTCGTCATCGAGGTCACCGACACCGGGCCCGGGCTGCCCACCGAGGACGCCGAGCGCATCTTCGAACGCTTCTACCGCGCCGACACTTCACGCAGCCGCGACAGCGGCGGCACCGGATTGGGGCTGTCGATCGTGGAGGCTCTGGTCGCCGCGCACGGCGGCACGGTCTCCGTGAACAGCGCCGTGGGGGAGGGCACCTCATTCGCCGTGCGTCTGCCCCGACCATTGCCGCAGTGAGCGAGTCGGGTTGGCATGGGCCCCATTCATTCAGAACGAGATATCAGTCAATCGCGTCGGCCGCGCCGAGCCGAGCATGCTGAGTGGAACATTCGAGGTAGACCGTTCGAGTGGACGTTCACTATCCGTTTCACTGGATCGTCTGCGATCCGAGCGTTTCGCTGAGATTGGCTACCAGATGTCCTGGGGCGGTATTGTCCAGTTGTTAACAGCTGCGCGCTAGCCGTCTCCTCGGATTGCCATCTGCATCGGCGTGGGTTAATGTGGTCGAGTCCGACGGGGAGATTTCGAGGCGCGATCAGGGGGGCCTGTTGTGTAGATTTAATTGCTTACAGCCCGTGTGCGATCCGGGGATGCTGAGAGTTGCATTTCCAACTGCGTGATCCGGTGTGCTGACTAGGAAATGGGCAGGTCAGACGACTTTCGGTGATGGTGCAGGATGGCGATATGGCTGAGGGTTCGCTGCCGTCTGATTCGATCATTGTCGAGATTCTGGAGGGTCCGGTTTTTCATTGGGCATAAGTCGGCATTTTTTGCTTAAAGGAGCGATTGTGTTTGGGAAGATTATTTCGACAGCTATGATAGCGGCCGCGATTTCGATCGGGGCAACCTCTATGGCGGTGGCCGATGACGGCAAGTATTACGGGCCGTATCCGGACTTTCAATCCTGCAATTTCGACGCCGGCGCCTCTGGAGCAAGTGGCGGCGCCTGCATTTATTACACAGATAAGCCCGGAGGCCCTGGCTTCTACTTCTGGCTCGACCATTGAGATGCCCGTCGTAAAGAAGTAGCTCGAGGTGTCGCTGCGTGGTAGCCACCGTGGACTTCTGCTCGTGGAGTGGTCTCCACCCCACGAGCAGAAGTCCTGCGAGTCGATCAATCATCCATGATGCTGTGGGGCGAACAGCGCTCCCAGGAGTGATTCAGGCAGGGACGTTCGCGCCGTAACCGAGATCGCGCAGCGCCTGCTTGATCTTGTCCTGCGCCTCGTCCAGCGACTCCGGGCTCGGATCGGTGTCCGCGCCGGAGATGTTGAAATCGCCCAGCTCGAACGCCGGGAAGACGTGCACGTGCAGATGCGGCACCTCCAGCCCGGCGATCAGCAGGCCCGCCCGCGGCGCATCCCACGCCTTGCGCACCGCCTGGCCGATCTTCTGGGCGACCTCGTTGAGCCGCGCGAACGTGGCGGGATCCAGATCCTGCCACTGGTCGATCTCCTTGCGAGGAACCACGAGCGTATGACCCTGGGTGACCGGGGCGATGGTCAGGAAGGCGACGAATTCCTCGTCCTCCCACACGAACCGCCCCGGCAGCTGTCCGGCAATGATCGCGCTGAATACAGATGGCATGGGTTTCATAGTGCCCCGCCCGGGCGGGCGGCGGTGGCCGGGGCGGCCGGCTGTCCTCCCGGTACCCGCATCTGCTGTTCACCCGCGTCCCCTAAGCTGTCACGCGTGCGCGTACTCGTCATCGGATCCGGAGCCCGTGAACACGCCCTGGTGGAAGCCCTGCGGCGGGATCCCGGGGTCACCGCGATCGCGGCCGCGCCCGGTAATCCGGGGATCGGCCAGGTCGCCGAGGTGCGGGCGGTCGATCCGGCCAGTGCGGAGGCCGTCGTGGGCCTCGCCCGGGATTTCGCCGCCGATCTGGTGGTGATCGGTCCCGAGGTGCCGCTGGTGCTCGGTATCGCCGACGCGGTCCGGGCGGCGGGGATCGCCTGTTTCGGACCGTCGGCCGCCGCCGCGCGGATCGAGGGATCGAAGGCCTTCGCCAAGGATGTGATGGCCGCGGCCGGGGTGCGCACCGCGCACAGCGAGGTCGTCGATCATCCGGGCGAACTCGACGCCGCGCTGGATCGCTTCGGGCCGACCTGGGTTGTCAAGGACGACGGGCTGGCCGCGGGGAAGGGCGTGGTGGTCACCGCCGATCGGTCCGCGGCCCGTGATCACGGTGCCGAACTGCTCGAACAGGGCCATCCGGTGCTGCTGGAATCGTTCCTCGACGGTCCCGAGGTCTCGCTGTTCTGCCTGGTCGACGGTGAGACCGTGGTGCCGCTGCTGCCCGCTCAGGATCACAAGCGCGTCGGCGACGGCGACACCGGTCCCAACACCGGCGGCATGGGCGCCTACACCCCGCTGCCGTGGCTGCCCCCGGAGACCGTCACCGAAATCGTCGACGACGTGGTGAAACCCGTTGCCGCCGAGATGGTTCGGCGTGGCGTCCCGTTCTCCGGACTGCTGTACGCGGGCCTCGCGATCGGCCAGGCCGGTCCCGCGGTCGTCGAATTCAACTGCCGCTTCGGTGATCCCGAGACCCAGGCCGTGCTCGCCCTGCTCGACAGTCCGCTCGGCGCGCTGCTGCACGCCACCGCGACCGGAACCCTGGCGCAGGCGCAGCCGCCGGTCTGGAAGGGCGGCGCGGCGATCACGGTGGTGCTGGCGGCGGAGAACTACCCGGGCCGTCCCCGCACCGGCGACGTCATCTCCGGCTCCGAGAGCACGCCGGCCGCGGGCGCGAATGCCGAAGTGCTGCATGCCGGTACGTCGCTGCGCGCGGACGGCGCGCTGCTGTCGGCCGGCGGTCGTGTGCTGAATGTCGTTGCGACGGGTGGTGATCTGACCGAGGCCCGGGCGAACGCCTACGAGCGCATCGCGGGAATCAAGTTGCCCGGTAGCCACTTTCGGACCGATATCGGCCTCGCCGCAGTGGAGGACCGGATCTCGCTGCCCACGCGGGTGTAGTCGAACAGCGGTCCGGGTCAGCCGAGCTGGATGCCGTGCATGGCCAGCCACGGCTGCGGGTCCACGTGTTGTCCGCCGATGAGGATTTCGAAGTGCAGGTGCGGGCCGGTGGAATCGCCGCGGTTGCCGATGCGGGCGATCTGCTGACCGGCGCGCACCCGCTCGCCGACCGAGACCGAGAAGTCGTACATGTGGCCGTACACCGAGATGGTGCCGTCGTCGTGGCGGATGCGTACCCACAGTCCGAAGCCCTGCGCCGGCCCGGCGTCGATGACGGTGCCGTCGGCGACGGCGTAGATCGGTGAGCCGATCGGCGCTGCGATATCGATCCCGTAGTGGAAGGTGCCCCACCGGCCGCCGTACCCGGAGGTGAACACCCCGCGCGCGGGTAGCGCGAAACCGCCGATGCCCGGGGCGATTCCGCCCGGAGCGATGCCGCCGGGAATCGTGGTGGCAGGTCCGGGCAGCCACGGTTGCGGCGTCCCGGCGACCGCCGCGGCGGCCTCGGCCTTCGCACGGTCGAGGGTGGCTCGCGAGGCCGCGGCCACCACCTGCGCCTCGCGCATGCGCTCCCCGTTGTCGATGGCGGCCAGATAGCGCCTGCTGGTTTCGGGTTCGGCCTGCACCTGCAGCGGGTAGGCGACCGCGATCCGTTGTGCCGTACCGGGTTTCGGTGTCGATTCGATCGGCTGCGGCGCCACGGTGTCGGCGGCGGCGAACAGTCCGACCACGACCATTCCGATCACCAGCACCCGATGGTCGCCGACCCAGCCGCGCACCCGGGGCCACAGGGTCTCGAATTCCTCGCGCCAGTCCCGATTCCGCAGCGTACGGCGCCACCGCCGCGACCGCGCGCGCCATTCGACCGCCGCGGCCTGCCCCAGTTCGCGTGAGTGGCGGGCCGAGGACCGTATCCGGCCGGCGATCGAAGGGCGGTCGCGGCGCAGCGTCGTTCGCCAGTCGGGGCGGATCACGGTCCAGCCCCCCTGGTACGACTTCGCGCGGCGTGCCTGGTCAGGCATTCTGCCGACGATAACAGGGGCTCGCCCGGACGCGCAGGCAGGCGCGGCGGCGCACAGCAACGTCTCAGGCACCCGGCGCCGAGGACTACGCTGCGCGCCGGCCGGCGGACGCGGTGTTCTACCGTCGTCTGGTGCGCAGTGAATCCCGGCGGTCCACCGTTCCGACCTTCTATGTCATGGATGTCTGGAAGGCCGCGGCCGAACGCGCCCGCACCCACGGCGATGTGCTGGTCCTGGCGGCCGGTCAGCCCTCCACACCCGCCCCGGTGCCGGTGCGGCGCGCCACCCGGGTGGCCCTCGACGCCGAATTACTCGGCTACACCGAGACTTTCGGCATACCGGAACTGCGCACCGCCATCGCGGCCCATCACCGCGACACCTACGGCGTCGAGGTCGAGGCCGACGACGTGGTGATCACGACCGGCTCCTCGGGCGCGTTCACGCTGATCTTCCTGGCCGCATTCGATGCCGGTGACACCGTCGTGGTCGCTCGCCCCGGTTATCCGGCCTACCGCAATACCCTCACGGCACTGGGCTGCCGGGTGATCGAACTGGACTGCGGGCCCCGGACCCGGTTCCAGCCGACGGTGGCGATGCTGGAGGAGCTGCCCGAACCGCCCGCCGGTGTGATCGTGGCCAGCCCGGCGAATCCGACCGGCACCATGATCGCCCCCGACGAGCTGGCGGCGCTGGCCCGCTGGTGCGACGACCACGGCACGCTGCTGATCTCCGACGAGATCTATCACGGCATCGCCTATTCCGGAGACGACGGCGATACCGAACCGGTGAGCTCGGCCTGGGAGACCTCGCGCGAATCGGTGGTGATCGGGTCGGTGTCGAAGTATTTCTCGATGACGGGCTGGCGGCTGGGCTGGATGCTGGCGCCCGCGCGGCTGCGTCCGGCGCTGCAGCGGCTGGCCTCCAATATGACCGTGTGCCCGCCGGCGATCTCGCAATTCGCGGCGGCGCACGCGTTCGGCGCGGAGGCGAAATCCGAACTCGACGGACACGTCCGCCGCTATGCCCGCAACCGGGCGCTACTGCTCGAGGGGCTGCCCGCACTCGGGATCACCGATCTGGCGCCTGCCGACGGCGCCTTCTACGCCTACGCCGATATCGGTCACCTGAGCGAGGATTCGACGCGCTGGTGCGCGGATCTGTTGGCGCACACGGGTGTCGCCCTCGCGCCCGGAATCGATTTCGACACCCGCAACGGACACCGCACGGTCCGCTTCTCCTTCGCCGGCGCGACCGCGGATATCGAGGAGGCACTCGTGCGACTGGGCCGATATCTGAGCTGACGCACAGACTTTCCGTACCGGCCCACCGGAGCGCGTGGATGCGGTACAAATGATTCGGGTTGTGATTTCAACCCTTGCTATTTCGAACCGGTCCCCGCTGTCCGCTCGGACCGGATCCCGGAAATTTGCGCGGTCCCATGGTCGATTGCACAGCAACGATTCGGCCGGGATTGCACAGACGCACAGATTTGCACAGATCGCACCGATTTGGCACGGATGAACCGATGATGACTGGCACGATGACACGGTGATCACCGCGACGACCCCGAAAGGCGAAAGGCGTCGCCAAGCGTTGGTTGCGGCTGCCGCGGAGTTGCTACTCGAAGGCGGCTTCGATGCCGTGCGCCACCGTTCGGTGGCGACGCGCGCGGACCTGCCCCTGGCATCCACGACCTACTATTTCGAATCGCTCGAAGATCTGATCGCGCGCGCGGTCGAGTTCAGCGGCAATGCCGAACTGGAGTCGATGCGCCGGCGGATCGGCGAGGTCACCCACCGCAAGCGCGGCGCCGAGGCGACCGTCGATCTGGTCGTGGATCTGATGGTCGGCACCGACGGACCCGACGAATTCGCGCGCGGGCGGCTGATCGCCCGGTACGAGCGCTCGGTGGCCTCGGCCCGGCATCCGGAACTGCGCGAGGTGCAGCTGCGGTTGCGCGCCCAGCTCGAGGACCTGCTGGCCGATGTGCTGCGCCGATCCGACCGCATGGTGCGCACCGATCAGTTGCGCCGGCTGGTGGCGGTGGTCGACGGTGCGGTGGTCGCCGCGCTGGCCGAATCCGATCCGCAACCGCGCCGCACCGCCCGCGGCGCGCTGCTGGAACTGATCGATGTGATCGCGCCGCCGGTGCCGCAACCGCTGATGGCGCCGCAGACCGTGCCGTCGGCCGCGGCACAGCATCTGCCCGCGGCCATGCCCCAGCAACCGAGCAGGCATCGAACACTAGACTGACTGTTCGTGAGTCTTGTCCCGAACGTCCTCGCCACCCGGTACGCGAGCCCGCAGCTGGTGCAGTTGTGGTCGCCCGAGAACAAGATCGTGCTGGAGCGCCGGCTGTGGCTCGAGGTGCTGCGGGCCCAGACCGAACTCGGCGCCGCCGGTACCGAGGCAGTCACCGCCGAGGTCCTCGAGGATTACGAGCGGGTGCTGGGCGAGGTCGATCTGGCCTCGATCGCCGAACGCGAGCGGATCACCCGCCACGATGTGAAGGCGCGGATCGAGGAATTCAACGCCCTCGCCGGTCACGAGCAGATCCACAAGGGCATGACCAGCCGGGATCTGACCGAGAACGTGGAACAGTTGCAGATCCGGCTCTCGCTGGAACACGTCTACGAACACGGGGTCGCGGTCGCCGCCCGGCTGGCCGAGCGGGCCGCCGAGTATCAGGCGCTGGTGATGGCCGGTCGCTCGCACAACGTGGCGGCGCAGGCCACCACGCTGGGCAAGCGGTTCGCGAGTGCGGCCGACGAGGTGCTGATCGCACTGCGCAGGGTGCGCGAGCTGATCGACCGGTATCCGCTGCGCGGGATCAAGGGCCCGATGGGCACCGCCCAGGACATGCTCGATCTGTTCGACGGCGACGCCGCCAAACTCGCCGAGCTGGAGCAGAAGGTCGCCCGGCATCTGGGCTTCGCGACCGTGCTCACCAGCGTCGGCCAGGTCTACCCCCGCTCACTGGACCACGACGTGATCTCCGCGCTGGTCCACTTGGGCGCGGGCCCTTCGTCGTTCGCGCACACCGTGCGCCTGATGGCCGGGCACGAACTGGTCACCGAGGGTTTCCAGCCCGGGCAGGTCGGCAGTTCGGCGATGCCGCACAAGATGAACACCCGCTCGTGCGAGCGCGTCAACGGTCTGCAGGTGGTGCTGCGCGGCTACGGCTCGATGGCGGCCGAACTGGCGGGCGCGCAATGGAACGAGGGTGATGTGTTCTGTTCCGTGGTGCGCCGGGTGGCGCTGCCGGACGCCTTCTTCGCCATCGACGGCATGATGGAGACCTTCCTGACCGTCCTCGCCGAATTCGGTGCCTATCCGGCCGTGATCGAGCGCGAGCTCAACCGCTACCTGCCCTTCCTGGCCACCACCCGCATCCTGATGGCGGCCGTCCGGGCCGGGGTCGGGCGGGAGAGTGCGCACGAGGTCATCAAGGAGCATGCGGTCGCGGTCGCACTGGCCATGCGGGAGCAGGGTCGCGAACCGGATCTGCTGGACCGCCTCGCGGCCGACGACCGGATGCCGCTGGACCGCGCCGGGCTGGAGGCCGCCCTGGCGGATCGGACCGCGTTCATCGGCGCCGCCGAGGCGCAGGTGAGCGATGTGGTGGCCCAGGTGCAGAAGCTGATCGACGCGCATCCGGAGGCGGCCCGCTACACCCCCTCGCCGATTCTGTAACCGCCACCGGCCCGATGGTCGCGGCACCGAATCCGCCCGGCGCCGCCGTGCGCGCGGTGGTGTCGCGCGTGCTCGGCGCCGTGCGAATGGTGCGGCGGCGCAGGCGAAATCGCCGACTAGGGTTGCCGGATATGGACCCCTATACGATTTTCGCCGATATCGTCGCCGGGCGGGCGCCCTCGTCCAAGGTCTACGAGGACGACGACGTTCTCGCCTTCATGGACATCCGTCCCATGACGCCCGGTCATCTGCTGGTGATTCCGAAGGTGCCGGCGCGCAGCCTGGCCGAACTCGATCCGGTGATCGGCGGCAAGCTCTTTCAGGTCGCGCAGCGCCTGGCGGCCGCGCTGCGGGAGTCCGAGGTGGCCTGCGACGGGGTGAATCTCTTTCTCGCGGACGGCGTTACGGCCGGGCAGGAGGTCTTCCACGTCCATCTGCACGTCATTCCGCGCACGCCCGGCGACGGCTTCGGGCTGCGCAATCGCGCGACGACTCCGCCGCGTGCGGATCTGGACTATCTGGCCGCATCGATCCGGGGTGCGGCCGGGCGGGCGCAACCGAATGCCGCGAGCGGACAGGACGGAAAGTGGTGGCTCACCTGAGTGGTAATGCGGACCGGGCGGTTTGCTGAGGAAACGCCAGGAGGTCGAAAGCTCCGCACGGCACCACAGTGTGCGTTACTTTGAGTAGCAGTTGTGGCGGGTCGACGGAGGTGGGGACATGCGACGTTCACTCGTTGCTGCGGTGGTGCTGACAGTCGGACTGGGCGTCTTCGGTCCCTGGGTCGGCCCACAGCCACGCGCATCGGCGGCGCGGGTGGTCGGAGAAAACGATATGAGCCCGACCCGGACGGCGCTGTTCATCGATTCGCCAGCCATGGGACGCACCGTTCAGGTCCAGGTCCTGCATCCGGCCGGCGGGGGTTCGCGGCCCTCGTACTATCTGCTCGACGGGCTCGATCCCGGTGTCCAGCAGAGCACCTGGACCAACGCCACCGATGCCGAACCCTTCTTCCACGGTAAGAACGTCAATGTCGTCCTGCCGATCGGCGGGCAGGCGAGCTATTACACCGACTGGCAGCGTGACGATCCGCATTTCGGCCGCTACCGGTGGGAGACCTTCCTGACGCGCGAACTTCCGCCGATCATCGACGCCACCTTCTCCGGCAACGGCGTGAACGCGATCGGTGGCCTGTCGATGGGCGGAATCGCGGCGTTCGTTCTGGCCGTTCGCCATCCGGAGCTGTACGAGGCGGTGGCGGGCTACAGTGCGTGCCCGGATCTGGGTATCGCGCAGGGGGCGATCATGTTCTCGATCGCCAACCGCGGCGGCGATCCGTTCGATATGTGGGGTGCGCCGGGCAGTCCGGAGTGGGGTGCCCACGATCCGGCGCTGCTGGCGGATCGGCTGCGCGGCAAGACTCTCTACCTGTCCACCGGCACCGGTATCCCCGGTCCGCACGAGACCGAGATCAAACCGCAGCTGCCGGAGAACATCGTCCTGGGCGGGCCGATCGAGGCCGGCGTGGACGTCTGTGTCACCGCCTTCGAACAGCGACTGCGCGGTATGCGCATTCCGGCCCGGGTCGATCACAGCCCGGTCGGGACACATTCCTGGTCGTACTGGCAGGACTATCTGCACGCGTCCTGGCCGACCGTCGGCGCGGCGATCGGAGCCTGATCGCCGGCCGTCCCGATCGGCGCGGGCCCGCGACGGCCCGCGCGACCGGATTCCCTCAGGGCTCGGTTCAGTGCGGCTGGGCGCCCGGGCGGTTGAATTCGCCGTCCTTGGCGCCGGCGACGAACGCCCGCCACTCGCCGGGAGTGAAGATCAGCGCCGGCCCATCCGGATTCTTGGCATCGCGCAGCCCGATATTGCCGCTGGCCAGGAAAGCCACCTCGACACCGCCCTCCCCGTCGCCGCTGCGCTGCCAGACCGCCCCGGGCTCGATCTCGCGATTCTTCGCTTCCAACCTGTGCTCCTGCATCGATGTGATCGCCCGCCGGAATCCGCACGGGCGCTGCCGTCCCCGAGCGTAGGCGGTCGCAAGCTGCCGCACCGGCGTCGTTTCCGAATCCGCGCGTACGGGCATGGCCGGAATCACACCGATATGCCGACCTGCGGAATGTGGCATTCGTCCACCCGTTCCGGCAACACCGCTGGTTTACGCCGCAACCTGATCGGAAACCCCATGCACTGTGGCAGTTGGATGGCGTCGACTGGTCAAGAGACCGAGAGGGCGTGCCCTGCCGCACTGAAGGGACGACAAGGATGGAGCACCGCATGGCACCCGTCTTCGACAGTTGCGCGGTGGTGCCCCGGCACCTCACCGTCGAGCAGGCACACAACATCCTGCACAGTCACAGCAGCTGTCCCACCGACCAATGCCCGCGCCGCAAAGCCGCACTGTTCTTCCTGATGGAATCTCGTCGTTCGGCCCGCGGCAACGGGCGTGACCTGCGTCGGCCCGCACCGCGGACCACCGGCTTGGGGTAACGCGGACCGAGCTCGCGCCCCCGTGCTCGCCGATCGGCTCGTGTCGGCGGGCGTGGGGGTGCGCGCCCGGACCGGGCCACCGCGATTACGGTGGTCACCATGGCTCTCGACAGTGGTACCGGAACCATCCAGAACGCCGGCGACGACACGGCGGCGGTAACCCCGCCGGTGGCCAAGAAGGTCCCGGCCGAACGCACCCATCACGGTGACACCTTCGTCGATTTCTACGAGTGGCTGCGGGACAAGGACGATCCCGAGGTCATCGCCCATCTCGAGGCCGAGAACGCCTACACCGACGCCCAGACCGCCCACCTGGCCCCGCTGCGCGCGCGGATCTTCGACGAGATCAAATCGCGCACCCAGGAGACCGATATGTCGGTTCCGGCGCGGCTGGGTGACTACTGGTACTACTCGCGCAGTTTCGAAGGCAAGCAGTACGGCGTGCACTGCCGCTGCCCGATCGCCGATCGCGATGACTGGACTCCGCCGCAACTCGAGGTCGACATCGAGATCCCCGGTGAGGAGATTCTGCTCGACAGCAACGTGCTGGCCGAGGGGCACGACTTCTTCGCCCTCGGCGCCTATTCGATCAGCCACGACGGCACCCTGCTGGCCTATTCGACCGACACGGTCGGCGACGAGCGATATGTGCTGCGGTTCAAGGATCTACGCAGCGGCGAACTGCTCGGCGACGAGATTCCCGGCACCGCGCCGGGGGCGACCTGGTCACTGGACGGAACCCACGTCTTCTATCAGACCGTCGACGAATCCTGGCGGCCCGACACCGTGTGGCGCCACCGCCTCGGCACCGCGAAGACCGACGACGTCACGGTGTTCCACGAGCCCGACGAGCGCTACTGGGTCAGCATCGGCGCCACCCGCTCCGAGAAGTACCTGATGATCTGGGTCGGGTCGAAGATCACCACCGAGGGCTGGATTCTCGAATCCGACGATCCGGAGGGCGAGTTCCGGGTGCTGCTGCCGCGCCGCGAGGGTGTGGAGTATTCGGCCGAACACGCGGTGATCGGCGGACAGGACCGGCTGCTCATCCTGCACAACGATGTGGTCGACGGCGTGAAAGCCGAGAATTTCGTCCTCACCGAGGCGCCGGTGGACGATCCGGCGGCGATGACCATGCTCATCGGCCATCGCGACGATGTGCGGCTCGAGGACGTCGACTGCTTCCGTGATCATCTCGTGCTCTCGTATCGGCGCGAGGCGCTGCCGCGAGTCGCGGTGTGGCCGTTGACTTCCGAGGGCTACGGCGAGCTGCGCGAACTGGAATTCGGCCTGGAACTGTTCTCCGCCGGCGTGGGCTCCAACCCGGAATGGGCGCAGCCGACACTGCGGCTGGGCGTGACCTCGTTCATCACCCCGATGCAGGTCTTCGACTACACGCCCACCACCGGTGAGCTGATGCTGCGCAAACAGCAGCAGGTACTCGGCGGCTACGACCCGGACGACTATGTGCAGCACCGGGATTGGGCGACCGCGGCGGACGGCACCCGGATTCCGATCTCGGTGGTGCGCCGCCGCGACAGTGAGGGTTCCGGTCCGAAACCGTTGCTGCTCTACGGTTACGGCTCCTACGAGGCCAGTATCGACCCCGGTTTCTCGGTGTCGCGGCTGTCGCTGCTCGACCGCGGCATGGTGTTCGCGGTCGCCCATGTGCGCGGCGGTGGCGAGATGGGCCGGCTGTGGTACGAGAACGGCAAGACGCTCACCAAGAAGAACACCTTCACCGATTTCGTCTCCTGCGCGCGCCATCTCGTCGACACCGCCGTCACCACGCCGGAGGTGCTGGTGGCCGACGGTGGCAGTGCGGGTGGGCTGCTGATGGGTGCGGTGGCCAATCTGGCCCCCGAACTGTTCGCGGGCATCCTCGCCAACGTGCCGTTCGTGGATCCGCTCACCTCGATCCTGGACCCGTCGCTGCCGCTGACGGTCATCGAATGGGACGAGTGGGGCAATCCGCTGGAGGATCCGCAGGTCTACGCCTATATGAAGTCCTATTCGCCGTACGAGAACGTGGCGGCCGTGGACTATCCGGCGATCCTGGCGATCACCAGCATCAACGACACCCGCGTGCTCTACGTCGAGCCCGCGAAGTGGGTCGCCGCGCTGCGGGCCACGAAAACGGGCGATGCCCAGCTCCTGCTGAAGACGGAGATGAGCGCCGGGCACGGTGGCGTCAGCGGCCGCTACGAGAAGTGGAAGGAAGTCGCCTTCGAATACGCCTGGGTGCTCGACCGGGTCGGTCTCGGCGAGGTCGGCTGAGGACGGTTTCGGCCGGACCGTGCGGTCGGGTGCCCGCTCCGGGAATTCGTCGGGGCGTCACTTCGGCTGCACGGGGCCGACACCTGCCGCGCGCACAGTGGAGGCATGAGCGGCAACGACCGGGGGTTCGGGCAGCTGATCGTCTCGGTGTCGGGTATTCGCGACACCACACTGGACCAGGCGCGCGCCTTCGCGGCCGAGATGGACGGCCGCGGGGTACGGCTGTCGCTGCTGGTGGCGCCGCGGTTGAAGGGGAAATACCGGCTCACCGAGGATTCGCGGACCCAGCAGTGGCTGCGGGATCGGCGTGCCGCGGGTGACGCGATCGTGTTGCACGGCTACGACCAGGCCGCGACCAAACGTCGCCGCGCCGAATTCGCCGCGCTGCCCACCCACGAGGCGCGCCTGCGCCTGACCGCCGCCGATCGGGTGATGGAGCAGATCGGCCTGCGCACCCGGCTGTTCGCGGCACCGCGGTGGACGGCCTCCGAGGGCGCCGTCGCAGCCCTGCCCGAGGTCGGCTTCCGGCTGGCGCTGGGGTTGACCGCCATCCACGATCTGGAACGGGACACGGCGCAACGCTGCTGGGTGCACGGCGTCGGTGAGGGTTTCCGGGCCGAACCGTGGTGGTGCCACGCACTGATCATGAGCGCGGCTCGCATCGCGCGGCGCGGCGGAACGCTGCGGCTGGCCGTCTCGGCCGCGCAACTGTCCCGGCCCGGACCGCACCAGGCCATGCTGGACGCGGTCGATCTGGCGTTGTTCCACGAAGCGGTTCCGGATGTCTACCGCTGGGCGCCGTACGCCCTGCCGCACGCGGCGTGAGCAGGCTCGATCTCAGCGGACGTCGGCCTGGTCCTCGCCGGCCGCGCGCCGCACGTCCTGCGCTTCGGTGACGATCGCCTCGTCCGATACGACGGCGGTGGCGTCGTGGGTGAAGCCGCCGGCCTCCCTACGGGTGAGTGAGGTCGACAGCGGATGCTTCTTCAGCTGGTCGATGCAACGGTCGATATCGGCCAGCAGCAGATCGGCCATATCGTGGGTGAAGCCGTGCCGGACGACCGCGCGCATGATCGTCTCGTCCTGCCGGTCGGCGGGGAGCGGATAGGCGGCGATCAGCCAGCCGCGCGAGCGCAGCCGTTCCGACAAGTCGTACAGATTGAAGCCGGGATCCTCGCGCAGCCGCCACGACACCGCGCTGATGCCCCGGGTGGGGTTGCCGTCGTGGATCATCTCGAACAGCCCGGTCTCGGTGAGCCCGTGGGCCAGATGTTCGGCGACGCGGTAGATCGCCGACTGCAGCCGGGTGTAACCCGTGCGGCCGAGCCGGATGAAGTCGTAGTACTGGGTGATCGCCTGACCGCCGGGACGGGAGAAGTTCAGATTGAAGGTGGCCATACTGCCGCCGAGGTAGTCGACGTTGAACACGAGTTCGTCCGGGAGGTCGGCGGCCGTGCGCCAGAGCGCCCAACCGGCGCCCAGCGGGGCCAGGCCGGTCTTGTGCCCGGAGGCGTTGATCGACTTCACTCGCGCCAGCCGGAAGTCCCACACCAGATCCGGCGCCGTGAACGGGGCGAGGAATCCACCGCTGGCGGCATCGACGTGCAGCGGGATGTCCAGGCCGGTGCGGGCCTCCAGATCGTCGAGGGCCGCGCTCATCGCGGCGACGTCCTCGAACAGTCCGGTGAAGGTCTGTCCCATCGTCGCGACGACCATGATCGTATTCGAATCACAGTGTGCGGCAATGTCATCCGGCTCCAGTGTGTACCGGTTCCCGCGCAGCGGCACCTGCCGGATCTCGACGTCGAAATACCGCGCGAACTTCTCCCAGCACACCTGCACCGGGCCGCAGACGAAATTGGGGATGCCCTGGCCGCCGTTCTTGCGCCAGCGCGTCTTCGCGGCCAGGCCGCCGAGCATCGCCGCCTCACTGGACCCGATGGTGGAGGTGCCGCGCGTCGAACCGGGATCGGGGCAGTGCCACAGGTCGGCCACCATGTGCACGCACCGGCGCTCGAGTTCGGCGGTCTGCGGATATTCGTCCTTGTCGACGATGTTCTTCGCCAGGCTCTGCGCCATCAGCCGCCGGGCGTTGTCGTCGATCCAGGTGGTGCAGAAGGTGGCCAGATTCATCCGCGACACGCCGTCGAGCATCAGCTCGTCGTGCACGATCTGATAGGCCTCCGGGCCCGGCATCTCGCGGTGCGGAAAGTGGTGTTTGGGTGCGCCGCGATCCAGATCGGGCATCGCGAACAGGTCGTCGGATTCCGATGATGCAGACATCTCGTCCTCTCCGGTGGTCGGATCGCGGTCGATCTCTCCCTCATCATGCCCCGCCGCGGTAGCGGGGCGGTCGCGTACGCGAGGGACAAATCGGGCGAATTCCGGCCCGCGCCGCGCCCGGCGCCGATGCGGCCGATCCCGGAAGGGAGTTAGGTTGGGTACATGACCGACGAATCTCGGACGGCGGCCCTGCGCGAACAGGTGCGCGCCTTGATGCCGCAGGCGAAAGCCGATCTGGCCCAGTTGGTTTCGTATCGGTCCGTGGCCGATGCGCGGCAGTTTCCGCCGGAGGAATGTCATCGGGCGGCGCGATGGGTCGCCGACGCCTTCGCCGGCCTCGGTCTCACCGACGTCGGCCTGCACGAGACGCCCGACGGTAGCGAGGCGGTCGTGGCCCGGTATCCGGCTCCGCCCGGCGCTCCCACGGTGCTGCTGTACAGCCACTACGACGTGCAGCCGCCGGTGGACGAGGCCGCCTGGGAGACGCCGGTGTGGGAGCTCACCGAGCGCGACGGCCGCTGGTACGGGCGCGGCGCGGCGGACTGCAAGGGCAATATCGTCGTCCACCTGACCGCCCTGCGGGCGCTGCGGAACACGCTGGGAGACAAGGGTTATCCGGTCGGCATCACGCTGGTCTGCGAGGGCTCCGAGGAGCAGGGCACCGGCGGTCTGGAGGAATTCGTTCCGCGGCACGCGGACCTGCTGCGCGCCGACGCACTGCTGATCGGTGACTGCGGTAATTTCGCGGCGGGCGTCCCGACCTTCACCCAGACCCTGCGCGGAAACGTGAACGTGCTCGTCACCGTCGAAACCCTCTCCGGCCCTTTACATTCCGGCATGTTCGGTGGGGCCGCTCCGGATGCCGTCGCCGCCCTGATCCGCCTACTCGCGACGCTGCGGGACGAACACGGGAACACCACGGTGGACGGGTTGGCGGCCGATCAGGTCTGGGACGGCGCGCAGTATCCGGTCGAGCAGTTCCGGGTCGACGCCGGCATCCTCGACGGTGTGCAGGTGCTGGGCAGCGGCAGTATCTCGGACATGCTCTGGGCGCGCCCGGCCCTGACCGTACTGGGCATCGATGTGCCGCCGGTGGTGGGATCGGCGGCGGCCGTCCAGCCGAGCGCGCGGGCCCGATTGAATCTGCGGATCCCGCCCGGCGTCGATCCGGCTCCGGCCTTGAAAGCCCTTACCGCGCATCTGGAATCGCATACGCCATGGGGTGCGCGGGTGCGGGTCGAGACCGAGGGCGTCGGTGCGCCGTTCCGGTCCGGGACCGGCGGCCCGGCGCGGCTGGCGATGGAGGACGCCTTCGCCGCCGCCTACGGCCGCACCGCCACCACGCAGGGGCAGGGCGGTTCGATTCCCCTGTGCAACGTCTTCGCCGAGACCTATCCCGACGCCGAGATCATGCTGCTCGGCGTCGAGGAGCCGAAATGCCTCATCCACGCCCCGAACGAGAGTGTCGATCCCAGCGAGATCGAGCATGTGGCGCTGGCGGAGGCATTGTTCCTGTCCTCGTATACGCGGTGAGGGGTTCGAGGACCGGAGGCGCCCGCTAGAAGGTCTTGTTGTCCTCCGGCTCGATGAGCGCGAATTCGGTATCGGCCGGGCGCATTTCGGACAGGCGGCCGAAGTAGATGCCCTGTGCCTCCGGCGCGATGATGCCGTAGTGGATGGGGACGGCGGTGCGCGGCGCCACGGCGCGCAGATAGTCCACCGCCTCGCTGATCTTCATCCACGGCGCGACCGCCGGCACCGCCAGCACTCCGACCGATACCGGCGGCACCCACAGCGAATCGCCCGGGTGCACGAACTGTGCCGGATCGTCGGCGGTGCCGAGCTGGAAGACGGTGTTGTCGACGACCGGCAGCTCCGGATGGATCACCGCGTGCTTGCCGCCGCCCCCGGTGATCTGCAGATCACCGATGGTGACGATATTGCCGGCGTGTACGGCCTGCCACGGTTCACCGCGCTGCTGTGCGGTCTGCGGATCGCTGAGCAGGCGGGCGCTCGGATTCGCGTCGACCAGGGCCTCGATCCGGTTGGGATCGATGTGGTCGGGATGCTGATGGGTGACAGCGATCGCGTCGAGACCCGTGATGCCTTCGAAGCCGTGCGAGAAAGTGCCCGGATCGAACAGGATCTTCGTGCCGTTCAATTCGACGAGGACGCAGGAATGACCGAAGTGGGCGATGCGCATGGATTCACGCTATATCCCCCGGCCGCAGCGTGGGCCCGGAGGCGGCAGCCTGCGTAACCAGGGAGGCCGGCCGACAGGCGCTGTGACGTCCCTCGCAGGGGCCGCGGCCCGGCGCGGCGCCCGGGAGTAGCCCCGATTAAGCTGTTGTGGTAATCCCCCCACCAGCTTGAGGAGCAACGCGTGGCACGAGTTGTGGTCGAGGTGATGCCGAAGGCCGAGATCCTGGATCCCCAGGGTCAGGCCATCGCCGGCGCGCTCGGACGCCTGGGTTTCCCGGGTGTGTCGGATGTGCGGCAGGGCAAGCGGTTCGAACTCGACATCGACGACAGCGTCAGCGATGCCGAGCTCGAGAAGATCGCCGAGGCCCTGCTCGCCAACACGGTGATCGAGGACTGGAAAGTGGTGCGGCTGCCGTGACCAGCTCTGCGCGAATCGGTGTCATCACCTTCCCCGGCACGCTCGACGACGTCGACGCGGCGCGCGCGGTCCGGCTGGCCGGCGCCGAAGCGGTGAGCCTGTGGCATGCCGACGCCGTCCTCAAGGGTGTCGACGCGGTGGTTGTGCCGGGTGGATTCTCCTACGGCGACTATCTGCGCGCCGGTGCCATCGCACGGTTCGCGCCCGTGATGGGCAAGGTCGTCGAGGCCGCCGGTAAGGGTATGCCGGTGCTGGGAATCTGCAACGGTTTCCAGGTGCTGTGCGAGGCCGGACTGCTGCCGGGCGCGCTGACCCGCAACGAGGGTCTGCACTTCGTCTGCCGGGATCAGTGGCTGCGGGTGGAGTCCACCGCGACCGCGTGGTCCTCGCGCTACGACGCGGGTGCCCAGATCCTGGTCCCGGTGAAGAACGCCGAGGGCCGTTACCAGGCCTCACAGGCCGTGCTCGACGAACTCGAGGGCGAGGGCCGGGTGGTCTTCCGCTACGTGGGCGGCAACCCCAACGGTTCGCAGCGCGATATCGCCGGCATCGCCTCGCCGAACGGTCGCGTCGTCGGTCTCATGCCGCACCCGGAACACGCCACCGAGCCGCTGACCGGGCCGAGTGACGACGGACTGGGAATCTTCCTGTCGGTCCTCGACAGCCTCGTCACCACGGCCTGATCGGATCGTCGCTCAAGGAATCACGACCGCCTCGGTGGTCGGTGCCGGGTCTTCCGCCCAGCGCCGGCCGGTCTCGCGCGGCGTGATGCCGTCGTCGGTCCAGGCGGACAGCAACCGCGCGACCTTGGTGTGCATGGTGGTGCGCAGCCGATCGAAGGATGTGTCCGGCACGTCGTCGACCTGACCGAGCAGCAGCCACCACGCCCAGGCGACCGCACCGGCATTGGCGACGAAGTCCGGCAGCACCGGAACGCCGCGGGCGGCGAGCATGGCCTCCGCCTCCGGGGTGGTGGCGGCGTTGGCCGCCTCGACGACCACGCGGGCGCGCACGTCGAACGAGTTGTCCGGCGTGATCGCGTACGAGATGGCCGCAGGAACCAGAATGTCGACCTCGGCGGACAGCACCGCGGTGCGTGGCAGTTGCTCGACATCGGCCGGCAGCCGGGAGCGATCGATCTCGCCGTAGTCGTCGCGCAGCTCCAGGAGTGCCGGGATATCGAGTCCGCCGGCCCGGTGCAGGGCCCCGGCGGCATCGGCCACGGTGGTGACGCGCATACCCGCCTCGTGCAGGTAGTAGGCCGCGGCGCCGCCCATCGTGCCGACGCCCTGGATCGCGACCGTCGTCTCGGCCGGCATCCGGCCCCAGGAGACGGCCGTGGCGAGGCAGGCGTGCGCGACACCGTAGCCGCCGATCACATCGCCCAGCAGGAAACCGCCCTCGACCGCCGCGTTCAGGCCGTCGCGGACCCGTTCCAGGGTGGCGGCCGGATCGGCGGCGCGACGGATCGCGGCGTGATAGCTCTGGCCCAGGCCCAGCTTCTCGAAGATCTCGTCGATCAGATGCTGCGGGACGCCCAGGTCCTCCGCGGTCACCCAGTGCGCGTCGATCCACGGGCGCATGGCCTCGCAGAATCGCTCCAGCACGCCGACGGCGCGCGGATCTTTCGGGTCGAAGTCGATACCGCCCTTCGCACCGCCGATCGGCAGGTCGAAGGTCGCGGTCTTGGCGGCCATCCCGCGCGCCAGATCTTCCACCTCGCTCAACGTGCAGCCGGCGCGCATGCGGGTGCCGCCCGTGGCCAGTCCGCCGCGCAGGGTGTGGACGACGAGGTAGCCGACGGCACCGGTGGCCGCGTCGGTCCACTGCAGTCGCATATACGGCTCGGGGCGGCGGATTGCGGGATTGCCCGGGCCGGTCGCGGGCAGCGCCGGAATGGTCGGGGGAACCGCCGGAATGGTCGCGGCGACTGCCGGGACGGTTGTGGGCACTGCCGGGACGGCGTGTGCGGTGCTCTCGGCCGGATTGTGGATCGTCGTCACGGCGAACTACCTCCTTCGGGTTCGGATGGTCCGACCACCATCCGCGCGGAACGTCGAGTCGCGCGACGATCGGCGTCCGGACCACGTCGTCCCGGCTGGTGATTCGCTGTCACCAGCGTGCGTCCCGCCCGATCACACGTCTATTTACGGTTCGTTCACGGCCATGTTCAGTGTTTCTGCACAGCGCTCCTGGTTTCCGCACAGCGTCGTCAGCCGCGCGTACGGTTTCCGTCCACCGCTTACGCTCGATGCCATGGATCTGTCGCTGCCCCGACTGCGCATGCTGCGCGAGCTCCATCGGCGCGGCACGATCACCGCGGCCGCGAGTGCGCTGCACTACACGGCGTCGGCGGTGTCGCAGCAACTCGCGCAGTTGGAGCGGGACGTGGGGCTGCGCCTGTTCGAGCGGCGCGGGCGCCGGCTGCAGCTCACCGATCGCGGGGTGCTGCTCGCCGAGCACGCCGAGGAGATCCTCGCCTCGGTGGAGCGGGCGACACAGGCGCTCGAGGAGTCCGGGGAGTCGGTGTCGGCGACCCTCACCGCCGGAGTGTGGGCCTCGGTCGCCTCGGGGCTGCTGCCCGACGCGCTCACCGCGCTCGCCCGCGCCCACCCGGGCATTCTGGTGCGGACCAGGGAACTCGCGCCGGAGGCGACGGCCGCCGCGGTGCGCGACGGCACTCTGGACCTGTCGTTCGTGCTCGATTATTCGAATTATCCGATGACCTGGGACCGCGGTCTGGAACGTGCCGTCATCGCGGTCGAGCGGCTCTATGCGGCGGTTCCGGCCGGAGCGGTGCCGGCACGGACGGCGACGCTGGCGGATCTGGCCGAACATCCGTGGATCCTCGCGCCCGCTCGCTCCCATTTCGGTCATGCGGTGCGGCTGGCCTTCCAATCCGGCGGGGTGGCACCGCGCATCGACCACGAGGTGGAGGAGCAGTCGACCGCGATGGCGTTGGTCGCGGCCGGACTGGGCGTCACGCTGGTCTCGGATCTGGGGCTGGCGCTGCGACCGGCGGGCGTGGATATCGTCGGACTCGGCGAGGGGCTCACCAGGACCGTCTCGCTGGCCTACCGCACCAATACGGCACGCCGGGCGGCGCTGCTGTTCGTCGTCAACGCGGTCCGGGCCGCCGCCGTCGACAAGGGACTCGGTCCGGACCGGCCGCTGCTCGCCGCACCGGGCCCGGAAACCGTTGCGCCACCGAATGATTCGGTCGAGATCGCCCACAAGGCGCTCGGACTCGAGTGAGCCGGGCGCCGGTGCCCGGCGTCAGTACAGGGTGTCCAGAATCCGCAGATCCACGCCCTCCGCGCGGGCGATCAGGCTGGGCGGGCGGACCACGTGATTGTCGCGGTACATCCGCGCACCCGACGGCGTCTCCAGCACCACCCCGTCCTCGAGCGCGGCCCGCATCCGCGGCACCTCGAGGGAGCCGACGGCATGGGCCATCGCTCGCAGCGTGTGCAGCGCCTCGTAGGCGGTGTTGCCGAAGTAGGTGAGTTTCGGCGCGAAGCGGCCGTGCATGTGGTGGTAGCGCGCGAGCCGGTCGGGATCGGCGTTCACGTTCGGGAACAGACTGGACGCGACATAGAGATCGGTGTTGGCGCCGGGACCGGCGGCGAGCAGGAGCTGTTCGTCGACGACCGGGCTGACCCGCAATTGCGTCGCGGCCCGGCCCATCGCGGTGAACTGCTGATTGAACCGGACCGCGTCCATCCCGACCAGCAGCATCACGATGCCGTCGACCCGGTCCAGCAGCGGATCGGTGAGGATCGATCCGAAGTCCCGGGTGCCCAGCGGCACATAGCGCTCGTAGTGGACGGCCTCGCGGTACGCGGCACGGACGTCGCGACCGGTGGCCACCGGCCAGATGTAGTCGTTGCCGATGATCGCCCAGTGCCGGGTGCCGAATTCCCGCGACAGCCACCGCATGGCCGGCAGGATGTGGCCGCTGGGCGCCTCGCCGATCATCACCACCTCGGCCGGTTCGTTCGGCAACTCCTCGTAGACGTTGGCGAACAGATAGGGGACGCGCCCGCCGGTGACCCGGGCAACCGCCTGGCGTACCGCCGAGATGTGCCAGCCGGTGATCGCATCGACCATTCCGGTGGCCAGCAGCGCCGAGACCTCGTCGGCCACCTCGGCCGGACTGCGGCCGCCGTCGATGGTCGTCACCCGCACCTGGCGGCCCAGAATTCCTGTGCCACCGTTGATTTCTTTTGCGGCCAAGGAAATCGCGGCTTCACAGGACGGCGCGACAATTCCGACGGGGCCCTGCAGCGGGACGATATTCAGTACCTCGACCACTTCGTCCGGGCTCTCGCCGAAGGAGAACATTCGGTACCCTTCTTCGTATCCGAGCGAAATGATGGGGCGGAGAATATGTCGACCATTGTAAGTGGCGTCGCCACGCTGCACGGGGCGCTGCGCGCTGCGGAACGCGGTTGGCTCCGGCACCTCGACGCGGCACTGTGTGCCAGGCAGTTGACCGCCGACCAGTGGGCCATGCTGTCGAATCTGTCCGACCGCTCCGGCATCACCATGAGCGAGCTGGCGGTTCGCGCCCAGCTACCGCCCTCGTCGGCCACCCGCCACGCCGACGCCCTGGCCGAACGCGGCCTGATTTTTCGAATTGCGGCCGAGGACGATCGCCGCCGCATTCTCATCGGATTGACCCACCGCGGCAAGGATCTGGTGGATTCGGTGCGCGAGCAGGAGTCACTGGCCGAAGAGGAATTGCGGAAACGAATCGGCGCGCGAAATCACGCGGAATTGCTCCGGCTACTCGAGTTGATGGTCGAGACGCAGTCGGAGTGATCCCGTTCGGGGTGCGACGGCCGACTCGGCAAAAATACGGCAATTCCGGCAGCCGTTAGGATCGCCGGTATGCCGGTCTCCACCACCGCGACGGCCTCCGGGCTGTGCGCCTTCGTCGATGCCTCGCCGTCCCCGTTCCACGTATGCCGCACCGTGGCAGCCGAATTGGCGGCCCACGGATTCACCGAACTGCCCGAGGCCCGGCCGTGGGCCGAGGCGAACGGGGGAGTGGGCCGCTACTTCGTGATCCGCGGCGGATCGCTGGTGGCATGGGCCGCGAAGAACACCGATCCGGCCGGGGCGTTCCGGGTGGTCGGCGCGCATACCGACAGCCCGAATCTGCGCGTCAAACAGCATCCCGATATGGCCGTCGCGGGCTGGCAGATGATCGGCCTGGAACCCTACGGCGGCGCGTGGCTCAATTCCTGGCTGGACCGCGATCTCGGCATCTCCGGCCGGCTCACCGTGCGCGAGGGCGACGGGCTGGGGCAGCGGCTGGTGCGTATCGATGACCCGCTGGTGCGGGTGCCGCAACTGGCCATCCACCTGTCCGAGGACCGCCGCGGGGTGACGCTGGATCCGCAACGCCATGTCAACGGCATCTGGGGGCTGGGGGAGCGGCCGCGTTCGTTCATCGCCTACGTCGCCGAGCAGGCCGGCGTCCCCGCCGGCGACGTGCTCGGATGGGAACTGATGACCCACGACCTGGAACCGAGCCGGGTGGTCGGGCGCGATCAGGATCTGGTGAGCGCGCCGCGGCTGGACAATCAGGCCACCTGCTACGCCGGACTGCACGCGTTCCTGGCCGCCGCCGACCGGGACGGCGACGTCACCCCGGTGCTGGCGATGTTCGATCACGAGGAGGTCGGCAGCCAATCCGACCGCGGCGCGCAATCGGATCTGCTGCCCGCGATCCTGGAGCGGATCGTGCTCGCCCGCGGCGGTGGTCGCGCGGATTACCTTGCGGCACTGGCGGGTTCGATCTGCGCCTCCGGCGATATGGCCCATGCCACCCACCCCAACTATCCGGACCGGCACGAGCCCTCGCATCGCATCGAGGTCGGCGGTGGCCCGGTGCTGAAGGTGAACCAGAATCTGCGCTACGCCACCGACGCGGTCGGCGCCGGAGCCTTCGCCCTGGCCTGTGCGCAGGCCGGCGTGCCGTTGCAGCGGTACGTGCATCGCGCGGATCTGCCGTGCGGTTCGACCATCGGCCCGATGACCGCGGCACGCACCGGCATGCCGACCGTCGACGTGGGCGCACCGCAGCTGGCGATGCATTCGGCCCGCGAACTGATGGGCGCCGCGGACGTGCACTCCTATTCGGCGGCGCTGGCGGCCTTCCTCACCCCGGCGGGCCGCGTCGCTCACGCCGAATCGGACACCGTGGGCCGGTAGGCGATCGCCGCGATCACCAGGGCGGCGAAGGTCACCAGCACATAGCTGCTGCCGATGATCTGCTGCCACCACGCCCAGCGCAGTTCGCGGTCGGCGTTGTGCGGCAGCACCCACTGCGGGCCGACCATGAACAGCACGGTGACAGCGGCGGTGACCGCGATCCACATCCGCCGCCGCCGCGCCGCGCGCCCCGGTGTGTCCGGGGCGTCCGCGGCCGGCATCCGGGCGATCAGGTCGCCCGCGACCAGGAGCGCCGGGGCGACCCACACCCAGTGGTGCGACCACGAGACCGGCGAGACCAGCAGGACCGCGGCCGAATTGACCAGCAGCGCGGATACCTGGTGGCCGGCGTCGAGCAGCCGCTTCATCCAGAGCGCGGCCAGTCCGATCGCGATGAGCGACAACCCGATCCAGATCCCCGTCGCGGCCGCGTCGGAGACGCCCAGGCGGAATGCGAAACCCTTGAGCGACTGATTGCCCGCGTACTGCGGCGGGCCGATGCGACCGGTATCCATCAGCGTGTGGAACCAGTATTCGGTGGAATCGTGCGGGAACAGCAGGAATGCCAGCGCGATCGCGCCGATCGCCGAGGCGATGAGGGTCAGGCACGCCCGCCAGTCCCGGCGCAGCAGGAAGTACAGTAGATAGCCGGCCGGAATCAGCTTCACCGACACCGTGATTCCGATCAGCATGCCGCGCGGCCAGAACGGTTTGCGCACCAACGCGTCGAGCGCGACGGCCGCCATCAGGATCAGATTGATCTGGCCGAAGTTGTAGGTCTGGCGCACCGGTTCGGACAGGCCGAGTACGGCGAGCGCCCCGATCAGCAGAATCACCCGGGTGGAGCGGTCCATCCCCGGCCGCACCCGGACCAGCACCAGCCACAGCGTGACCGCCAGGCTCGCCATCGAGGTGAGCAGCACCAGCCATTCGGCGACGGCGAGCGGCATCAGCGCGAGCGGCGCGAAGAACAGCGCGGCCAGCGGCGGATAGGTGAAGGGCAGCCCGATGCCGTGGACCTTGGGCATCGGCCCGTACAGGTCGCCGCCGTCGAGCCACGTGTGCGCGCCGTTGCGGTAGACCTGGAGATCGATGTAGCCGGTCCAGATGTGGGCGGCCCAGGAGACGATCGCCGAGACGACGAACAGGGCAATCGCGATCATGAGCAGCCGTCGCTGCCGAGTCGTCAGCCCCCCGGTGGACCGCGCGGACGACGTGGTCGCGGGCAGTTCGTCCGGATCCGCGACCCTGGATCGATCGTTCACCGGCTCAGCGTACCGGTGAACAGGTGCTGCCTGGTCGTGGTGGGTTTGGCACCCACTAGGCAATTTCGTTTGCAGTCCAATGGGCCGCCCTCCGTGGTAACACTCCGCTGCCTCCTCCGGGCGGCCCATTAGACTGGCGTGGACTCCCCATCCGCGTGCATTCCGTCTCTCACTCCAGCGTCGGAGCTCGTAGCTGCACGTTTGCCCGGCCGAAAGGACCTAGGTAGCCCACCGTGACTGTCCACGTCGACACCGTCAGCGCCGCCGCAGCCACCCCGGATACCCCGCAGCCGTACAAGGAGCTGGGTCTCAAGGACGACGAATACGCGCGCATCCGCGACATTCTGGGCCGTCGCCCCACCGATGCCGAGCTGGCGATGTACTCGGTGATGTGGAGCGAACACTGCTCCTACAAATCCTCGAAGGTGCATCTGCGCTACTTCGGCCAGACCACCACCGACGAGATGCGCGCCTCCATGCTGGCCGGTATCGGCGAGAACGCGGGCGTGGTGGACATCGGTGACGGCTGGGCGGTCACCTTCAAGGTGGAAAGCCACAACCACCCCTCCTACGTCGAGCCGTATCAGGGTGCGGCCACCGGCGTCGGCGGCATCGTGCGCGACATCATGGCGATGGGCGCGCGGCCGATCGCGGTGATGGACCAGCTGCGCTTCGGCGCTGCCGACCACCCCGACACCCGGCGCGTGGTCGACGGTGTGGTGCGCGGTGTCGGCGGCTACGGCAACTCCCTCGGCCTGCCCAATATCGGCGGCGAGACCGTGTTCGACGCCTCCTATCAGGGCAATCCGCTGGTGAACGCGCTGTGCGCGGGTGTGATGCGGGTGGAGGATCTGCACCTGGCCTTCGCCTCCGGCACCGGCAACAAGATCGTGCTGTTCGGCGCACGGACCGGTCTGGACGGCATCGGCGGTGTGTCGGTGCTGGCCTCGGACACCTTCTCGGGTGACGAATCCGGTTCCGGCCGTAAGAAACTGCCCAGCGTGCAGGTGGGTGACCCGTTCGCCGAGAAGGTGCTCATCGAGTGCTGTCTCGAGCTGTACCACGCCGGACTGGTGGTCGGTATCCAGGATCTCGGCGGCGCCGGATTGTCCTGTGCGACATCGGAGTTGGCGGCGGCCGGCGACGGCGGTATGCGTATCGACCTGGACAAGGTGCCGCTGCGCGCGGCGAATATGACCCCCGCGGAGGTGCTTTCCAGCGAATCGCAGGAACGTATGTGCGCGGTGGTGACGCCCGACAACGTCGAGGCGTTCATGGCCGTGTGCCACAAGTGGGATGTGCTGGCCACCGTGATCGGCGAGGTCACCGACGGCGACCGCCTGGTGGTGAACTGGCACGGCGAAACCGTGGTGGACGTGCCGCCGCGCACCGTCGCGCACGAGGGCCCCGTCTACGAGCGGCCCGTGCAGCGCCCTGAGGAGCAGGACGCACTGGTCGCCGACACCACCGCCGGGCTGGTCCGGCCGAAGTCCGGCGACGACCTACGGGCCACGCTGCTGAAGTTGATCTCCAGCCCGCAGCTGTGCAGCCGCAAGTGGATCGTCGAGCAGTACGACCGCTACGTGCGCGGCAACACGGTGCTGGCCGAACATGCCGACGCGGGCGTGATCCGCATCGACGAGGAGTCCGGCCGCGGCATCGCGCTGGCCACCGACGCCTCGGGTCGCTACACCAAACTCGACCCGTACACCGGCGCGCAGCTGGCGCTGGCCGAGGCCTATCGCAATGTCGCCAGCACCGGCGCCACCCCGAAGGCCGTCACCAACTGCCTCAACTTCGGCTCCCCCGAGGATCCGGGCGTGATGTGGCAGTTCCAGCAGGCCGTGCGCGGCCTCGCGGACGGCTGTGTGGCCCTGGGCATTCCGGTCACCGGCGGCAACGTCAGCTTCTACAACCAGACCGGGCAGACCGCGATCCTGCCGACCCCGGTGGTCGGCGTGCTCGGCGTCATCGACGATGTGCACCGGCGCATTCCGACCGGATTCGGCACCGAACCGGGTGAGACGCTGATTCTGCTCGGCGAGACCCGCGACGAATTCGACGGATCGATCTGGTCGCAGGTCGAGCACGAGCACCTGGGCGGTGTGCCGCCGCGGGTGGACTTCGCCCGCGAACAGTTGCTCGCCGAGGTGCTGACCGCCGGGTCTCGCGACGGAATGATCAGCGCCGCGCACGATCTCAGCGAGGGCGGACTGGCCCAGGCGGTGGTCGAAGGGGCGCTGGCCGGTGAAACCGGTGTGCGCATCCTGCTTCCCGAGGGCGACGACCCGTTCGTCACGCTGTTCTCGGAATCGGCCGGACGCGTCCTGGTCGCCGTACCGCGCTCGGAGGAGACGCGTTTCACCAAGATGTGCACCGCGCGCGAACTGCCGTGGGTGCGCATCGGCGTCGTGGATCAGGGCTCGGACTCGGTCGAGGTGCAGGGCCAGTTCTCGATCACGATGGACGAACTGCGCACCGCCCACGAGGGCACGCTGCCCGCGCTGTTCGGCGCCACCGCGAAGTGACCCGATGCGGACCGCGGTGCCACACGGCGCCGCGGTCCGCTCACATCCGGAACGGATCGTGCTCGGCCATCAGCTTTTCCACGCGGGCCTCGTCGATGCGCTGATGCACGCGTGCGGATTCGAACTGGTCGCGGATCACCTTGGCGAGGGTGAAGGCGCTCGAGACCATGAACAGCGTTGTCATCAGCAGGAAACCGCGCTGCCAGATGTCCAGCGGCAGATAGACGATGCCGGCGGTGGCGGCGACGAAACTGACACCGAAGGCGATCGCGGCCTGGGCCAGGAATGCGGGGCTGCTCTTCTGCTGGGTGGGAGTGCTCATACCTCGAGTCTGCGGTCCCGGGCCGCGGGGATCGTGCGTAGAACTACTCGAGTACCCCGGGTAATTCCCGTGGTAGCAGTTGTTTGCCTCACGTGGCGAGGTCCCCGATTTCCACACGCCGACCGCCATACTTGACGGGTGCTCGATACCGCCGAGACTCTCACAACGCTGCGTACGCGCGGCGTTGTGGTCTATCGGCGAGGCCTGCGGCTGTTGCGACGGCTCGAGGACGACATCATCGCGCTCAATTACGTCGGACTCGTCACCGCGACAGTATTTTTCGCCTGGTCGGTGACGCCGTCGCTACTGCCGCGCGACTGGTTGTTCCAAGGCCTGATCAGCGGCCTCAACGCTGCCATCGGCTACGGCGTGGGCTGTCTGCTGGAGTGGGGTTTCCGCAGATTGATCCGGCCGCGCTTGCGTTTTCGCACACCGTCGCTGCGGATTCGCTATGGGGTGAAGGTGACGATCCTGACGATCTGCCTGCTCACCGCGATCTACATGCTCGTCCTCTCGGCCGACTGGCAACGGCAGATCTACGAACTGATGGATATGGAGGGCACCACGCGCGCCGCCTATCTGCGCACCGGTGGGCTCAGTCTCGCGGTGGCGGCGCTGGTGGTGGCGATCTACCGGACGGTGCGGTGGATCGTGCGGTTCTTCGCACGGCTGCTCAGCCGCTGGGTGCGGGTGCCGCCGCAGTTGGCCCCGAGCGCCGGTGCGATCGTGCTGGCCGTGGTGGCGGTGCTGCTGTTCAACGGTGTGCTGTCGGAGGCCTTCTTCACCGTCGCCAACTCGGCGTTCAGCGTGCGCAACGACAAGATGACGCCCTACGCGGTGCAGCCGACCGACCCCGGACGCTCCGGCAGCCCCGCATCGCTGGCCAAATGGGACACGCTCGGTTCGGAGGGGCGATGGTTCGTCTCACACGGACCCGATGCCTTCCGGATCGGCGCGGTGACGGGTAAGCCCGCGCGCGAACCGGTCCGGGTCTACGTCGGCCTCGGCTCGGCGGGCGAGGGGCAGACCCAGGAGCAGCTGGCGGTCGCCGAACTCGAACGCACCCACGCCTTCGATCGCAAGGTGCTGGTCATCGTCACCACCACCGGAACCGGATGGGTGAACTCGGCGTCAGCCGGTGCGCTCGAGTACATGTACGGCGGCGACACCGCGATCCTGGCCTCGCAGTACTCCTATCTGCCCAGCGTGCTGTCGTTCCTCGCGGACCGGGAGAAGGTCGCGGTGGCCGGGAAGAAGATGTTCGACGCGGTGTACGCCGCCTGGTCGGCGCGGCCGCCGCAGTCGCGGCCGAAACTCCTGGTCTACGGGGAGAGCCTGGGCTCGCAGGGCTCGGAGGCCGCCTTCGACGGGCTGGCCGATCTGCGTGCCAAGGTGGACGGCGCGCTGTGGGTGGGACCGCCGAATTCGAATCGGCTGTGGAAGCAGTTCGTCGAGCGCCGCGATCCCGGCACCCGCGAGGTGGAGCCGATCTACGCCGACGGTCTCGTGGTCCGCTTCGCCTCCGGCGCACCGGATCTGGCGAAACCGTCACCGGAATGGCGGCATCCGCGCATCGCCTATCTGCAACATCCCTCCGACCCGATCGTCTGGTGGTCGCCGGATCTGATCCTCTCCCAACCGGATTGGCTCTCCGAACCGCGCGGCTCCGACGTGTCCACGCAGATGCGCTGGTGGCCGCTGGTCACCTTCTGGCAGGTCGCCGCCGACCTGACCAACGCCCAGGGCGTCAGCGACGGGCACGGCCACAACTACGGCACCCTGGTCCTCGACGGGTGGGCGGCCGTGCTGCCCCCGCCGGATTGGAATCCGCAACTGCAGGAAAGCATTCGGACCCAGCTGGAACTGTCGGAAGCATTCGAACGCGCGGTGAAATGAGAGGCGTAGTCGTCACCGCCACGGCGGAGAACACGCACTCGCACGGTGCGGGTCGATGAGTCGCCGAGGCCTGGCACGCGCCCTTCCGGCAGCCTGCGTCGCCCTGATGTGGAGCAATCTCGTGCTGCCGCGGCTGGGGTCGGGCATACGCGGCCGCACGCTCGCCAACGCCGTGTTCGCGACCGGTTACGCCGCTGTCTTCGGCGGCCGGCCGAAGTGGCTGTCCCGGCGCGGATTGGCTTGGGGCGCAGCCGCATTCGGTACGGTCGGTGCTGCGTACGGCGTGGGCCTCGCGGTGCCGGGCATCCGTGATCGGATAGCGAAGGTCGCCGATCGTGCCCCGGAGGTGAGTACGGCCGAATGGGTCGGCCTGCACATTCCGGTGGGCACCGTCTACAGCGAGGAGCTGATCTTCCGGGGCACACTGGATCGGCTGTTCGATGATGCGGGGCCCGTGCGAAGGCATTGCGGCGCAGTGGTATTCGGCCTCTGGCATATTCATCCGGCGCGGTCCGCAGGCGACAGCGTCCCGGTGACTGTCGCCGTCACCACCGCGGGCGGCCTGCTCTTCTCGTGGCTTCGCCGCCGCTCCGGCAGCGCGACGGCGCCCGCCCTCGCCCACCTCGCCCTGAATGCCGGCGGTGCGCTGGCCCCGCCGGCGGCCGCGGCGCTGCGCGGACGGGGTCCGTCTCACCGTTAGGTCGCGGCTCGATCTGTTCCTACCTGTTGACGCCTGTGGACAGGTCGCGTCGACGGTCCGGCGACGTGGCGCGTCACCCCCGCCCACCGCCTGCGCGATATGTCCGAGCGGCTCGCTACGCTCGGTGGAATGGCGCGACATTCGGCTGTGGACCCTGCTCAGGTGCGTGATTCGGTGGCAGCGGTCGGTGCGTGGCTGCGCGACGAGTCGGCGGCACAGCCGGGGCGGTCCGAGCTGGCGGCGGCCGTGCGCGGAACCGCGCGGAGTCTGGCCGCGGCGGCGCCGGGCGCCTCGGTGGAGGTGCGGGTACCGCCCTTCGTGGCGGTGCAGTGCATCGAGGGTCCGCGGCACACGCGCGGGACGCCGCCGAATGTGGTGGAGACCGACGCGCGGACGTGGCTGTTGCTCGCGACGGGACTGCTCGATTTCGAGACCGCGGTGGAGACGGGCGCGCTGAGCGCCTCCGGAATCCGGGCGGGAGAGTTGGCCCGCTGGCTGCCGCTGGTGGCGCTGTGAATCCGGGGCGGGCTCGGTGAACTAGGCCGGGGCGGGCTCGGTCCGGTTGATCGGCTTGCGCTCCAACCCTTTTCGGTCGTAGAAGCGTGTCACGATCAACCCGAGCGCCACACCGATCCCGAGGCCGAGCACGGTCATCCAGAATCCGCGGGTGAAACCGGCCGCGCCGTTGCCGTCGAAATACAGCAGCGAACGCACCGCCAGGAACACCTGATGCATGGGTTCGAAGGTGGCCAGCCAGCCCAGGTACTTCGGCGTCGCCTCGATCGGCACCGTGCCACCCGACGACGGCAGTCCCAGCACGATGAACAGGATCATGTTCACCAGCAGGCCCGCCGAGCCGATCGCGGCCAGGATGGAGATACCGGTGAATCCGACCGCGATGATCGCGAGCACCCCGTAGAGATACAGGCCCAGCGGATTGTCCAGAGGCATCCCCAGCGCCGCGCCGATCCCGAGCAGAATCGCGGAGACCACCACCGCGGCGACCGCCATGACCGCCCACTTGATCAACAGCGTGCGGAGTCTGGAGACCGGTGTGGCGGGATAGTGCACGTACCACGGCCCGTATTCGGTCGGCACGAACCCGAGGGCCGAGTCGATCATCGTGTGCACGATCATCGCGCCGAGCATGCCGGCCATCAGCAACAGCAGTGCGTAGAAGAAGGCGGTCAGCCCTTGACCGGATCCGCCCGGCAGGGGGTGGAACTCCTGGACCAGGATCTCCAGCGGTTGCGCCAGCGTGAGGCGGGTCGCGCCGGACAGTTCGGGGGCGGGCGGGCCGCCCGGCGCCGGCGTGAGCTGAGTCCGCACCTGCTCGACGAGCTGCTGACCGACCTTGTCGTTGATCTGCGGCAGCGCCTGATTACCGAAACGCACCACGATCTGGGTGGCGTAGGTGCCCGAACGCGGATTGGTCATCAGGGTGATGATCGGACGCTCGATATCGCCCGGTATGACACTGCCCACACCCAGGATCCCCAGCCGCTTGCTGAAATCGCTGGGGATGACGACCGCGCCGTAGACCTGGCCGTTCTGCATCTGCTGCTGGGCCTCCGGCAGCCCGAGTACGCGCAGATCGATCTGATCGGCGGGTACGGCGGCACGTAGTCCGTCGGCGACCTGGTCGCCGAAGTTCACGTGTTTTTCCTGGCCGGGTGCGCCGAGCGTCTCGCCCACGTCCTGGTTGACCAGGGCGATCGGGAAGTCGTGCAGATTTCGCTGCGGATCGACGACGTAGTCGAGATACAGCAGGCCCAGCAACGCCGCCACCACTGAGAGGACCGCCACAGGGAACATCCATCGAAACGGAATCAGCCGCCGCAGATTTCGACTTTGTAGTGCGGTGTCGGTGCTCGCCACGGTCGAACCGTAGCAGCAAACAGCTCGCCACCCGGCGGATCCGGACGTGGGTTTCGCGCGGATGACCCGTAGACTGATGAGTGCCCCCCGCCCGACTAACAGGGAGCAAACGGTGACCCACGCCGATCTGTCTATCCCGAAGACCGCCGCAGGCCGAAACACCTCCGCAGTCGACGAGCCTGAGAACGAGCCCCGCGAGGAGTGTGGCGTCTTCGGCGTCTGGGCTCCGGGCGAGGATGTGGCCAAGCTCACGTATTACGGCCTCTATGCCTTGCAGCACCGCGGACAGGAGGCCGCCGGTATCGCGGTCGCCGACGGTGCGCAGGTGCTGGTGTTCAAAGACCTGGGCCTGGTCTCGCAAGTCTTCGACGAGCAGACGCTGGCGGCGATGCCCGGGCATATCGCCATCGGGCACTGCCGTTATTCGACCACCGGTTCCACCATCTGGGAGAACGCGCAGCCGATCTTCCGGACCACCGCGGTCGGCACCGGACTCGCGTTGGGACACAACGGAAATCTGGTCAACACCGCCGAATTGGCGACCCGGGCCCGGGAGTTGGGTCTGATCAACGGCCGCCTGCCGGGCAGCGCGATCACCGCCACCTCGGATTCGGATGTGATGACGGCGCTGCTGGCCCATGCCGCGGCCGACAAGAGCATCGAGCAGGCGGCCATGGAGTTGCTGCCCACGCTGCGCGGCGCCTTCTGCCTGACCTTCATGGACGAGCACACCCTCTACGCGGCGCGAGACCCGCAGGGCGTGCGGCCGCTGTGCCTGGGCCGCCTCGACCGCGGCTGGGTGGTTGCCAGCGAGACCGCCGCGCTCGACATCGTGGGCGCTTCGTTCGTCCGCGAGATCGAGCCGGGTGAACTGCTGGCGATAGACGCGGACGGGGTGCGTTCGCTGCGGTTCGCCAATCCCGAACCGAAGGGCTGTGTCTTCGAATACGTCTACCTGGCCCGGCCGGATTCGACGATCGCCGGTCGCTCGGTGCACGCCACCCGGGTCGACATCGGCCGCCGGCTGGCTGCCGAACATCCCGTCGACGCCGATCTGGTGATCCCGGTCCCGGAATCCGGTACGCCCGCCGCGGTGGGCTACGCCCAGGGATCCGGTGTGCCCTACGGCCAGGGACTGATGAAGAACGCCTATGTGGGCCGTACCTTCATCCAGCCCAGCCAGACCATCCGCCAGCTCGGTATCCGGCTCAAGCTCAACCCGTTGCGCGAGGTGATTCGCGGGAAGCGGTTGATCGTGGTCGACGACTCGATCGTCCGCGGCAACACCCAGCGCGCCCTGATCCGGATGCTGCGCGAGGCCGGGGCGCTGGAGATCCACGTGCGCATCGCCTCACCGCCGGTCAAGTGGCCGTGCTTCTACGGCATCGACTTCGCCTCGCCGGCCGAGCTGATCGCCAACGGCGCCGGACCGGAACTGGCGGAGGGCTCGCAGGATTCGGAAGCGGCCATGGTCGAGAGCGTGCGCCGTTCCATCGGCGCCGACAGCCTGGGCTATATCTCGCTCGATGGCATGATCGCCGCCACCGAGCAGCCGCGCACCCGGTTGTGCTGCGCCTGCTTCGACGGCAAATACCCGATCCCGCTGCCCGACGAGGCCGCCGTGGGCAAGAACGTGCTCGAGGGGATTCTCTCCGGTAAGCCGGAATCGGAACTGCTGGGCGAGAACGCCAACGCGAGCGCGCTCAGCCGCCCCTGAGCGGCACGGGTGACGTGGCCGGGCCTGTCGTCGTGGCGGCCCGGCGTGTTCATCGAGGATCTGGCCGAATCAGCCTGTGGCGCAAGCGCATTCGCCGTCGATCCGGTTGGGCTAGGGGCTCGGTGACGTGCTCGACGGTGTGAGCAATCCGCCGACCATCATCAGAATGCACTGCTCGGCCTCGGCGCCGGCCGCATCCGGATCGTCGGCGTGCGCGACGATCATGCCCGCCTCGGTGACAGCGGCCAGAATCAATTGGGCCAGGGTGCGGACCGGGACCGCGGGCGCGAGTCCGGACTCCACGGCCAGTTCCAGCTGATTCATGATCAGGCCGAGGCCGTGGCGCGCTTCCATCTCCCGCCAGCCCTGCCAGCCGAGTACCGCCGGACCGTCCGACATGGCGATCCGGACGGTTTCCGGGCGGCGGCTGAATGCGAGGAAGGTATGCAGGCCGGTCGCCATCGCGGCCAGCAGATCGGTCGGGTCGGGCAGGGCGTCGATCGCCTGCCTGATCTCCTCGGTGTTGTCCGCCTCGAGTTGTTCCAGTACCGCGATGAACAGGCCACGCTTGTCGCCGTAGTGATGATGCAGCGCGCCGCGGGTGACACCGGCCGCGGCGACGATCTCTTCCGCCGACACCGCGGAATATCCGCGTTCGGCGAACAGCCGCCGCCCGACCGCCTCCAGACTTGCCCGCGTCGCGCGTGATCTGTCCTCCTGGCTACGGCGTGGCATGCAGCCGAGTGAACTCCACGATCAACCGGCTGAGCAACTCGGGCTGGTCCTCGGCGATGAAGGTGAGCGAATCCTCGATCGTGCGCAGGGTGGCGTCGGGCAGATCGTGTGCCAGTCGCTGCGCGAACTCGAGCCGGAACACCTTGTCCTCGGGTGCCCAGGCCAGCAGCACCGGCAGATCCCACTCGCCGAAACTGCGTGCGGCCGCGAGGGTGTGACGCTTGTGGATATCGCGCAGGAACCGGCGCAGGTCGGCGCGGATCGCCGCGGAGTTGCGGCTCGGCAGCAGATACGAATCCGCGATCTCGTGCGGCAGCGGCTGTTTCGTGACCAGCCCGTAGGCGATGGGCAGACGCTGGGCCGGCCGGAAACGCAGGCTCTGCAGAACCGCGGTGAGCAGGCCGGGCACGCGCGAGAGTCGCGGCAGCGGAGTGAACGGCTGCGGGAAGAACTTCTCGTAGGCGTCGCAGTTGGTGAACACCACGCGCCCGACGCGGCTGCGGTCGCGCGACAGCATGATCTGCGTGATCGCCCCGCCGGTGTCGTTGGCCACCAGGGTGACGTCGGTGAGATCGAGTTCCCGCAGGAACGCCGCGATCAGATCCGCCGCGCCGGTCGGGGACAGGTCGGCGGCGGGCATCGGCTCCGAATGCGAGCCGAACGGCCAGTCCGGGGTGAGGCAGCGATGCCCGGCCGCGGCGACGTCCGGCACCACCTTGCGCCACAGATCGGCGTTGACGAGCAGACCGTGCACGAAGACCACCGGCGAACCGGAACCGGTGTCGTGATAGCGGATGCGGCCGCCCGGCACCGCGACGTGTCGAATCGGGCCGAGGCTGGTGCTGATTCCCATGAGATGCCTTCCGGAGTGGGGGTGATGTGTTCCAGAGTTACCTACATACCGTATGTATGTCAATGGGGGATGTGACGGTAGCCTCGAATCCGTGCGTGCAGCCCAATACCGGTGCAGTCTCGTTATCCGGCTCCGGTAGCGTGATCAGGCATCTGTCCGCCGATTCGGTTTGGAGCTTTCCCGAACAATGACTGAGCAGACCCCGAGTGGTGCCGGTGTGAACGACACCGGCGCCGACGAGGCCCAATCCGGAGGCGCGTCGTATGCCGCCGCCGGTGTCGACATCGAGGCCGGCGACCGCGCAGTCGAGTTGTTCGCGCCGCTGGCCAAGAAGGCCAGCCGGCCCGAGGTGCAGGGCGGTCTGGGCGGTTTCGCCGGATTGTTCGCGCTCAAGGGTGGCTACCGGGAACCGCTGCTGGCCGCCTCCACCGACGGTGTGGGCACCAAGATCGCGGTCGCGCAGGCGCTGGACAAGCACGACACGGTCGGCCTGGACCTGGTCGCCATGGTCGTCGACGATCTGGTCGTCTGCGGCGCGGAACCGCTGTTCCTGCAGGATTACATCGCCGTCGGCAAGGTGGTTCCGGAACGGGTCGCGCAGATCGTGTCCGGTATCGCCGAGGGCTGCATCCAGGCCGGATGTGCGCTGCTGGGCGGCGAGACCGCCGAGCATCCGGGCCTGATGGGCGCCGACGACTACGACATCTCCGCGACCGGCGTCGGCGTCGTGGAGGCGGACGAGGTGCTGGGACCGGACCGGGTCCGGCCCGGCGACGTCGTCATCGCGATGGGCTCCTCGGGCCTGCATTCCAACGGCTACAGCCTGGCGCGCCGGGTGCTGCTCGACATCGATCGGATGGCCCTCACCGGGCACGTCGAGGAATTCGGCCGCACCCTGGGCGAAGAGTTGCTGGAACCTACCAAGATCTATGCCAAGGATTGTCTGGCACTGATCGCCGAGACCGATGTGCGCACCTTCGCGCACGTCACCGGCGGCGGTCTGGCGAACAATCTGGCTCGGGTGCTGCCGGCCGGGCTGGTCGCCGAAATCGACCGCGGCACCTGGAATCCCGCGCCGATCTTCAAGCTGATCGCGCAGCGCGGCCGGGTCGAGCGGGCGGAGATGGAGAAGACCTTCAACATGGGCGTCGGTATGGTCGCCGTCGTCGCCCCCGAGGATGCCGATCGTGCGCTCGCGGTGCTGACCGCGCGGCATATCGAATGCTGGACCCTGGGATCGGTCAAGAAGGCCAAGGACGCCGACGCCGCGCGCGTGGCGCTGCTCGGCGAACATCCCCGATTCTGACCGGAAATACGATCGCCTCCTCGACCCGGGTACGGCCCGGTTCGAGGAGGCGATTGTCGTTCGATTGAGCCGCTGCGGCATCCGAAGGCGACCGGCGGAAGCGCGGCGGGGCGGCAGTGTGCCGAGGCACGTTCGACGCGGGTAGTGCCGCCCTCGGTATCACTGATACCCGCGGCGGCATCCCGTACTACGAGCCCTCATCGAGGTGGGATCGGTCGACCCTATCGGCCGAAAACGCTGCGCGACGTGCGAAGGGGGAGGCCCCTCAGGCCTCCCCCTGCAACGCGTCGATCGGAGTCAGCGGCGCCAGTCGTCGTAGTCCTCATCTTCCTCCCAGCGCTTGAGCGATTCGTCCGAATCGTGTTCTTCGGACAGCAAACCGCTCCGCCGGGGGGTGTGCCCCGACAGCTCGCGCTGAAGGCTCGCGAAGTCGGTCGACGGCGAGCTGTACTTCAGCTCGCGTGCAACCTTGGTCTGCTTTGCCTTAGCCCGGCCACGGCCCATGGCTGACCCCCTCGCGTCACTGCGGGGCGGCCTGGGGTGGTTGGCGGCCCCGTTCGAATTAATAATCTTCCTGACAGACACTTTAGCGTGTGTCAGGCGGTCGCGCTTCCAGGAGTGGGTGAAGACTGCGGAACATCCACCGTCGGCGGGGCGGTCGAGCGGGGCTTCGGCGAAATGGTGAGCTTCTACACCGCACCCGGGATTGCCCGGATGATGCCGACCCGCGCCCCGCCGCCCAGTACCGGCGGCCCGGCGAGCGCGGTGTGGGCCTCGGTCCACTCGACCCCCATACGCTGGAGAATCGCCTGCGTCAGCGGCATCCGGGCGCGGTCGTGGCCGTCATCGATCTTGTAGGCGAAGGCGCGGCCGTCCGGCAGGGCCCCCGCGTGCACACCGTCCGCCCCGATCTTGCAGACCAGTCCCGGGGTCGCGCGCATGGTCTCGAGATCGGGGGCGTCCGTGCCCGAAATCACTCGGGGGTGGTGGCGAATCGCGTCCGCGACCCGGCGTTCCGGCGATCCGGGGGCGGCGGTGGCGAGACGGGCGTAGGCGCGGGCCAGGTTGATCAGCGAGACCGGGACGATCGGCAGGCCGCAGCCGTCGATGCCGAGGTCGGTCTCGGGTTCGCCGGTGATGTCGGCGATCGTCGCCGTGACCGCCCGCTGCAGCGGATGGGAGGGGTCGAGATATCCGGTCGCCGGCCAGCCGTTGATCACACAGGTCGCCAGCATCGCGGCATGTTTGCCCGAGCAGTTCATGTAGATCTTGCGCGGGGCCGAGTGACGATCGCGCCCGGCCAGCGCCTCGGCGCGGGCCTGTTCGCCCATCGGCAGATCCGGCGGGCACTCCAGGCTGTTCTCGTCGAAGCCGAAGCGTTCCAGCAACCGCCGTACCAGCGCCAGATGGTCGGGTTCGCCGAAATGCGAGGCGGTGGCGATGGCCAGTTCGGCCTCGTCCACCGGCTCGAAACCGTTGCGCAGCAAGGTGATCGCCTGCATGGGTTTGTTCGTCGACCGCGGGAAGATCGGCAGATGCACCTCACCCAGGGTGAGCGAGGGCTCCCCGTCGGGTTCGACGATCACCACCGACCCGCGGTGCACACATTCGCGGAAGCCGGAGCGAACCACTTCCACCAGTTCCACACTCATGGCCGGTCTCCTCCCTCCGCGCTGCCGGCAGCCGTCGCACCCGATGCCTCCGCCCGCAGCACCGCCCCGCCCGGCATCGCCGAGTGCGGCGTGGCGGCCCCGGTCGCCGCCGGCTTCGACGCCGTCCGGCCGGCCGTCGCATCCGACCTCGCCGCGATGCCGAGCCCTTCGGCGGGCGCGGTGGTCCGCGCCGCGTTGGCGGTCCGCCGCGCATGCCGGGCGATCTGCATGCGCACATCGTCGGAGATCGTCGGTTCGGCGGCGAGTAGATGCTCCAGCCGGGCCGGATCGTGGCCGGTGAACAGGTCGCGGACCGTGATGCCGTGCTCGGGAATGTGGTCGACGTGCACCCGGTCACCGGCCCCGATCGTGCCCTCGGTCAGCACCCGCAGGTAGGCGCCGGTATCGGCCTGCAGGGTGAAGCGCTTGACCCACTGCTTCTCACCGGACCAGTGCCCGAAGGTCGCGCACGGCACACGCGGTGCGCTCACCTCGAGCACCGCCTCGCCGACGCGCCACCGTTCACCGATCACCGCATCGCTGACCGGCAGCCCGGACACCCGCAGATTCTCACCGAACCAGCCGGGAGCCAGTGTGCGGCCCAGTTGCTCGCCCCACTGCCGCGCGTCCTCGTCGGCATAGGCGTAGACGGCCTGGTGGACGCCGCCGTGGTGTTTCGTATCGCAGACGTGGTCACCGGCCAGGCCCAGTGCGCGGACCGCGACCCGGTCGGCGACCGGGCGCTTGTCGATCGCGGTCCGGCCGACCCGGCTCACCTTCGCGGGCACCTCGAGTTCGGCATGCAGGACACAGACCGCGAGCACGTGGCCGATCGCGCCGATTTCCCGGGGCGCTGCGGGCGCGTTCACCGGCCGCGCAACTTGTCCACGGCGAGCCGGCCGGCCTGCGGCTCGTCATCGGACGGGATCGAATCCGGATCGATGGCGGCGGCCATCGGACCGGCCTCCAGCCGGGTGTCGGCGGGAATGGCGCGTTTGATCAGCGCGAGTGCGATCGGTCCCAGTTCGAAATGGTCGATCACAGTGCCGAGCCGGCCGACCGCGCGGCCGCTGGCGGTCACCGCGTCACCGGCCGCGGGCCGGGCATCGGCGGAGCCGTCCAGGTGCAGCAGCACCAGATGCCGCGGCGGTTTACCGAGATTGTGCACGCGGGCCACGGTTTCCTGCCCGCGATAGCAACCCTTGTTCAGATGGACCGCGCCGAATTCGTCCGGGCCGCCGATCCAGTGGGCCTCGTGCGGAATGGTCCGATCGTCGGTGTCGACGCCGATACGCGGGCGCAGTGCGGCCACTCGCAGCGCCTCGAATGCCCACAGTCCGGCCGGTTCGGCGCCGGCCGCGGTCAGCGCCGTCCACAGCTCGCTCAGCCGCTCGCGCGGTACGACCAGGTCGTAGGAGTCCTCGGTGGGCCACGGCATCCGGCGCAGGAATCCGCCGCCGGGCAGGGCGACCGCGCCGTACACCTGCGGCAGGGCCGCGATTCCGAGCGTCTCGGTCAGGTCGCTCACCCGCGGTCCGAGCAGGCTCAAGACCGCGTGGTCCGGAGCGGCCTCGGGTTTCGCGTCGGCCCAGAAGACCATCTTCTGCAGGAAGTCGAGCAGCGCGGGGCCGCGGTCGGCTTCGGTATCGATCCACACCGTGCCGTCGAGTTCGGTGAGCACGAAATGGTGCTGGACGCGTCCGTTGAGGTCCAGATCCAGATTCTCGGCGGACCGGCCGTCGCCCAGGTCGGCGATGTGCTGGCTGGAAATCGTGTGCAGCCAGCTCAGCCGTTCGGCGCCGGTGATCCTCGCCACGAAACGTTGGGAACGGTCCACGAGAGCGACACGCTGGGCCGCGGCACGCTGTTCCCCGAAGGGATCGCCGTAATGCCAGGCGACCGCGGCATCGGGACTTTCGGGCGGGCCGGGCACGGCCCCTGGGAGACCGAGCAGTGGACTGGGGGCGGCAACCACGGACACGTTTTCCACAATAGGCGGTCGCGCCGACCCGCGCCGCGCAGCGGGTTGCCGCAGGTGTGCGGTGAGTATGCCGTGGATACGCCTGTGGGCGCGGGGCTCGCCCGGGCGTTGCCGGACGATTGCGTACCCACGCCTGGAGCGCTCGATTCGCCTAGGCTGCCACGCATGGTGGATCGAGTTCTGGTGACACTCGACGGTACCGTCCGGAATCCGGACGAGCCGTTGCTCTTCGCGGACGACATCGGCGCGTTGCGCGGCGACGGCGTCTTCGAGACGGTTCTGGTGCGTGACGGTAAAGCGAGTGCATTGGAATTACACCTGGCTCGGCTACGCCGCTCGGCCCAGGCGCTGGACCTGCCGGACCCCGACGTCGCCCAGTGGCGCACCGCGGTGGAATCCGCGGTCAAGGAATGGGGGTCCGACCGCGAGGGCGTGCTGCGCATGATCGTGACCCGGGGTCGCGACGGCGCCGAGTCCAGACGGGTCGGTTCGGGCGAACTGTCGGGCCCGGCACCGGATCTCACCGGCTACGTGCTGGTGAGCGCGGTCGCCGAGCGGGTGAGTAAGGCTCGCGCCGAAGGTATCTCGGTGATCACCCTCACCCGCGGCATCTCCACCGAACTCGCGGCCACCGCTCCGTGGCTGCTGCTCGGCGCCAAGACGCTCTCCTATGCGACGAATATGGCGGCGCTGCGTTTCGCGGCCCGCCAGGACGCCGACGACGTGATCTTCACCAGCACCGAGCATCGTGTGCTGGAGGGACCGCGCTCGACGGTCGTGATCCAGCGCGACAAGCAGTTGCTCACCCCGCCCGCGCGCGACGGCGTGCTGCCCGGCATCACTCAGCGAGCCCTGTTCGTCGAGGCGGGGAAGGCCGGCTGGGACTGCAGCTACAAATCGCTGTTCACCGCGGATCTCGTTACCGCCGACAGTGTTTGGCTACTGTCGAGCATCACGCTCGCCGCGCGGGTGGCGACGTTGGACGGGCTGCGGATGTCGGCGCCGGATTGTGCCGAAGAGATCGCGGATCTCGTGAATCGCGGGATCGAGCGAGCCTGGAATATCGCCGACTGGACCTGATTCGATCGTCGTGTCGGAGTCGGATCGGAACCCGTTACCGCGCAGCAATAATTGTTGGAATGTCGTGACGTAGGACTCGTTGCCCCACGGCTGTTCCGGCGTAGGCTCTACTACGACATGTCGTAGTACGTGTGGATATCCCGCATGACACAGGAGGCCGCCGGATGGATGTCGTCGACGTCTCACGTTGGCAGTTCGGGATCACGACCGTCTATCACTTCATCTTCGTACCGCTCACCATCGGCCTCGCGCCCTTGGTCGCCGGGATGCAGACCGCATGGGTGATCACGGGTAAGGATCATTGGTACCGGCTGACGAAGTTCTTCGGCAAGTTGTTCATGATCAACTTCGCGCTCGGCGTCGCCACCGGCATCGTGCAGGAGTTCCAGTTCGGTATGAACTGGAGCGAATACTCGCGCTTCGTCGGCGATGTCTTCGGCGCCCCGCTGGCCATGGAGGGCCTGGCCGCGTTCTTCCTGGAATCGACCTTCCTGGGCCTGTGGATCTTCGGCTGGTCGCGGCTGCCGAAACTGGTCCACCTGGCCACCATCTGGCTGGTCGCGATCGGCGTGAACGCCTCCGCCTACTTCATCATCGCCGCGAACTCGTTCATGCAGCATCCGGTCGGCGCCCGCTACAACCCCGAATCCGGCCGCGCCGAACTGGAGAGCATCAGCGCGCTGCTGACCAACAACACCGCGCTGGCGGCCTTCCCACACGTCGTCGCGGGCGCGTTCCTCACGGCCGGCACCTTCGTCGCGGGTATCGGCGGCTGGTGGATGGTCCGCAACGCCCGCTCGGGTCATCCGGAGTTGATGGCGGAGGCGCGCGGTATGTGGCGGCCCGCCGCCCGCGCCGGGATGTGGGTGATCGTGATCGCCGGCATCGCACTGATATTCACCGGCGACATCCAGGGCAAGCTGATGTTCAAACAGCAGCCGATGAAGATGGCTTCGGCGGAATCGTTGTGCCACACCGAAACCGATCCGGATTTCTCGGTGCTGACCGTCGGCACCCACAACAACTGCGACAGCATCACCCGCGTCCTCGAGGTGCCCGGCGTGCTGCCGTACCTTGCCGAAGGCAAGTTCAGCGGCGTGACGCTGCAGGGCGTCAAGGACCTGCAGGCGAGCTACAACGAGAAATTCGGCCCGGGCGACTACCGGCCGAATCTGTTCGTCACCTACTGGACCTTCCGTGCCATGATCGGCTGGGCGGCGGGCTCGGCGGTGATCGCGCTGCTGGGCTTCTGGATGACCCGGCGCGGCCGGATACCGGATCAGCCCTGGTTCAAGTGGGTGAGCCTGATCTGCATTCCGACGCCGTTCCTGGCCAACAGCGCGGGCTGGGTCTTCACCGAAATGGGCCGCCAGCCCTGGGTGGTCGCACCGAATCCGACCGGTAATCCGGCCATCCGGATGACCGTGCAGCAGGCCGTCTCCGGGCATACCGCCGGCACCGTGCTGACCTCGCTGATCGTCTTCACACTGGTGTACGGCGCCCTGGCGGTCGTGTGGTTCTTCCTCATGCGGCGCTATGTGATCGAGGGACCTGAACAGCCACCCGCGGAGACGGAAACGTCTGCGGTCGAGAAGCTTTCGTTCGCGTACTGAGGAGCCGAGGATGAGTCTGCCCGAATTCTGGTTCTTGCTGATCGGTGTGCTGTTCACCGGCTACTTCGTGCTCGAGGGTTTCGATTTCGGCGTCGGCATACTGATGCCGATCATCGGCCGCGGCGACGAAACGCGAAAACGTGCCGTACTCAACACGATCGGGCCGGTCTGGGACGGCAACGAGGTGTGGCTGATCACCGCCGGCGGTGCGATGTTCGCCGCCTTCCCGGAGTGGTACGCCAGCCTGTTCTCCGGGTTCTATCTGGCGCTGCTGCTGATTCTGGTGGCGTTGATCGTGCGTGCGGTGGCGATCGAATGGCGCGGAAAGATCCATGATCCGCGCTGGTACAGGTGGTGTGACGCCGCGATCGTCTTCGGTTCCTGGGTGCCCGCCCTGGCCTGGGGGCTGGCCTTCGCGAATATCGTGCACGGAGTACAGCTCAACGCGCACAAGCAGATCGAGGGCGGTCTGCTCGGCCTGATCAACCCCTACGGCCTGCTCGGCGCCCTGACGCTGCTGCTGTTGTTCATCCTGCACGGCGCGGTGTTCATCGCCTTGAAGACCGGTGGCGACATTCGCGAGAGTGCCGAGCGGATCGCCCGGGTTGTCTGGTTGCCTGCCACCGTGGTCGCCGGCGCGTTCGCGCTGTGGACGCAGTTGGCCCACGGCCAGGGATGGACGTGGATTCCGTTGGGCGTGGCGGTCTTCGGCCTGCTGCTCGCGGGTGGTGCGGTGCTTCGGCACCGTGACGGCTGGGCGTTCACCGGCACCGCCGTCACCGTGGTCGCCGCGATCGTGCTGCTGTTCGGTGCCCTGTTCCCGTACGTGCTGCCGTCCACCATCGACGCCGCCTACGGGCTCACCGTCGACGGCCGGATGGTCGACGGGCATCCCACCGTCAGCGCCTCCTCCACGCACTACACGCTGGTCGTGATGAGCTGGGTCGCGGTGGTGCTGACCCCGGTCGTGCTGATCTACCAGGGCTGGACGTACTGGGTGTTCCGCAAGCGCATCACCGTCGAGCAGATTCCGGCGCCGATCGGCCTGTCGATGCGCAGCGGCGCGCGGTAGGTCCCGATGGCCCGTCCCGTCGATCCCCGGCTGTGGCGCCACGCCCGCTCGGCCCGCCGCTACCTGATCATCAGCGTGGGACTGTCGCTGGTGATCACGGCGGGCATCGTGGTCGCGGCGCTGATGCTGGCCCGGATCGCGGCGGGCGTCATCACCGAGCCCGGCCTGCGCACGGTCGGCGCGTGGACGACCGAGCCGGCGATCCTGGCGGCGGCGATCGCGGTGCGGACGCTGGCGAGCTGGTGGCAGTCGCGGCTCGCGCATCGGGCCGGCGCGCAGGTGGTCGCGGAATTGGAGAATTCCGTGCTGGCCGCCGGAGCCGCCCTGCCGCCGCGCGAAATGGAAAGCCGGCGTACCGAACTCGCGGTGGTGGTCGGCGACGGCCTGGGCGGTCTGCGCGCCTATCTCACCGGCTACCTGCCGGCGCTGCTGCTCGCGGTGCTGGTACCGCCCATCGTGCTGACCGTGATCGCCGTGCACGACCTCACCGCGGCGATCATCATCCTGGTGACGCTGCCGCTGATCCCGATCTTTATGATCCTGATCGGGCTGATGACCCAGGGCCGTGCCGCCGACGCCCTGGCCGCCACCACCCGGCTGTCGGAGCAGATGCTCGACCTGTTCGCGGGGATGCCGACGCTGCGGGCGCTCGGCCGGGAAACCGGTGCGGCCGAAGACGGTTCGCCGACCATGCGGCATCGGGTCCGCGAGCTGGGCGAGGCGTTGCACAAGCGGACCATGGCCACCCTGCGGATGGCGTTCCTGTCGTCGATGGTGCTGGAAATGCTGGCCACCCTGTGCGTGGCGCTGGTCGCCGTGTCGATCGGCATGCGGCTGGTCTTCGGGCATATGGGGTTGTACGCGGGCCTGCTGGGCCTGATCCTCGCCCCGGAGGTCTATCTGCCGCTGCGTGCGGTGGGGGAGAGATTCCATGCCGCGCAGGACGGAATGGCCGCTGCCGAACGGGCTTTCGCGGTATTGGACCCGGACGGCTCGGTGGCGGTCCCCGCGCCCAGCGGACCTCCCCGGGCAGATGCCCCCACCGCTCGGCGATCCGGCGAGCCGCCCGCGGTGCGAGTCCCGGTGACGGTCGAACCGGCGGCGGGAGATATCGAGCTGTGTGATGTGTGGGTGCGTGCGCGGGACGGGTACGCACCCGCCGGATTGTCGGGTGTGCTGCGTCCTGGGGCGGTGACCGCTCTCGCCGGCCCCAACGGCAGCGGGAAATCGACTGCGCTGCAGGTGATATTGGGTTTGATGTCACCGGACCGGGGTGCGGTTCTGGTGGGCGGGCGCCCGGTCGGCGAGTTCGATCCGGACGCATGGTGGTCGCATATCGCCTGGTTGCCGCAACGCCCGGTGCTGCTGCCCGGCACCTTGCGCGAGAACCTCGAACTCTTCGGCGCCCGAGCTCGCGACGCCGGGTGCGGTGAGGGCGGCGACGACGCGGCCCGCCGCGCCGAAGCCGTCGACAAGGCGTGCGCGGCAACGGGTTTCGACGCGGTCCTCGCCGAACTTCCGGACGGGTGGGACACCGTGGTGGGCCCCGGCGGCCTCGGCCTGTCCCTCGGCCAGCGCCAACGCCTGGCAGTGGTGCGCGTGCTGGCCGCCGACCGGCCGATTCTGCTGTTCGACGAGCCCACCGCCCATCTCGACGAGCGCAGCGAAGCCACCGTTCTCGCCGCCCTCACCGAACGGGCCCGCGCGGGGGCGACGGTCGTCGTGGTAGCGCACCGGCCCTCGGTGCTCGCCATCGCCGACCACATCATCGAGGTACACGCGCAGACGGAGCCGAAGCCGGCGGAACATCCTGCCGCGCAACGGGAGTCGGCCGATCTAGGCCTTCGCCGGGCGCAGCCACCGATCGACGGGTCCGGCGGTTCTCGGGCGTACGACGACGTCGGAGAAGGGCTGACGCATCGCGCTGTGGGGTGGACTCGGCCCACGGGCGATGGCTTCCCCGTGGATTCCGAGCTTCCCGGCGGCGAGGATCGTCACTCCGAAGCCCCGGGCACGGAGGGACAGGACTCCGCCTGTTCCGAGCCGGGTACCTCGCGGGCGGATGGTGTGTCGAAGCACATCGGTGACGCGGACGCGAAGACGTGCCCCGAGCGACCTCGCGAATCGGATGGGCCGGAGCACGTCGCCCCCGCAACGGCGGATCGGGAGGGCGAGGTGCGGCGGGGCGATGCGCACGCATCGGGCACGCCCGTTGCGCCGATCGGAGTCGGCCCGACGAGGACGGGGGAGTGGACGCCGTGAGATCCCTGTGGGCCGAACTGCGCGAGCTGCGGCGAGTTTCGGAGATCTCTCCGTGGCGCGTGGTCGTATCGATCTGCTGGGGGACGATCGCGCTGGGCAGTGGACTCGCGCTGGCGGCGCTGGCGGCGTGGCTGATCGCGCGGGCGTGGCAGATGCCGCCGGTGCTGGACCTCAGCGTCGCCGTGGTCGCGGTGCGCGCGCTGGGTATCTCCCGCGGGCTGTTCCGCTACATCGAGCGGCTGGCGACCCATGACGTGGCACTGCGCGCGATGACCACCGCCCGTACGTCGGTGTACGCGGCCCTCGCCCGCGCCGATTTCTGGACGCTGCGACGCGACGGCCGAGCCGAGCCCCCGCAATGTCGGCCCGCCGGCCTGTCACCGGGGGGAGAAGTCGGCCGTCCGGACTCGGGGACCGGTGCCGGACCAGGGAACGGTCTGCTGCGCCGAGGCGATCTGCTCACCCGGATCGGCGCGGATATCGACGACCTGGGTGCCGTGGTCGTGCGGGCGGTGGTTCCCATCGCCGTGGCGATCCTGCTCTCGGTCGCCGCCGTCGCCCTGCTCGCCACCATTTCCGTGCCTGCCGGTGTGATCCTCGCGGTCGCCCTGCTGGTCTCCGGCGGGTTCGCCCCCTGGTTGTCCGCGCGGGCGGCCAGGGACGCCGAACTGGCCGTGCAATCCGATCGTGCCGAGTTCCGGGCCGCGGCCGTCACCGTGCTCGATCACGCCGCCGAGCTACGGGTCGCCGGCCGGCTCGACGCGGCGACGACGGCAGCCACGACCGCCTCGGCACGCGCGGTACGCGCCGAGGACCGGGCGGCCGCACGCAGCGCCTGGGCCGCCGCGGCGACCCCGCTGTCCGTCGGAGCCAGTGTGCTCGGCGCGTTGCTCATCGGAATCACGTTGTACGGCAACGGTTTCGGCGCGACATCCGAGCCGCTGCAACCCGCGCCGGCCGGCGGTATCACCCCGATGGCCTTCGCGATACTGGTGCTGCTGCCACTGTCGGCCTTCGAGGCCGTGGCGGTGCTGCCGGCCGCCGCGCAGGCCCTCACCAAGGGCCGTGCCGCCCTGCGCCGCATTCGTGCCATCGACCCGGCCGAGTCGGCGCGGGCGGTCGCTACCGACGACGTCGCTACCGACGACAATGCCTCGGCGCCGGCCGATTACGCGTCCGGTGATCTGCGGGCTCGCCTGATTCGCGCGCTGCCCGACCTGCCGCCGGGCCGCCGGATCGCGGTGGTCGGTCCGAGCGGGGCAGGTAAGACCACGCTGCTGATGAGCTGGGCCGGACTGTTCGACGCACCGCGCCCCGGCCGGACCTTCTTCGCCGAGGACGCCCACGTCTTCGGCACGTCCGTCCTGGAGAACCTCCGGGTGGCCCGCGGCGACGTGACCGATGCGGAGGCCGAAAATGCCCTGCGTGCGGTCGGTTCCGGCCCGTGGCTCGACGCCCTGTCGGAGGGTGTGGACACGGATCTGGTCGGCGGCGCGGCCGCACTCTCGGGCGGGCAGCGCCGCCGTCTGCTGCTGGCGCGCGCACTGGTCGCCCCCGCCGACACCCTGCTGCTGGACGAACCCACCGAACATATGGAGGCGGCGGCGGGTGCCGAACTGCTGCGCGCACTGCTCGACGAAACCAGCGGTCTCGTCGACCCGGACCGCACGGTGGTCGTCGTCACCCACCAGCTGCCCCCGGACCACCGTGCCGACACGGTGGTCACGGTCGCACCCGGCGGCGAGATATCGATCACCCGCCGCGTCCCCGCCTGACCCGGCGAACGCCCAGGTCGGCGTGGGGATTCGGCTCTGCGAAAAATCCGTTGCAGCCCCGCGTCCACGGCCGGTAGTTTCGTCTGTACACGGGAAAGGAGGTGGTTCGAAGAATGGATATTCAGAGGACGCGTGAGGTGGCTGCCGGTTGAGCGCCACAGCCGCGGTCTCCGTACCGCGGCCCGCTGCAGTGGATTCGGTCCCCGCGCGAGCGCTGAACTAATCCAAGGCAGTCACCCGGCCCCCGAGCCCCCGGTTTGTCCGACCGGGAATCGCGAGAGACGAGATCTCCGCGGTAAGGCTCGGGGGCCGTACCCGTTTCCGCCTCGTCCCGTATGCGGATTTGGGCTCGGCTCAGCCGATGTAGCGCTGGAGGCGGGCGGAGAGGCGGGGCTTCAGGGCGCCGTCGGCTTCCACTCGTTCCTCGACGTAGCCCAGGTCGCCGCCTTCGACGATGCCGTACAGGCGTTTGGCGCCGCCGACCACCGCGCCGGACTGGCTGCGGATCACGACATCGGTGGCCAGTTCCCAGGACGACTGGGTGAGGGCCTGACCGTAGAAGAGTTCGACGATTCCGGAGCTGTGGGTCAGCAGGAGTTCGATGACCTCGTCGTCGCCGTCGATGCCGACCCGCCAGAAGCCGCTTTCGCGCAGATCGGGGCCGGAGTAGTTGCCTTCGGCGTCGATGACCCAGGAACGGGAATCCCAGGCCAGATAGTCGCCACCGTCGTGGGAGACGATGATCTGCTGCCCGAAGTGGTAGTCGCCGCCGCGCTCGGGATCGTTGCCCTCGCCTTCACCGCGCCAGACGCCCACCAGGGGCAGCAGCGCGAGCATGGAGGCGCTCAGATCGGGACCCAGCCGCAGATTCGCCGTGTCCTCGGGCAGCGGCAGACCCGGCAGCTGCGGGATGTTGCGGCCGCCGGTCGATTTGGCGCGCTCGGCAGCGTCGGCTACCGCCTCGTCGCCACTGCGGCGAGCCGCATCGTCGGGACTGCGGCGAGCCGCATCGTCGGGCTCGCGGCCCTCTGCGTGCGCTTGTGAGGCGTGACCGTTGGTCGCTGCGTTTTCGACGTTCTCGCTCGCCGAATCGGTCACGACTCGGTGAAGAGCCGGTAGAGGACGTAGAGCCCGAACCAGGCGATCAGCACGGAGCAGATGACCAGCAGAATCTCGAAGGTTAAGACCACATATCGGAGTTTAACGACCCGCTCGGCGAAGACGAAAACGGCCCCGGGAAAACGAATCCCGGGGCCGTTCGCGTGCGATGAGCGCAGTTTTCCGGCGCCTGCCGGCGACGCTCCGCGTCGGTGTTACTTGGCGACGCTCACGTCGACGTTGTGGACGCCCGCCCCTTCGGGGCTGACCTTGGCCGAACCGTTGCCGGCCGACGACAGGGCCCGGATGGTCCAGGTGCCGGGCGCGGCGAAGAAGCGGAAATCACCGGTGCCGGAGGCCACGACCTCGGCGGTGAACTCGTCGCTCGAGTCCAGCAGGCGGACGAAGGCGCCGCCTACCGGGTTACCGTCCGCATCGAGGACGCGTCCGGTGAGGACGGTCTCCTTCTCGGTGTCGACGTTGGCCGGAAGGGCCTGACCCTGGGTAGGTGCTGCACACATATCTATTTACGCTCCCAACTCGATCGGTGCACCGACGAGGGAGCCGTATTCGGTCCAGCTCCCGTCGTAGTTCTTGACGTTCTTGTGGCCCAGCAGCTCCTGCAGCACGAACCAGGTGTGCGACGAGCGCTCACCGATGCGGCAGTAGGCGATGGTCTCCTTCTCGCCGTCGAGGCCCGCTTCCTTGTAGATGGAAGCCAGTTCCTCGTCGGACTTGAAGGTGCCGTCCTCGTTCGCGGCCTTGCTCCACGGCACGTTGATGGCGCCGGGGATGTGGCCGGGACGCTGGCTCTGCTCCTGCGGCAGGTGCGCGGGAGCGAGAATCTTGCCGGAGAACTCGTCGGGCGAACGCACGTCGACGAGGTTCTTGACGCCGATGGCCTGGATTGCGTCGTCGCGGAAGGCGCGGATCGACAGGTCCTGCTCGGAGGCCTTGTAGGTGGTCGCCGGGCGGGTCACCGCATCGGTCGACAGCGGGCGGGCGTCGAGCTCCCACTTCTTGCGGCCGCCGTCGAGCAGCTTGACGTTCTGGTGGCCGTAGAGCTTGAAGTACCAGTACGCGTACGCCGCGAACCAGTTGTTGTTGCCACCGTAGAGAACGACGGTGTCATCGTTGCCGATACCGCGGGCCGACAGTAGATCCGAGAACTGCTCCCGGTTGACGAAGTCACGCCGAACCGGATCCTGCAGATCCTTCTTCCAATCGAGCTTGACGGCACCTTCGATGTGGCCCGTGTCGTAGGCGGAGGTGTCCTCGTCGACCTCGACGATCACGACGCCGGGGGTGTTGAGGTTCTCTTCGACCCAGTCTGCGGAGACCAGGACATCGGAGCGAGCCATGTTGTTCCTTTCGATGTGACTTGCCGGGGTATGTGGAGAGATGAACGGTGGATTGTGGGCCGGTCAGTTCGTCGAGCTGCTCGAAGCGACCGGGGTTCGCGAGGTGAACCGCTGGGTGAGCGGATAGATCTTGCAGCCCAGGCAGATTCCGAACGCCGCGTTGAGGAACGCCGCGAACAGTGCGAAGGCGGTGAAGATCGCGCCCACCACGCCGGATCCGGCCGCGAAGCCGACGAAGCCGACGATCGCGAACACGAAACCGACCAGCTGCGCGAACCGCAGCGGCGGCACCGGCTCGGTCTCGGTCGCCGGGCCGACACGCGGCGCGACGAAGGTGGCGAACAACCACCCGTAGGGGCTGCGCCGCGGGCCGTACAGCGCGCCGAGGGCGAAGACGATCGCCTGCAGAGCGATCAGCACCGCCGCGCCGGCGGTGGAGAAGGCGGAGACGATCAGGACCAGCACGAGGACACCGGTGGTGATCCACGCCGCGAACCGCGGTCCGCGGACGTCCACCTGACCGGTGGGTGAGTTGGTGTTCTGAGGCACGGGGGCTCCTGCGCTGAAGGAAGGCTTATCTGGCTTATCCGGTTGCGGGTTATCCGTCAGATAGGTCGGATCACCGGGGGATCGACGAGATCTCACACGCGGTGGAGAAACCGGTCGGCGGCAGGGATACGAAAGGCCGACCGGCTACATGCACAGGCAGCAACAACCGCCGAGGCGGCACAGATCGACTGTGCGGCGTCGGGTGAGCATCAGCTCTCGGCGGGTTTGCACGCCAAGCAGTTTACCCGGTTTCGGGAGGGAATTGGACCCGGGGTACGAAACTCGACCCGACGCCGGGCGCGTGGACGGCTCGCACGCCGGGCGCAACGATGCTCGGAAAGCCCTCGTGAGCAGGAGGTTCAGGCCGCCTCGGGGACCGTCAGCGGCGCAAGGGCACTACGCAGATCGGTGGCCTTGGGCACACCGGAGATCCGGAACCGCTCACGCCCGTGGGCGTCGAAGACGAATGTGGTGGGCAGCGACAGGACGTTGAGTTCGCGCGCGAGTTCGGCCTCGGCGTCGATATCGATCTCGACGTCGCGGGGCGGCCGCACGGTATCGGCCAGATCGGCGACCACGCCGGCCACCACCCGCCGGACCGCGGCGCAGGGACCGCACCATTCGGCGGAGAAGTGCAGAACGGTCGGCACCGCCTCGGTGACACCGACCGCGCTGAGCAGTTCGGTGCGCGAACCCGCGATCTCGGTGGTGCCGGCCGTCCGCACGCGGCCCTCGCGGTAACGCAGGGCGATACCCGCGGCCACCCCGGCCAGCAGGACGACGGCCAGAATCGTGAGTTCAATCATGGTCGGGCAAACCTGTCCATATCAATGCGAATATTCTCCCCTTCCCCCTCTACCACGATATTGCCGCCGATGGCCTGCACCTTCTTCGGGGGCACCCCGAACGGCAGATCCTTGGTGTCGATGGTGCGGGTGAAGCGGGCCAGGACCGCGGCCTTGTCCAGGTCGGGACCCAGTTCGGCGGCGGTGGTCGTCGGCGCGTTGCTCTCGACGCCGCCGTGATAGAGGTCGGTGGCGACCAGTTTGATCTGATCGCCGTCGAGGAACAGATCGGCCTTCACGCTGACTCGATCGGTACTACGGGTCTCGGGTCCGAGCTGGATGGTGCCGGTGAGGACCAGCGCGCCCTGGGTGGTCATGCCGGAGCCACCGGAACCGCCGGTGCCGTCGGATTTGTCGGCCGGGCGGGTGACCACCTCGAGGTCCGGAATGTTGAACAGCCGTCCCAGTTCGACCGGTTCGATCCGCATCCGACCGGCCACCTGGTCGACCATCACCGAGCGCATGTCGTTGTCCACCAGATCGTGCATCGACAGGTGGACGCCGTTCAGGGTGGCTTCGACCAGGATTTCGCCGGGAATGTCGGGGCGGTTCGCGCGCGCCCGGATCTCGAGATTGCGGTAGTCGCCGCGCGCGGTCTGGGCCAGGAACGGGAATCCGTGAATGGTCACTTCGGGATCGGCGCTGAGTTCACCGCCGGCCCGCAGCGACCGCGAAACCCGGTACTCCGAGTAGGCCGCCGCAGTGAAATCGACCACTACGGCGATCGCGACCACCAGCAGCAGCCCGACGATCAGTTTTCTCATCCACATGCTCCGAGTTCAGGCCGTCCGGGCGCGCGGTACACAGCGGTCGCGCGCGGAGGGGTGCGAGGCGTGGGTGTCCCGAGGAGAGGCTACCCGGTACGAAGATATCTGCCCGGACCGTGCGGGCCGCGCGGGTGTGGGCCCGGCGGTGGCCATCACCGCTGGTCCCCGTGCGAGTGCGGAATACATGATCGGGGCCCCGCACGCGCTAATGTAGGCACGAATTACCTGTGCCGACGCGCATGGATTCGCGAATGACGTCGAGGTTGCCCGCGGACATGCCAGATTGGGAGGAGAGCCGGTGGAGTTGCTCCTGCTGACCTCCGATCCGAACCCGGAAGCCGTGCTGCCGTCGCTGGCGCTGCTGCCGCACAATGTGCGGCCCGCGCCCACCGAGGTGGCGTCGCTGCTCGAGGCGGGAACCGCGGATGTGGCTCTGGTCGATGCCCGCACCGATCTGGCCGCCGCGCGCGGACTGTGCAGACTGCTCGGCAGCACCGGTTCCTCGGTGCCGGTGGTGGCGGTGCTGACCGAGGGCGGTCTGGTCGCGGTCAACGCCGATTGGGGGCTGGACGACATTCTGCTGCCGGGAACCGGCCCCGCGGAACTGGACGCCCGGCTGCGCCTGCTGGTCGCCCGAAACGGCGGCGCGGCCAGTCCGGAGAACACCGGCAAGATCACGCTCGGCGAACTGGTCATCGACGAGGGCACCTATACCGCGCGGTTGCGCGGCCGCCCGCTCGACCTGACCTACAAGGAATTCGAGCTGCTGAAATATCTCGCACAGCACGCCGGCCGGGTCTTCACCCGCGCGCAGTTGCTGCAGGAGGTCTGGGGTTACGACTTCTTCGGCGGCACCCGCACGGTCGACGTGCACGTACGGCGGTTGCGAGCCAAACTCGGCAGCGAATACGAGTCGCTGATCGGCACCGTCCGCAACGTCGGTTACAAGGCGGTTCGCCCGGCGCGCTCGGCCAACAACAAGGGCGGTGAGCAGGCGGCAGGCATACCGGACGAGGGCGACGACGGCGCCGACGACAACCAGTTGACCCAGGTCAACGGCAGTCCGTCCTGAGGTCGGTGGGCCGGGACGCGAACGGGATGCCGGTGCGGTGGTTGCGGCCCGGACGATCGGCCGGCGAAAAGGATTGCGCCGAAAGGAAACCCGCAGCCGGGACAGGTGTTCGCCGCAGGCGGGAATCAGGGCGGTAGCCGAGCCGGTTGTCGGAAGGGCCGGTTGTCGGAACAGCCGGTGTGTCGGCGGACGTGAACGGATGAGCGAGGGATGGGTGTGAGCGTGCAGGTGCCGGAATGGACCACCGATTTGGCCCCAGCGACCGCGGCGAAGATCGTGGACCTGGTGGAACGCGCGGGGGCCGCCGACGCAGTCGCGCCGATCTCCGAACAAGCGGTGCTCTCGGTGACCACATCCGGGCACGACGATACCGATACCGATGCGCCGGTCGGGCGGACGCGGCACCTCGCCGTCGAGCGCGACGGCGAACTCGTCGCGTACGCGAATCTCGTTCCCGCGCACGGTGATCACCCGGCGATGGCCGAGGCCGTGGTGGATCCGCGGGTGCGCGGCCGCGGGATCGGCGCGACGCTCGTCGCCGCGGCCCTCGACGCGGGTGGCCCGGGTGCGCGGATCTGGGCGCACGGCAATCTGGCGCCGGCGCGGGCGGTCGCGGGGCGGCTCGGACTGACCGTCGCGCGCGAGCTGTGGCAGATGCGACGGGCCCTGACGCAGGCTCCGGACGGCGATCGGGCAACCGTCGAGCTACCGGAATTGAAGGTGCCCGCCGATATCGTGCTGCGGACCTATGCCGGGCCCGCCGACGACGCGGAGATTCTGCGGGTCAACAACGCCGCCTTCGACTGGCATCCGGAACAGGGCGGCTGGACCGAGGCCGAGATCGCCGTCCGGAGGGCGGCGCCCTGGTTCGACCCGAAGGGGCTGTTCATCGCCGCCGATCCCGCGGATCCCACGCACATCCTGGGCTTTCACTGGACCAAGGTGCACGATCCGGACGAGAACTCGGACGCGGTCGGTGAGGTCTACGTGGTGGCCATCGACCCGGCCGCTCAGGGCCGCGGTCTGGGGCGCGTGCTCACCCTCGCGGGCCTGCACTATCTGCGCGATCGGGGTCTCGGCGCGGTGATCCTCTACACCGAGGCCGACAACACCGCGGCCGTGCACACCTACACTCGTCTCGGGTTCGAGACGGCCCACATCGACGCCGCCTACACCGCCCGGTGATTCGCCAGCAGTAACGCTGCGGCAAATCTCACAGGTTTGAACCGCAATCGCGCCGGGTTGTTCACTCTGCGTTCACTTGCCCAGGTCCCGCTGTCAACCGGACGAATCTACTTTGATCGTGGGCGGCATTCGCTGCTCGGTGCGCAAGTTCTCTGCGAACGGCCACCCACTGGACTCGTCCGGTCGTTGAGGGATCGGACGCGTACGAAGCGTTTCCCGGAGGAACAGGTGAAATTCAAGCGCAGCGGCGCTCTCCTCGGCGTGCTGGCGGCAGCCGGCACTCTGACACTGACTGCCTGTGGTAGCGACGACAACTCGGCCGCGACCGGTAACACCACCAAGGTCGATGTGGCCTGCGGTGGCAAGAAGGCTCTGAAGGCCAGCGGATCCTCCGCTCAGAAGAACGCGATGGACCGCTTCATCGCCGCCTACGAGCAGAACTGCGAGGGTGCGAAGCTGGACTACACCTCCAGCGGCTCCGGCGCCGGCGTGAACGAGTTCGTCGGTGGCCAGACCGATTTCGGTGGTTCGGACTCGGCTCTGGACCCGAAGAAGGACGAGCCGAAGAAGGCCGCCGACCGCTGTGGCGCACCGGCCTGGAACCTGCCGACGGTCTTCGGTCCGATCGCCGTCACCTACAACCTCGACGGTGTCACCAACCTGACCCTCGACGGCCCGACCGCGGCGAAGATCTTCAACGGCACCATCACCAAGTGGGACGACCCGGCGATCAAGGGCCTGAACCAGGGCGTGAACCTGCCGTCGGACCAGATCCACGTGATCTTCCGCAGTGACGAGTCGGGCACTACCGACAACTTCCAGCGCTACCTGGACGCCGCCTCCAACGGCGCGTGGGGCAAGGGTGCGGGCAAGGCGTTCGCCGGCGGTGTCGGCGAGGGCGCGAAGGGTAACGAGGGCACCTCGGCCGCCATCAAGAGCACCAAGGGCTCCATCACGTACAACGAGTGGTCCTTCGCGCGGTCGCAGAACCTGTCCACCGCGCAGATCATCACCGATGCCGCCGTGAAGCCGGTGGCGCTCAACACGGAGTCGGCCGGTAAGGCCATCGCCTCCGCGAAGATCGTCGGCGAGGGCAACGACCTGATCATCGACACCAAATCGTTCTACAAGCCGGCCGATCCGGGCGCCTACCCGATCATGCTGGCCACCTACGAGATCGTGTGCTCGAAGTACGCCGACGCCGACACCGGCAAGGCCGTCAAGGCGTTCCTGACCTCGGCGATCTCCAACGGTCAGAACGGCCTCGAGGACTCCGGCTATGTGCCGATCCCGGATGCGTTCAAGACCAAGCTGACCACCGCGATCAACGCCATCTCCTGATTGCGAAACCCATGACCGTCCACGACGAAGTCACCGCCGCGGGCCAGTCGGATTCGACCGGCCCGCGGACGGGCAATGAAGTCCCGCCGGGAGATACTTCCTCCATGCCGAGTGAGTCGAGCACCAAGCCGGCCGGTCGCAACGCCGGCGGTCACAGCCGCCGGGGTGAGACCGTTTTCCGTTCCCTGGCCACGGCCGCCGGGGCGACGATCGTCGCGGCGATCGCGCTCATCGCGCTGTTTCTGCTGATTCGCGCGGTGCCGTCGGTGGCGGCGAACAAGGCGAACTTCTTCACCAGCGCCGAGTTCAACGTCACCAACGCCGACAACATGCACTTCGGCATCCGCGACCTGTTCATGGTCACGGTGCTGAGTTCGCTGCTGGCACTGCTGATCGCCGTGCCGCTCGGCGTCGGTATCGCGTTGTTCCTGACGCAGTACGCGCCGAAGGTGTTGTCGCGTCCGTTCGCGATGCTGGTCGATCTGCTCGCGGCGGTGCCTTCGATCGTGTTCGGTCTGTGGGGTTTCCTGGTGCTGGCCGAGAAGCTGGCACCCTTCGAACAATTCCTGAACGACAAGTTGGGCTGGTTCTTCCTGTTCAAGGAAGGCAACGTCTCCATCAGCGGCGGCGGCACGATCTTCACCGCCGGTGTCGTGCTCGCGGTGATGATCCTGCCGATCATCACCTCGGTCAGCCGCGAGGTCTTCCACCTGACTCCCCGGGCGCACATCGAGGCCGCACAGGCCCTGGGCGCCACCAAGTGGGAGGTGGTGCGGATGACCGTGCTGCCGTACGGCCGCAGCGGTGTGATCGCCGGTTCCATGCTGGGCCTCGGCCGCGCGCTCGGTGAAACCATCGCGGTGCTGATCGTGCTGCGTACCGCCGCGACACCCGGCCACTGGTCGCTGTTCGACGGCGGTTACACCTTCGCCTCCAAGATCGCCTCGGCCGCTTCGGAATTCAGCCAGGCGTTGCCCACCGGCGCCTACATCGCGGCGGGCTTCGTCCTGTTCGCGCTGACCTTCATCGTCAATGCCCTGGCTCGGATCGCCGCCGGCGGGAAGGTGAACGGGTGATGACCACCACGTTGGACAAGCCGATCAAGGCGCCCACGTTCCGCCACGTGAGCCTGGGCCGCAAGGTCCGCAACAATGTCGCCACCTCGGTCATGTGGCTGTGCTTCGGCATCGCGCTGGTGCCGCTGGGCTGGGTGCTGATCCTGGTGCTCAACAAGGGTTTCCACGCGATCGTCAGCAGCGGCTGGTGGTCCAAGTCGCAGAAGGGCGTGCTGCCCGACCAATTCGCGGGCGGTGTGTATCACGCGATCTACGGAACGATCGTGCAGTCGGCGGTCGCCGCGGTGATCGCGGTGCCGCTGGGCATCATGGCCGCGGTCTACCTGGTCGAATACGGTCGCGGCTGGCTGGCGAAGACGACCACCTTCATGGTCGACATCCTCGCCGGTGTGCCCTCGATCGTGGCGGCGCTGTTCGTCTTCGCGCTGTGGATCGCCACCTTCGGTTTCCCGCAGTCGGCCTTCGCGGTGTCACTGGCACTGGTGCTGCTGATGTTGCCGGTGGTGGTGCGCAGTACCGAGGAAATGCTCAAACTCGTGCCCGACGAATTGCGCGAGGCTTCGTACGCGCTGGGCATCCCGAAATGGAAGACGATCCTGCGGATCGTCGTGCCGACCGCTCTGCCCGGCATGATCAGCGGTATGTTGCTCGCGGTCGCCCGCGTCATGGGCGAAACCGCGCCGGTGCTGGTCCTCGTCGGCTATTCGAAGTCGATCAACACCAACATCTTCAACGGAAATATGGCGTCGCTGCCACTGATGATCTACCAGGAACTGGCCAACCCGGAAGCGGCCGGCCGGATGCGAGTGTGGGGCGCGTCGCTGACGCTGATCCTGATCATCGCCCTGCTGTACATCGGCGCGGCCGTGGTCAACAAACTGCTCACGCGGAATCGATAGAAGCGAACGGAATACGACAATGGCCAAGCGGATCGACGTCAAAGATCTCAACATCTACTACGGCAAATTCCACGCCGTAAGCGATGTGTCGCTGACCGTATTGCCGCGCAGCGTCACCGCTTTCATCGGTCCGTCCGGTTGCGGTAAGTCGACGGTGCTGCGTTCGCTCAACCGCATGCACGAGGTGACGCCGAATGCCCGCGTCGAGGGCGCGGTGCTGCTCGACGGTGAGGACATCTACGGCTCCGCGGTCGACCCGGTCGGCGTGCGGCGCACCATCGGCATGGTGTTCCAGCGGCCGAACCCGTTCCCCACCATGTCGATTCGCGACAACGTGGTGGCCGGGCTGAAGCTGCAGGGGGTGCGCAACCGCAAGGAGCTCGACGAGGTCGCCGAGCGCTCGCTGCGCGGCGCCAACCTCTGGAACGAGGTGAAGGATCGCCTCGACAAGCCGGGCGGTGGCCTGTCCGGCGGTCAGCAGCAGCGTCTGTGCATCGCCCGCGCGATCGCTGTCTCGCCCGACGTGCTGCTGATGGACGAGCCGTGTTCGGCGCTGGACCCCATCTCCACGCTCGCGATCGAGGATCTGATCTCCGAGCTGAAGAAGGAGTACACGATCGTCATCGTCACCCACAACATGCAGCAGGCCGCGCGTGTGAGTGACCAGACGGCGTTCTTCAACCTGGAGGCCCAGGGCAAGCCCGGCAAGCTCATCGAAATCGATGAGACCGAGCGGATCTTCTCCAACCCCACGCAGAAGGCGACCGAGGACTACATCTCCGGCCGCTTCGGCTGAGCGGGCCGAGCCTGTCTGTGTTTCGGAAGCCCCGTCCCTGGTGGGACGGGGTTTTCTCTTGTCGCACGCAGGAATATTGATATGGCGTGCATCACAGTGGTCTCCGAGTTGTGTGCTCGCTCATCTCATACCGTAGTCGGTTGTCTGACACTCGTGGTAACAGTTATCTTCCTCCTGAACTAAACCGATCGTTATAGTCAGGAGGCGGGATGACGGTGTCAACGGCGAGACCAGTAGCCCAGCAGGGGATTCCGATCGCGACGCGGATGCGGATCTTCGCGTTGATCGCGATCTGTCTGGCCGAACTGCTGGTCGTACTGGACAACACACTGGTCAATGTGGCTCTACCGTCGATGGCGGTGCAGTTGCAGGCCCGGATGAGTGGCCTGCAGTGGATCGTGGACGCGTTCACCCTGGCGTTCGCCGGACTGCTGCTGCCGCTCGGCCATCTGGGCGACCGCTACGGCCGCCGCCGGCTGATGATCATCGGCCTGGCGGGCGTGGCCGTCATGTCGGCCGCCGGTGCCATGTCCTCGGGCCTCGGCCAGGTGATCGCCGCGCGCGCCGGCATGGGCGTCTTCGCCGCCGCGGTCTTCCCGGCGACGCTGGCGTTGATCATCAACCTGTTCCCGGAGGCGCGGGCCCGGGCCGCGGCCATCGCGTTGTGGACCGCCATGGCCGGTATCGCGGTGGCGATCGGACCGGTGACCGGCGGGTGGCTGCTCGAATACTTCAGCTGGCACGCCGTGTTCTGGATCAATGTGCCGATCGCGGCGATCACGATCGCGGCAGTGCTCGTCGTCGTTCCCGAATCGCGGGCCGAGCACAGCGGCCGGCTCGATGTGCTCGGCATCGGTCTCTCGCTGGTGGCGGTCACGACGCTGGTGTGGACGATCATCGAGGCGCCGAAGCACGGCTGGCTGTCCGGGCGCAGCGTCGGCGGCTATGCGCTCTCGCTGATTCTGCTTGCGCTGTACGTGATCTGGGAGTTGCGGGTCGAATCACCGGTGCTGAACATGCGGCTGTTCCGGATCCGGCGCTTCTCGGTTCCGGCCCTGGCGATCACCGTCTCCTATTTCTGCGCCTTCGGATTCCTGTTCCTGATCACCCAGTACTTCCAGGGGGTGAAGGAGTTCAGCGCCCTCGAATTCGGTATCCACTCCTTGCCTTTCGCGGCGGCGGTGGGCTTCGGCGCGCCCCTGGCGACCCTGGCAGCGCAGCGCATCGGCACTACCGCCACCGTGGTGTGCGGTCTGCTCCTGCTGGCCGCCGGCATGTTCTTCGCGGGCCGGGTGACCGTCGAAACACCGTATCTGGGAACGGTTCTGGTCTCGATGGTGCTGATGGGCGTTGGCTTCGGCGTCGTGCAGGGGCCGGCCACGGAATCCATCATGGGTGCGGTGCCGATCGAGGAGGCGGGCGCCGGGTCGGCGGTCAACGACACCACCCGCGAGGTGGGCGGCACCCTCGGTGTCGCCGTCCTCGGCTCGATCATGACCTCCGTCTACACCGATCGAGTCGGCGCCCGCATCGACGCGATCCCGGACGCGATCATGAATCCGACCCAGAAGAGTCTGGCCCGCGACACCCCGATCAGCGTGCTGGAGATCGTGAAGGCGCCGATCAGCCCGTTCTTCGCCAGCGGGAAAGCCGATCTGGTGCATGCCATGAAGGTGGCCGCTCTCGCCGGCTCGACGGCCGCATCCTGGGCGGCGGTCGGCGCACTGCTGGTCTGCGCGGCGCTCGTGGCGGCGCTGTTGCCCTGGAAACCTCAGCGCGGCGCGTCACTACTGCTGGGCCGAACCACGGAGGAAGTCCCGGCGACAGTGGGCCGCCCCACGGCGGACACCCCGGCGAAAGCCGAAACCGTCAGCCGCACATAACACCTCGCTGCCCGTCCGCGTGCCGGACGGGCAGCGGGCTCCGTCCGGCCCCGGAGAGGCGGAACAGGCTCAGATCTTCTCGGTCGCGGCGTCCGGGTCGGGCGGCAGCACACCGGTCACGAGGAAGACGACCCGGCGGCCGATCTCGACCGCATGGTCGGCGAAGCGTTCGTAGTAGCGGCCCAGCAGCGTGACATCGACGGCGGCGGCCACGCCATACTTCCATTCCCGGTCCATCAGCAGCGAGAACAGGTGGCGATGCAGATCATCCATCGCCTCGTCGTCCTCGTTGAGTTGCGCGGCCCGCTCCGGATCGCGCGTCTCCAGGACCTCCTTGGCGGCGGCGCCCATATTCACCGCGATGCGGCCCATCTCGGCGAAGTAGCCGTTCACCGATTCCGGGAGCGCGTGGTTCGGGTGCCGGCGGCGGGCCACCTTGGCCACATGCAGCGCCAGCACACCCATCCGATTCACATCGGAGACGATCTGGATGGCGCTCACCACCTGCCGCAGGTCGCCGGCCACGGGCGCCTGCAGCGCCAGCAGCGCGAACGCCTTCTCCTCGGCCTGCGCGATCATCTCGGCGATCCGGTCGTACTCGGTGATCACCTGTTCGGCCAGCGAGATGTCGGCCTGCAGCAGCGACTGGGTCGCCCGCTCCATGGCCGAACCGGCCAGTCCGGCCATCTCACCCAGAAGATCGGCGAGTTCGGCCATTTGTTCGTTGTAGATGACACGCATGAAACCAAAGACTAGTTCCCGGCTCTGACCAAGTCACGAACGGTGGGTGAATCGTCGGTGCCGGGCAGACCGGCGCTGTCGTCGCAGGTGAGCGCGGCTCACTTGCAGAGGTCGTCGCCCGCGTTGACGTGCTCGAGGTCGGAGGGGAGTGTGACCGGCGTCGCGGCGGCATCGGTGGCTCCGGCCGGGGCGGGAACCGGCGACCCGAACGCGGTCGGCGTGCCGACGGTGCCGGAGAAGTCCGCGCCGAGGGCCACCTCCACGATGCTGCCCAGATTCGATGCCACGGCCAGTTTCGCGCCCGGCAATGCCGAGGCCACCGTCGCGGCCTCGGCCTCGTGACCGGCCGAATAGCGGACCGTGGTGTTGTCGATCGTGCCGCCGGAGTAGTTGCCGACGTTGTAGATCTGGAAGCCGTCGGCCGCGAACCTGGTCGCCGCCGTACTCGCCACGCCGGTCACTCCGGAACCGTTGGACACCTGCACCGACACCGTGTTCGGATCCACGGCGGTCAGCTGCGGCGGGGCCGGAGCCGGAGCGGACTTGGACGGCTCCGGCGCCTTCTTCTCGCCCGGCAGCGGCTGGTCGTCGATGATCGCCTGGAAGATCGCCTTGATATCCGATTCGCGGGGAATCTCGTTGCCGTAGGAGGTGGTGCCCGCGGTCGGCACCGTCAGGAACGTGATCGCGCCCGCGCTCACCTTCTGCAGCGAGCGGCCCAGCATCAGCAGATCCTTGGTGTTGACGTTGTCCATGAAGGCATGGCTGCTGAACGCGCCGATGAAGCCGTTGAGCTTGCCGATGTCGAAGAGCACCTTCGAGGACAGGGCACTGCGCAGCAGCGAGGACAGGAACAGCTGCTGGCGGTGGATGCGGTCGTAGTCGCTGCGCTCCTCGCCCTGGACGTGGCGGGCGCGGACGTAGTCCAACGCGGTCGGGCCGTTGAGGATCTGGCGGCCCGGATTCGGCAGCACCGTGCCGAGCTCCTCGTCGACCAGCGGCCGGTTGGTGCACACCTCGACACCACCGATGGTGTCGACCATCGACTGGAAACCGCTGAAGTCGATGCCGACGAAGTGGCTGATCTTCAGGCCGGACAATCTCTGAATCACCTTGGTCAGGCATTTCGGCCCACCCAGGGCGTAGGTGGCGTTGAGCTTGTCGCCGATCGCGGACGGGAATTTCGCGTCGGTGTATTTGGCCTTGTCGTTGTCCCAGCCCTCGCATTCGGGGCGGCTGACGTCGAGGTCGCGGGGGAACGAGACGGCCACGACGCGGGAGCGGTTCGCCGGAATGTGCACCAGCATCACGGTGTCGGACCGGGCGCCCTCGGCGTCGTCGGTGGTGCCGGCGCCGAGCGAGCTGTCCACGCCGGCGCGGGTGTCGGTGCCGACGATGAGGAAGTTCTCGTCACCGGTCTGGCCGCCGGGATCGATGATGTCGGCGGAATTCTCGTCCAGTGCCGACACCTGGGTGAACCCGTTGTCGGTGGCGCGCAGGTAGTTCCAGCCGACACCGGTCATGACGAGAGCCAGAACCGCACACATCGACGTGGTCACCCGGGCCGCGAGCCGGGTACGCCGGCGCCGGCGCTGCCGGCTCGCCGCCAGCCGCGACAACGGCGGCTTGCCGACCGTCTCGGGGCCCGCCGAAGCCGTTGCCTCCGTGCCGGATTCGTCGTCGGGTACGGGCAGCTGGTCGGTCACCTGGTCGGCGACGGGCGCCTTGGCGGGGGCAGGTCGATCGGCCGGACCCTCGGCAGCGGGGGCGCGGTAGACCGCGGTCCGCTGGCCGTCGGCGGAAACCGGTGCGGCACTACGCGTTGCGGCGGATTCCGGTCGTTGCGATCCCGGTTTCGACGCTGCGCGTGGATCGGATGCGCCCCCGAGGCGACGTGGGTCCGCGGCCGTACCCGGCGGGACCGGAGCGGCCGGCGGGCGTGTGCCCGCCGCGGGTTCACGCTGCGCGGCGGCCGGCCCGGGCTGTGGCGGCGCGGGCTTCGGATCGGGGCCACGCCTGCCCGGTGCCGCGGGTGTGGCGGACTGCTCGGGGCGCGGCCGGCGAGTGCGCGGGTCGGGCGCCGGGCCGGATGTGCCGCTCGCGGCGTTGCCGTCGGCCGGCTTGCGGCCGCGTGTGGTCGGGATGGCGCCCGAGGCACCGGTCGGTGCCTTCCCGCGGGCGAGGTCGCGCGGGTCGCCGCCGCGGCCGGGCGGGTTTGCCGGCTGGGCGCCCCGCGGGGCGCCGCTACCGGCCGCTCGGTTCGCGCCGGTGGCGGGCCGGGCGGTGTTATCCGTTGTGCGCCCGCGGTTTCCGGCCTGACGGCCGGTGTTCTCGGGCTGCGGGGTGCGGCCGCGGCCGGTGCCGCTCTCGTTCGCGGTGCGGCGCTGACCGGCCTCATCCTTGCGGCGGCGCTCGATACGTTCACTGTCGACCCGCTGCACGAGGTCGTGGACGGTGATCGGCTTGGAGGTCTGCGGTTCGTCCGCACGCCGGTTACGGGGGGCCTCGTCGGAATCCGGCGCAGGGTATCGCTCCCACGGGGCGCGACCTCCGGGCCGGGACGAACGCCCGCGCCGATCGTCGTCACCCACCAACGAACCTCACTTCACTCTTCGTCGCGACCGGAGCTGTCGATTCCATCACTCCGGTGGCGGCACGCGCAGTCACATCCGGCCGAATCGGCCCCAGCCATGATAACGATTACGCCACAGTTGGCCACTTCTCAATCACCCATAACTGTCGGCGCAGGTCGGAGAGTATGCGCGCGTCAGCCTCCGCTGTGCATCACGTCGGCGGCCGAGGGCACGGTGGGATCCTCGGGATCGTCGAGCCAGCCCTCGGGCAGCACCACCTTCGCCGCCGGGGAACCCTGGCGGCCGCGCGGCCCCTGCGCATCCGCGGGGAACGGCACGTCCGGCGGCAGTTGCTCGATCAACTCGCGCAGCTGTGTGAGACTGCTCACGGTCGCGAAGCCGCGGCGCAGCTGCGAACCCAGCGGGAAGCCCATGAAGTACCAGGCCATGTGTTTGCGGATATCGCGCATGGCCTTGTCCTCGCCGTCGTGGTCGACGAGCAGGGTCGCATGCCGGTACAGGATTTCGCCGACCCGGCCCAGTCGCGGTCCCTCCGGAATCGGTTCCCCGCGCAGCGCGGCGCTCAGTTCGGCGAACAGCCACGGACGGCCCAGGCATCCGCGCCCGACGACCACTCCGTCACAACCGGTTTCGGCGATCATCGCGAGTGCGTCTGCGGCACTGAAGATATCGCCGTTGCCGAGTACCGGAATCGTGGTGACGGCCTCCTTGAGCCGCGCGATGGCGGACCAGTCGGCGGTGCCGGAATACAGCTGCGCGGCGGTACGGGCGTGCAGCGACACCGCGGCGGCGCCCTCGGCCTCGGCGATGCGCCCGGTGTCGAGATAGGTCCGATGGTCGTCGTCGATGCCGATGCGGAATTTGAACGTCACCGGCACACCGGCGGGTTCGGCCGCCGCGACCATCTCCCGCACGATCTCGGCGAACAGCCGCCGCTTGTAGGGCAGCGCCGCACCGCCACCGAGCCGGGTCACCTTCTTCACGGGGCAGCCGAGGTTCATATCGATGTGGTCGGCCCAGCCCTCGCCGACGATGATGCGCACCGCCTCGCCGAGCGTCTTGGGGTCCACGCCGTAGAGCTGCATCGAGCGGGGATGCTCGTCCTCGTCGAAAGCCATCATGTGCAGCGTCTTCTCGTGCCGCTCCACCACCGCGCGAGCGGTGATCATCTCGCAGACGTAGATCGAGGTGCGGCTGCCGAATTCGCGGCACAGCTTCCGGAACGCGACATTGGTGATCCCGGCCATGGGCGCGAGCACCACCGGCGGATCGACGGGGTAGGGGCCGATTCGCAATCCGGTTCTGGTGTCGAGTGCCGCGGTCACGAGTTCCAGTGTCCCATCCGAATGACAGTGCGAGAGATCACAGGTCTCCCAGTGCGTGCGACGGGACCGGTGCCGTGCGGCACCGGTCCCGGTCCTAGTCGTGCGGGCGAGCTCAGCTCGCCGCGGTGAGGTCGCGCTCGCGCTTTGCGGCCTCGCGGGCCAGCATGCGGTCGCGCTGCTCCTCGAACTTCAGGACGTCCTTGCCCAGCTTGTCCAGGAACAGGCCGAGCCGCTCGCGGGTCTGCTCGCCGTGCGCGGTGAAGTCGTCGCGCTCGAAGATCTGCCACTTCTTCAGCACCGGCTGCACCACGTCTTCGAGGTGCTGGCGCAGGTCGTAGATGCCGTGCTTGGCCATCAGCACACCGTTGCGGCGGAAGTTCGGCATTCCGGCGCCGGGCATCTGGAAGTTCTCGAGGATCAGGGTGATCGCGTCGAGGGCCTGATCCGGCGCCAGATCCAGCGCCGCACCGCACATGTTGCGGTAGAAGATCATGTGCAGGTTCTCGTCGGCGGCGACGCGCTGCAGCATGCGGTCGGCGATCGCGTCGTCGCACACCTTGCCGGTGTTGCGGTGGCTGACGCGGGTGGCCAGCTCCTGGAAGGTCACATAGGCGACCGAGTGCAGGAAGCCGGCGTCGGCCTCGGCGGGGGAGGCGAAGCCGTTGGTCATGTGGACCATGCGGGCCTGTTCCAGCGCCACCGGGTCCACGCCGCGGGTGACCACGAGGTAATCGCGCATCACGATGCCGTGGCGGTTCTCCTCGGCGGTCCAGCGGCCGACCCAGGTTCCCCAGGCGCCGTCCTGGGAGAAGTTCTCGGCGATCTCGCGGTGGTAGGAGGGCAGGTTGTCCTCGGTGAGGAGGTTGGTGATCATCGCGGCCTTCGCCACTTCACTGAGCTTCGACTGCTCGGGATCCCAGTCGACGCCGCCCAGCGCGGCGAAGTTGCGGCCCTCGTCCCACGGCACGTAGTCGTGCGGGTGCCATTCCTTGGCCATCGAAAGGTGCCGGTTGACGTTTTCTTCGGCAACCGGCTCCAACTCCGTCAGCAGCTCGAGTTGAGTCAGATCCCTTGCCATACATACGCCCTTCGGTGTTGTCCTGCGATATTGCTGGTCGCCCCCCTGCTGGCCGTGCCGCAGCCGCCCATACCTTACGGCACCGTAGGTGTGATGCGAAGCGCACCTGTATGAGTTCACAGCCTCGGTGACAGAACTCATAAGGGTGTTCGGCACATGCCCCAACCGGTTGCGAGTGTAGGGGGGAGACCTGTGCGTCAACGGTGTATCGGCTGGGAGTCTCGAACGTTAGCCGAGTATCGGATTGCCCAGGTCCCGGGCACCCGCACTGGGGGACTACGCCGGAGACGGCGATGGGCCGGAGCTTGCACTCCGGCCCATCGGTGTGCCCCCACCAGGGCTCGAACCTGGGACCTGCGGATTAAAAGTCCGTAGCTCTACCAACTGAGCTATAGGGGCGCGGTCCGCAAGTCTAATGTTTCGCGCGCGGAAGTGGTAACCGGTATCCGTGTGACGGTGGGGCGGTGGGTATCTGCGCTGGTCGCGCGGCATTCGGCGGCGGGGTGGCGGCTTCCGGGAGCGGGATCGCCGCCGGCCATATCGGGGCAGCCCCCTGAACGCCGGGCCGCGCCCGCCTCGACGGTCCGAGGGTTCCGTATCCCGGCCTCGCCGGTGCCGGAGCGCCGGGGCGTCCCCGGATACCCGGCCGATTGCCGGGCAATCGCCTTGCTCAGCAATTTGTTTCAGCGCGGAAGTGTGGAAACATTGTTCAAACGTAGTGCGTGACAACATATTTGGTACGGGAGGTGATCGTGTCGGTGGATCCGCCCGGTGGCCGACCGCAGCGGCCGGGATGAGTCCCGGGTATCCACGGCGCCGGCCGGTGGTGGTGAACATTGCTGGGGCGCGCCGGAATTCGCATACCCGGGCGCTAACCGGGCATTTGCCGCAACCGGCTCCGGTTCCCGGTGAAGTGACTCCTCGGTACGTGGCGCGCTGCCCCGGGATTGGGGGTACGGTGATCGCTTGGTGAATTCCGGCGAATCCGGGAGATCTTCCGGCCGTTGGGATTCGGCCGAAGATTGTGGTGCCGGCACATCTCGCGACCGGCCGGGCCGGTCACGAGGTCGGAGGAGACGACGTCGCAGGAGGCGGATCCGAGACGAACAAAACGCCCGGGTGCGCACCCCCTGCGGCGCACCCGGACGTCGAAACTATACCAGCTGGTGTGTTTCAGGTATCCCTGCGAATTTTCGTACCGAAAGTCTGAAAGCCGGGCGTTAGCCCGGAATTAAGTATTTGAAAATCTAATAACTTCTCGTCGAGGACCGTCCCCTATCGGTTCCTCCGGCGGCAAGCAGCTTCGGAGGCGTTTCGAGCATGGCACGGCAGCAAGAGCGGGCCCGCCGGACACGGGCGGCGATCATCAGGTCCGCCGCCGTTGAATTCGGGAAGAGCGGCTATGCCGCGGCATCGCTGAATCGCATATTGGAGGGATCGCGCGCGACCAAGGGCGCGATGTACTTCCATTTCGATTCCAAGGAGGATCTGGCCCGGGCGGTGCTGGACGCTGCCGTCGAACGATATCGGGCGACCACCGAGAGGTGGCTGGCCAGAACGGATCTCGAGCCGCTGGACATCATGCACGGGATGATCGACGAGGTCGCGCTGCGCCTGGAGAACGACATCATCGCCCAGGCGGAGTTCCGGCTCGTGATCGAACCGGAGTTCTACCAGGACGCGCGAGCCGGCGGCAGCCGCATCGTCAGCCGGTCCGCGCGGCTGCTCGCGGTGCGCGCCGTCGACCGCAAACAGCTGCGCCTGGACACCGACCCGGACCGCTTCACCCGAACCCTGGCCGCCGCGCTGGCCGGCCAGCGCTACATCATCGATCTGCTCGGCGGCGGGGTCGATCTGCGCACCCGGTTCACCGAGGCGCTGGAGGTGATCATCGAGGCGATGGCGACTCAGGATTGGCTCGAGGAGTTCCGCCGGCACGGCTGGAAGGCCTCGGCACGCCTGGAAGATCTGAATCTGGGCCTCTGACCAGCCGATTTGGGAATAGCGCAGAGCCTGTCATAAGCTATGCGAGCTCCCAACGGAAGCCGTTGAGGTACGGACCGGAGAGATCCGGCGGGCCCCCTTCGTCTAGCGGCCTAGGACGCCGCCCTTTCAAGGCGGTAGCGCGGGTTCGAATCCCGTAGGGGGTACGGTGGCAACACCGTTGAGAGCATGCAAGGCCCTGTGGCGCAGTTGGTTAGCGCGCCGCCCTGTCACGGCGGAGGTCGCGGGTTCGAGTCCCGTCAGGGTCGCTTTGTTGTACGGCATTCGGTTCGGGTGCCCCGGCCAGGTAGCTCAGTTGGTACGAGCGTCCGCCTGAAAAGCGGAAGGTCGCCGGTTCGATCCCGGCCTTGGCCACTTTCAAATCCCCTCGACCTGCGGTCGGGGGGATTTTTCGTGTCCGGGATATCACCGAGCGTCAGGCGAGCCGGCTGCCGGGGCGCGATGTCTCTCGGCTCGCCGGGATGGATATGAACCGTTCGTTCGTCTCGGGGAGACGAAATCTGTGCGGAACGGGGGTGGGGTTGGGGTTGGGGGCCTACCGTCCGTGGTGTGGTGAAGGCGCGGGATGGTGACGTCGGGTCGGGCGAATATGTCGCTCGGATCGCCGCGCGGTTGAACGAGCAGGTGACCGGGGTCAGTTCGCTGATCAAGGATGCGCTCGAGCAGCTCATTCCGGAGTTGCGGGGGGATGCGCGGACGGTGGAGCTGCTGGGGGCGAGTGTCGAGGGGAATGTCGACACGATTCTGCATGCGCTGCGGCACGGGATCGCGGTGGAGCGGATCACCGCGCCGACCGCCGCGCTCGAATACGCCCGGCGGCTCGCGCAGCACGGGGTGCCGGTGAATGCGCTGGTGCGGGCATATCGGCTGGGGCAGCGGCGGTTGACCGAGCTGGTCTTCGCGGAGCTGCACGCCATCGATATGGAACCGACCACCCGGATCGCGGTGATCGAGGAGATCACCGATGTGCTGTTCGCCTATATCGACTGGATCTCACAGCAGGTTGTCGCGGTCTACGAGGAGGAGCGCGAACGGTGGCTGGAGAACCGAAACAGCGTGCGCGCCATGCGGGTCCGGGAGGTGCTGGCCCAGGACACCGCCGTCGACGTCGACGATGCCGCCGCCGCGATCCGGTATCCGCTGCGCCGGCATCACGTGGCGATGGTGCTCTGGTATCCGGACGCCGACTCCGACGGCGACGACCTGGCGCGGTTGCAGCGATTCGTCCGGGAACTCGCCGGTGCGGTCGATGTGGCTGCCGCCCCGCTGTTCGCCGCGGCCGACCGCACCAGCGGATGGGTCTGGCTGCCGTACACCTCGGATCCCGATGATCCGGCCGCGCGGATCCGCCGGTTCGCCGCCACCCGGCCGGACGCACCGCACATCGCGATCGGCGCCGTGGGGGTGGGAGTCGAGGGTTTCCGCCGCTCGCATCGTCAGGCCCAGCGGGCCCGCACGGTGGCGGCCCGGAGTGGGGCGGCGGACAAGGTCGTGGCGGCCACCGATCCGGGCTTGACCGCGGCCGCACTGCTCGGCGAGAACCCGGCGGCCGTCCGGGACTGGGTCGCCGACGTCCTCGGACCGCTGGCGACCGACACCGCGAGCGATGCCCGGCTGCGCGACACCCTGCGTGTGTTCCTGCGCACCGGATCCAGCTACAAGGCGGCGGCGCAGGAACTGGATCTGCACTACAACTCGGTGAAATACCGGGTGAGCCGGGCGGTCTCCCGGCGCGGGCGACCGATCGCCGGCGATCGGCTCGATGTGGAGATCGCGCTGCTGGTGTGCCAGTGGTACGGCACATCGGTGCTCATGCGCTGAGCCCGCGAACGCGCACCGGGCACCGCCGGCCGCACATTCTTTGTCTCGCGAAGACGACACTTCCGCAGTAATTCGTCCACACGCGACGGTGTGGTCCAGCTCACTAATTCCTACGGTTGACGTATTCGTTCGAGATCGAGGATTCAGGACCGTCCATGCACCTTTCCGAGTTACCCGACCTGCGCAGCCGGCACGACCCCGGCGGGCCCTGTGTGGCCGACGATGAGGTCGAGCTGACCAACGCCGAGTTCGCCGATGCGGTACGAGGCGCGGCCACTGCCCTTGCCGCGCACGGAGTTTCCTCCGGCGATGTCGTCGCGGTGATGTTGCCCAACACCGTGGCGCTGGTGGTATCCCTGTTCGCCGCGTGGCGTCTGGGCGCCGCGGTGACGCCGATCAATCCGTCGCTGGTTCCGGCCGAGGCCGGCTATCAGGTCGCCGATGCCGGGGCCGAGGTACTCGTCACCGATCGGCCGATGGATATCGGGGCCACGGTCCTCACCCCTGCCGAGCTCACCGCGCGACCGCCCGCCGATATCGCCCCCGAAACTCGCGACGATGCGCTGGCACTGCTCGTCTACACCAGCGGGACCACCGGCCGGCCCAAGGGCGTCATGCTCGATCACGCGAACCTGAACGCCATGTGCGCCATGGTGATCGGCGCCTTCGAACTCACGGCCGCCGACCACAGCCTGCTGGTGTTGCCGCTGTTCCATGTCAACGGCATCGTGGTGAGCACGCTGGCGCCGCTGCTCGCCGGTGGGCGCACCACGATCGCGGGACGGTTCAGCCCGAACGCGTTCTTCGACCGGTTGGAGCGCAGCCGCGCCACGTACTTCTCTGCGGTGCCGACCATCTACACGATGCTGGCCGATCTGCCGCCGGACGTCGCCCCCGATACCTCGGCGGTGCGGTTCGCGGTCTGCGGCGCCGCACCCGCCAGTGCCGAACTGCTGCTGAAGTTCGAAAATCGTTACGGCATACCGATCGTCGAGGGCTACGGCCTGTCCGAGGGCACCTGCGCGAGCGTCGTCAATCCGCTGCGTGGCCGCCGCAAGCCGGGCACGGTCGGTCTTCCGCTCCCCGGCCAGACGATCCGCATCGCCGACTCCGACGGCAATCCGGTCGCCGACGGTGCCGCGGGCGAGGTGCTGATCCAGGGACCGAATGTCATGCGCGGCTACCTGAATCGGCCGGAGGACACGGCCCGGACGATCATCGACGGCTGGCTGCACACCGGCGATATCGGCCGCATAGACGAGGACGGCTACCTCGTCCTGGTGGACCGCGCCAAGGACATGATCATCCGCGGCGGCGAGAACATCTATCCCAAGGAGATCGAGAGCGTCGTCTACCAGCTGCCCGAGGTCGCCGAGGCCGCGGTGGTCGGCCGGGCCAGCGAGCTCTACGGCGAGGAGCCGGTGCTGTTCCTCGCCCTGAACTCCGGCGCCACCCTCACCGCCGAACAGGTGCTCGCCCACACCCGGCGGAGTTTGTCGAAATACAAACTGCCGGTGGCGATCACCTTCCTCGACGACCTGCCCAAGAACGCCGTCGGCAAACTCGACAAACCGTCGTTGCGCCGCGCGCCCACCGCCTGATCCGCCCCACGAGAAGGAGATATTCCGATGGGATTCACGAAGCCGGATCTGCCGGCAGTCGATCCGGACACGTTCCTGCAGAAACCGCTGATGGAGCGCATGCGTATCCTCGGCGCCGATTGGGCCGAAAACGGCTTCGGCTCACCGAAGATGGTGCATTGCGTCTACATCCTCAAACTGATCGTGCTCTACGCCATCGGCGGAATCACGGTGGCCACACTGACTTCCGGCCTCCCGGCGTTCTGGCATGTCGCCGAATGGTGGAATCAGCCGATCGTCTATCAGAAGGCGGTCGTCTGGACGGTGCTGCTGGAGGTCATCGGTCTCGCCGGTTCGTGGGGGCCGTTGGCCGGCAAGGTGAAACCGATGACCGGTGGCATCCTGTTCTGGGCCCGCCCCGGCACGATCCGGCAACGCCCGTGGGCTTGGATGCCCGGCACCGGCGGTGACCGCCGCACCTGGTTAGACGTCACCCTGTATCTGGCCCTGCTGGCGAGTCTGGTGCTCGCGCTGGCTCTGCCCGGCGCGCACAGTGATTCGCTCGCGGCGGTTGTGCCGGACAACGCGTCCGGGCTCATCGCTCCCGCTGTGCTGCTCGCGCCGATCGTGCTGCTGATCCTCAACGGATTGCGCGACAAGGTCGTCTTCCTCGGCGCCCGCGGCGAGCAGTATCTGCCGGCGCTGATCGCGTTCACCGTGTTCCCGTTCGTGAACATGATCGTCGCGTTGAAACTGCTGATCGTGGTCGTCTGGGTGGGCGCCGGATTCTCCAAACTCGGCAAGCATTTCTCCAACGTGGTGCCGCCGATGGTGTCCAACAGTCCGTCGGTGCCGTTCAAATCGGTGAAACGCGCGCACTACAAGGACTTCCCGCGCGATATGCGTCCCTCCGGCATCGCGCATTTCATGGCCCACGTCAACGGCACCTGTGTGGAGATGCTGGTTCCGCTGGTGCTGCTGTTCTCCACGAACAAGTGGGTGACGCTGATCGCGGTGCTGATCATGGTGATCTTCCACCTCTTCATCGTGTCCACCTTCCCGCTGGCCGTGCCGCTGGAATGGAACGTGCTGTTCGCCTACGCCACCGTCTTCCTGTTCCTCGGCTTCCCGGCCTGGAACGGATACGCCGTGTGGGATATGTCGCCGGTATGGCTGGTCGTCCCGGTGGTCGCCGCGCTGCTGTTCTTCCCGGTGCTCGGCAATCTGCGGCCTGACAAGGTCTCGTTCCTGCCGTCGATGCGGCAGTACGCGGGCAACTGGGCCTCGGCGGTGTGGACGTTCACCCCGGGCGCCGAGGAGAAGCTGAACCGGGTGACCCGCTCGGCCGGCAATCAGATCGATCAGTTCATCGAATTCGGTTACGAACCGCAGTGGGCGGAGATCACCCTGCAGAAGACGATCGCCTGGCGCACCTTGCACAGCCAGGGCCGCGGCCTGTTCTCGCTGCTGATCGCGCGGCTGCCCGATATCGATTCGCGTACGGTCCGGGAGGGGGAGTTCCTGTGCAACTCGATCGTGGGGTTCAATTTCGGTGACGGCCACTTCCACGACGAGGAGATGATCCGCGCGGTGCAGGACGAGGCTCGCTTCGAACCCGGCGAATGTGTGGTCGCCTGGGTGGAATCGGAGGCGTTCGGCAGCGGCGTGCAGCACTACAAGCTGATCGACGCCGCGCTGGGCGTGATCGAACGCGGCACCTGGCGGGTCGCGGACGCGGTCGCCGAGCAGCCCTGGTTGCCGAACGGGCCGATTCCCCTGCAGCCGATCTGGACTCGTGCCGCCGCAGCGCGGATCGAACCCACGCAGGACGATTTCGGAGTGGTGGCGTGACAACCGCACTGGTGGTCGGCGGCGGGCCCAACGGGCTCGCCGCCGCCGTCGCCCTCGCCTCCGAAGGCGTCGAGGTCACCGTGCTCGAGGCGGCCGAGCGGATCGGCGGCGGCACGCGCAGCGGCGAGGCGATCGTTCCCGGTCTGCTGCACGACCACTGCTCGGCCATCCACCCGATGGCCGTCGGTTCCCCGTTCCTCACGAGCCTGGGCCTGGACCGCTACGGGCTCACCTGGCGGCTGGCCGAGATCGACTGTGTGCATCCGCTCGACGACGGCAGCGCCGGTGTGCTGTACCGCTCGGTCGAGCAGACCGCGGCCGCGCTCGGTCGCGACGGCTCGCGCTGGCGCCTGGCATTCGAACGCCCGGTGCGGCGATACGACGCGCTGAGCGAGGACATCATGCGCCCGCTGCTGCGCCTGCCGCACCATCCCCTGACGCTGGCCCGGTTCGGGATGCCGACGCTGTTACCCGGATCCACCTTTGCCCGGCTGTTCCGGACCGAGCAGGCGCGAGCGTTGTTCGGAGGTGTTGCGGCGCATGCCTTCCGGCCGTTGCATCAGCCGCTCACCTCGGCCATCGGACTCGGGATCTTCACGGCCGGGCATCGGCACGGCTGGGCGGTCGCCGCCGGCGGATCGCAGGCGATCAGCGATGCGATGGCGGCGCTGCTGGCGGAGCTGGGCGGAAAGATCGAGACCGGAGTGCGGATCGAGTCGGCAGCACAGCTGCCCCCCGCCGACATCACGATCTTCGATCTGGCACCCGATGCCGTCGGCCGCATTCTCGGGGACCGCCTGCCAGGCCGAGTCCGTAAGGCGTTCAGTCGCTTCCGTCGCGGCCCCGGTGCCTTCAAGGTGGATTTCGCGGTGGCGAACGGAGTGCCGTGGACCAATCCGCATGCCCGCCGTGCCGGAACCGTCCATCTCGCCGGGACCTACGGTGAGCTGGCCGCGACCGAACGCGAGATTCACGCCGGTCGCATGCCCGAGCGTCCGTTCGTCCTGGTCGGCCAGCAGTACCTGGCCGATCCGCAGCGCTCGGTGGGCGATGTGCACCCGGTGTGGAGTTATGCGCACGTCCCCAACGGCTTTACCGGCGACGCGACCGAGTTGATCATCGCGCAGATCGAGCGGTTCGCACCCGGTTTCCGGGAACGCATCGTGGGACAGGCGGTTCGCTCGACGACCGAGATGGCCGTCTACAACCCGAACTATGCCGGCGGCGACATCATGACCGGCGCCAAGGACATTCGCCAGCTGATGTTCGGACCGCGAACCACATTGTCTCCCTACAGCCTCGGCGTTCCCGGCATGTACATCTGTTCGGCGGCAACACCACCCGGGCCGGGAGCGCACGGAATGTGCGGCGCCAACGCGGCACAGCTCGCACTCGCCGAGTCGAGGCGCGGGTAGGGCCGAGGCACCTCGTTGCGCAAGCCCGGTCCGATCACTTCAATACGTTGACCGCCCGCGCGATGACCAGAGCCGCGGTGATCAGCGATAGCGCGGATTCGGCCATCATCAGCGTCTTGGCCCAGCGCGTCATCGGCATCACATCGGTGGGGCTGAAGGCGGTGGCGTTGGTGAACGACAGGTAGAGGTAGTCGAGGAATTCCGGTTCCCAGTCGGCGGGCGCCAGGTCGCGGTTCTGCATCTGGACGAACAGAAAGTCCGGGAGCGGTTCACGGGCGTGCGCCCGGGCGGCCGGCCCGCCGCGATCGAATTCCCAATACCAGAGCGCGAATACGGTGACGTTGGTCAGCCAGATCGCCGCGCCGGAACCGAGCAGCACCGGGGGATCGTTGCTGAGGGTGCCGTCGATGAGCCCGGCGACGAGCCGGAACACCGACCATGCGGTGGCGATCCCCAGCAGCGCCGACATCGCCAGACCACACCACCGCAGCCAGATCTCCTCCCGGTCGAGCCGCACCGGACTGCTCACCACCAGCACGATGAGCAGCAGTACCTCGAGCAGCGGCAGCAGCCAGATCGGCCGCAGCTGGAAATGCTGGGGCAGCAGCAGCTGCAGCACGATGATTCCCACCATCGCCGCCGTAGCCGCCCAGCGCGATTCGCCCGCGGTGCGCCGTTTCCACGCCGGGATCTCGTCGCCGTTGGAGCTGTCGTTTCCGGAGCCGCTCACCCGAGCAGTATTGCCCGCGCAGGGACGGCATGCACGCAGGAACGCGGGCCTGTCAGGGCGGGGGGGACCCTAAGATGGGGAACCAAGGCGCGTAGTCGGCTCGCAGGAGGGTTCGGTGACGACTGTGGTTCGCAAGATAGTTCTGGGCGGCGCGATTGCCGTGATGCTGGGCTCGGGCATCGGGGCGGCGGCCGCAGGGACGGTTCCGTTTCAGATCAACCCCGCGCCGTACGGTAATCCGAACGGCAGCGTCGATTCGCTACCCGCCCGCTGTGTGGCCATCACCGGTGCACGAGCGGGGGAAATCACGATCACCGGCGCGAAAGACCGTGGGTGGGGCTGCTATTCGGCGCCGGTGCGATGGCTGAACCTCGCCACCGGCGCATCCGGCGAAGCGCGTCTTTCCGACGGCCTCAACGGGATTCCGCAGGCCGTCACGGTCGCGACCGGGAGCGGACCCGTCGTCGCCATCGTTCTCACCGGCGGCGTGTACACGCCCGGCTTCGTCTCCGTGCAGGTGCCGTAACCGACGGTCGGCTCACAGCGCGCGGGGCCGCGGTGGCAGGGGTACGAAGGCCGAAACCCTGTGCACCACATCCCGATACGCGGGGCGCCGCTGGAGACTGCGCTGTTCCATCATCGGAATGCTGACACCGACGAACATCGCGACCATCGTCACCACACCCGCGAGAACCCACCAGCTACCTGGGGCTGCGGCCAGACCGAACAGGCCGAACGAGAGCCAGACGCCGCACTCACCGAAATAGTTCGGATGCCGCGACCACGCCCACACCCCGCGGTCCATGACCTGGCCGGGAGATTTGGTGGCGGCGAAGCGATGCATCTGCAGGTCGGCGACGGCTTCCAGCGCCACCGCGCCCGCACCGATCACGAACGCGACGACGTCGAGCACGCCCAACGGTTCGCCGGCGCGCGTCGCCACCACGTACACCGGGATCATCCCGGCGAACACCTGCAACGTCGGAAAGACGTGAATGCCGAACAGATCCGCGGCGAAGGCGAATCTGCCCGCGCGTTCGCGCACCATCGGATAGCGCCAATCCTCGTGGTGCATACCGGGAAATGTGGTCACCCAGTTGGCGGTGAGCCGCACCGCCCACACCAGCATGACGGCCATCATCAGCCACCAGCGCGCGGGATCGGACGGCTCGTCGCTGCGGATCCACCAGTAGAAGGCCAGCAGCGGTGGGATCACGCTCCAGTACGGGTCGTAGAAACTGGAATTCTCGTAGATCCGGCTGAATGCGAAGACCACGACCGTCGCGATCAGATCGGCGATCAGGCCGTCCAGCCACAGCTGTCCGGTGCCCGGACCCCACAGCAGCCACACCAGTGCCACCGCGACGGCGACCACGTAGGCGGTCGTCACTCGAATCAGGGAGCCCGTTCTGCTCATGTGCGCACTCTATGCATCGTGCGGCTGGGTGAGGACGCAGATGGCGCCGGTACGAGATAATGTGACCGACAAGAGGTTTCACTCCATGAGATGTCGATATTCGTCCGCGGCGCCGGGAGCGAGCAATGTGGGCAGCACGAACCGCACCTGTGCCCGGATGTATTGCTCGACGGTGTAGCGCGGCGCGAAATGCCAATGCTTGAGGGCCCAGGCGTGGGCGAGCATCATCAGGTTGAAGACGACGAGATCCGGATCGAGGTCGTTCATCAGCCGGGCCGCGATTCCCGCCTCGACGGCGGCCCGCAGCGGGGCCGAGGTTTCGACCTCGAGTTCCTTGATCCGTTCGCGGCCTTCGGGATCGAGGGTCCGGCTTTCCCGATAGGTCAGGACCACGGCGTCGAGGTTCTCGTCGACAATTTCCACATAGTGGCGGAAACCGGCGACGAGCCGTTCCACCGGATCGTCGCCGACCGCGTCCATGGCCGGATCCAATTCGTCGCGGAAGGCATCGAGGATGTCGACGATGGCCGCGAGCAGCAGGTCTTCCTTACCGCCGAAATACTTGTAGATGAGCCCGACGCTCACATCGGCCTGATCCGCGAGTGCCTGCATCGACATCTGATGAAAGCCCGTGGTCTGCATGACGGCGACGGCCGCGTTGAGGAGTTGGCGCCGGCGCGAACTGGTTCGCACCGCACGCACGGCCTCCTCGATTTCCATCGGTGCGGATCGCTTCGCCATCGGGCATACCCTTCCGTATCTGCGCAGTCGAATGAACGACGGTTCACTCAACTCTAGAGTGGTCCACCGAGAATCAGATGCCCAGCTCCTTCGCGATGATCGTCTTCATGATCTCGGTCGTGCCGCCGTAGATGCTCTGAATACGCGCGTCGACGAAGGCCCGCGACACCGCGTATTCGCGCATATAGCCGTAGCCGCCGTGCAGTTGCAGACAGCGGTCGGCCACCCGCATCTGCAATTCGGTGGTCCACCATTTCAGCCGCGCGGCGCGGGCCGCGGTGAGGCCGCCGGTGATGTGTTCGGCGAGGCAGTCGTCGAGGAAGGTCCGCGCGATATCGAGTTCGGTCGCCAACTCCGCGAGCACGAATTGTGTGTTCTGGAAGCTCGCGACCGAGGTGCCGAAGGCCTTGCGTTCGCGCACGTAGTCCAGGGTCTGCGCGAGCACGCCCTCGGCCGCCGCGACCGCGCCGACCGACAGCGACAGCCGCTCCTGCGGCAGATTCCGCACCAGCTGATAGAAGCCCTCGCCTTCCGCGCCGAGCCGATTCGCCACCGGCACCCGCATCTCGGTGAAGGTCAGTTCGCTGGTGTCCTGGGCGTGCAGGCCGATCTTCTCCAGGTTGCGGCCGCGGCCGAATCCCGGTGTGCCGGCCTCGACGACCAGCAGCGTGAGCCCCTTGTGCTTGTCCTCGCCGGTGCGGACCGCGACCACGAACAGATCACCGTTCTGCCCGTTGGAGATGAAGGTCTTACTGCCGTCGACCACGTAATACTCGCCGTCGCGGACGGCGGTGGTGCGAATGCCGGTGAGGTCGCTACCGGTACCCGGTTCGGTCATGGCGATGCCCAGGACGGTCTCGCCGGTGACGACGCCGGGCAGCCAGCGGGCCTTCTGTTCCTCGTCGGTGAGATCGGTCAGATAGGGCAGCACCACATCGTTCTGCAGGGAGAACGCGATACCCGCGGCGGCCGCACCCGCCCGCGTGATCTCCTCGATCACGATGGCGTGGTAGCGGAAATCCTCGACCCCCGGACCGCCGAAGCGCTCCGGGACCGGGAAGCCGAGCAGTCCGAGCTTGCCCGCCTCGGTGAACAACGATCGGTCCAGGCAGCCGGCCCGCTCCCAGCCCTCGTGGGCTGGTGCGACCGTCTGGCGAACGAAATCGTGCACCACGGAACGGAATTGGCGGTGTTCGGAGTCGTACTCCAGTCGTGCGTTCATGAGACCTCTTGTCAGCGGAAGGCGTTCTGGCCGGTGAAGGCCTGGCCGAGCACGAGTTGATGCATCTCCGGCGTTCCCTCGTAGGTGAGCACCGATTCGAGATTCACCATGTGCCGGATGATCGGATATTCGAGCGAAATCCCGTTGCCGCCGAGGATGGTTCGCGCGGTGCGGCAGATCTCGATCGCCTCGCGGGTGTTGTTGAGTTTGCCGAAACTCACCTGTTCGGGACGCAGTCCCACCGAATCCTTGAGCCGGCCCAGATGCAGTGAAAGCAGTTGGCCCTTGTGCAGTTCGACGGCCATATCGGTGAGTTTCGCCTGGGTCAGCTGGAATCCGGCGATCGGGCGGCCGAACTGGTGGCGCTGCATCGAATAATCGCGAGCCGCCTGCCAGGCCGAGCGCGCGGCACCCATCGAACCCCAGATGATGCCGTAGCGCGCCTCGGACAGACTCGACAGCGGCGCCTTCACACCCCGGCCCTCGGGCATCATCGCCTCGGCGGGCAGGCGCACATCGTCGAGGACCAGTTCGCTGGTGATCGAGGCGCGCAGCGACAACTTGTGCTTGATGGTGTGTGCGCTGAATCCCGGGGTGTCGGTGGGCACGATGAACCCGCGGATGCCCTCGTCGGTATCGGCCCACACCACCGCGACATCGGCGATCGAGCCGTTGGTAATCCACATCTTGCGGCCGTTGAGGATCCAGTCGTCGCCGTCGCGCTTGGCGCGGGTCTGCATGGCCGACGGATCGGAACCGACATCCGGTTCGGTGAGGCCGAAGCAGCCGATGATCTCGCCCGCGGCCATTCCCGGCAGCCACCGCTGCTTCTGTTCCTCCGAACCGTTGTTCCAGATGGAGAACATGGCCAGCGAGCCCTGGACCGAGACCAGGGAGCGGATACCGGAATCGCAGGCTTCGAGTTCCAGACAAGCCAGACCGTAGTGCACGGCCGAGGCGCCGCTGCATCCGTAACCCTCGAGATGCATGCCGAGTAGGCCGAGCCTGCCGAATTCGCGGGCCAGATCGCGCGCGCCGGGCAGATCGCCCGCTTCGAACCAGTCGGCGATATGCGGGGTGATGTGCTCGGCGCAGAAGCCGCGCACACTGTCGCGCACCGCCCGTTCGTCCTCGGTCAGCAGCGAATCGATGGCCAGCGGGTCGAGTGCGTCGAATGCGGGGGGACGTTTCGCGCTCATGCTGATTCCTTGTCCGGATAGGTGAACAGGCCGGCCGCGGCATCGTCGCGGGCCTGCTCGGTAAGTTTGTAGTGCAATTTCTTGCCGGTGGCCGACACCGGCAGCGAATCGACGAAGCGGTAGGCGCGTGGGCGTTTGAACGCCGAGAGCATGGGATGGGTGCGGCAGTGCCGGTCCAGTTCGGCCACGCCGACGCCGGGTTCGGCGGCGACCACATAGGCCACCACCACCTGCCCCCAGCGCTCGTCGGGTATGCCCACCACCAGGCAGTCGTCTACGCCGGGATGTTCGTTGAGCGCCTCCTCGACCTGGACGGGATGGACGTTCTCGCCACCGGAGAGCAGCATGTCGTCCTTCCGTCCGACGATGGTGACGAATTCCTGCTCGTCCCAGGTGGCGAGGTCACCGATATACAACCAGCCGCGGTGGAACTTGCGGGCCTCCTGTTCGGGCGAGTCGACGTAGGCGCCCGAGCCCTTCGGAGAGCGGACGATGACCTCGCCCACCTCCGTGCCGTCCTTGGCGACGGTCTCCTCCGGCTCGGCCAGCCGGTCGTCGAGGACCCGCACCACCGCCACGTCGTCATCGATGCACGCGCGCCCGGCGGTCCCGGCCATGGCCGGCAGATCGGTCGGCCGCAGGAAGGTGTTCCAGAAACCCTCGGTACTGCCGTATCCGTTGAAGATGTTGGGATTCAACACCTTCTGATACCGCAGCGCCGCCTCGCGTTCCAGCGGAGCGCCCATCGTGACGATGCCGCGCAGGCTCGACAGATCGCGGCGCCGAGCCTCCTGCGCGTGGGCGAGCATGGCCAGATTGGTCGGCGCGCCGATCAGGAAGGTCAGGCCGTAGCGCTGCACGTGGTCCAGGGTGGTGCCGGCGTCGAAGGCGCGCATCGGCACCAGGGACGAGCCCAGGTAGAACGTGGGATTCGGTCCGGCGCAATACAATCCGCCGCGGTGGAACCACGGGGTCATGTTCAGCGTCTTGTCCTCGGGTGACAGCGGGAAATGCATGACGACGTCGTGTGCGCTGAAGATCTCCACCAGACTGTTGAGCGGTACGCCCTTCGGCATCCCGGTGGTGCCGGAGGTGTAGAGGCGGGTGGTCTCGTCCCACACCGTGCGCTGCGCGTCGAGTGGCCGCGCCGTCGCCGCGGACAACTCGTCGAAGCGGACCGCGCCCGGTAGCGGCTCGCCCGGACCCGAAGCCACCAGCAGTTCGGGACGGAACGCGCTGCGCTCCAGCGCTTCTCGCACCATCGGCGTGAGATAGGTGTCGTAGACGAAGACGCGGGGACGGTTAGACGCGAGGATGTAGGACGTCTCACCGGCGGCGAGCCGGAAGTTCATCGGCGAGCCGACGGCACCGGCGGCCTGCGTCGCCAGATACAACTCGGCGAACTCGACGCCGTTGAAAAGCTGATATGCCACGACATCACCCGGCTCGACACCGGCGTCGGCGAGGCCGGTGGCCAACCGGTCGACCCGCTCGCCCAACTCGGCGTAGGTGACGGTGGTGCCGGTCGCCGGATCCTCGATCGCCGGGTGGTGGGCGTAGCGGTGGACGTTGCGCCGGAAACCGTTCAGATAGGTGAAATCGTGTTCGAAGTACTGCCGGTAGGCGTGGGCGTCGTACATCTGGTCCTCCGAAGTCGGCTCGGCGCTCAGCCGGCCATGGTGAGTCCGCCGCTGACGCTGAGCACCTGACCGGTGATGAACGAGGCGTCGGGGGAGGCGAAGAACAGGGCCGGGGCGGCGACCTCCTCCGGCCGGGCGAGGCGGCGGAACGGAATCGCCTTGATCAGAGCCTCTTTCAACTTCTCGTCCTGGGCCTGGAACAGCGGGGTGTCGGTCGGTCCGGGGCAGACGCAGTTCACGGTGATCGAATAGCGGGCCATCTCGCGCGCCAGCGATTTGGTCAGGGCGATCACGCCGCCTTTGGCACCGGCGTAGATGGTTTCGCCCGAGCTGCCCACGCGTCCGGCGTCGCTGGCCAGGTTGACCACCCGCCCGCCGCCGGCCTCCACCATGCCCGGCAGGAACGCGCTGCACATGTGCACGGGGCCCAGATAATTGATCGCGACCACCTTCTGCGCGAATTCCGGTGTGGCATTGAGGAATTTGTCGGTGCGATCCCAGCCGGCGGCGTTGACCAGGATGTTCGGCATCCCGACCTCGGCGTGCACCTGATCACGCAGGACCTGCACCTGGGCGGCATCGGCGACGTCGACCTTCATCGCGACGATGCGGTCGGACTGCTGTTCGGCGGTGCGCTTGGCGGCGTCGAGGTCCAGATCGGCGGCCACGACCCGATCGCCGCGGGCGGCCAGGGCCAGGGTGATCGCCCGGCCGATGCCCGATCCGGCTCCGGTGACTACCGCGATGGTGTTGTCGCTCATCGTATTCGGCTCCTCAGTTACCGGTGACCGCGCGGGCGGAGGGGAAGTTGGGGGCGCGCTTCTCGCGCAGAGCGGTATAGCCCTCGGTGACATCCGGGCCCATGAAGCAGAGCATTTCGTAGGCGGCGGACTGGTCGAAGATCGGACCGGCCTGCTTGAGCCAGTTGTTGAGCGCCTTCTTCGTCCACCGGATGGCCAGCTGGGAACCGCCCGCCAGTTTGTTCGCGACCGCCAGGGCGTCGTCGAGCACCCGGTCGCGCGGCACCGCGCTGGTGACCATGCCGATGCGTTCGGCCTCGGCGCCGACGACCATCTCCCCGGTCAGCAGGTAGTACTTGGCCTTGGCCATACCGGACAGCAGCGGCCAGAGGATCGCCGCGTGATCGCCGGCGGCCACGCCGAGCTTCACATGCCCGTCGCCGAGCTTGGCGTCCTCGGCACAGATCGAGATATCCGAGAGCAGGGCCACCACGAGCCCCGCGCCGACCGCGACACCGTTGATCGCGGCGACGACCGGCTTCTCGCAATTGATCATGTTGTAGACCAGGTCGCTCATCTCCTGCAGCATGTTCGCCACCCGCTCGTGGTTGCCGGCCATGCGCTCGACCATCGCCAGGTCACCGCCCGCGGAGAACGCCTTCCCGGCGCCGGTGATCACCGCGACCCGGGTTTCGGGATCGGCGGAGACATCCGTCCAGACCCGGGCCAGCTCGGCGTGCATCTGCTCGTCGGCGGCGTTGTATTTCTCCGGCCGATCGATGGTGATCAGCAGGATGCCGTCGTCCAGGCGTTTGAACGTGAGCTGCGAGTAGGTCGAGAAATCCATTGCGCTTCCTTCTGCTCCGACGAGTCGGCGAGCGGATCACCGCCGCGATGAGTGAACTGGCATTTCTTGTGAATGAACGTACATTCACTGTGCGGGTGTGTCAAGGGCCACAGCCGCCGTCCGGTCCCGGCCGAGGCAGTCCGACGTGCGGATTCGCCGGTTACCTGACAGGCCGGGCCCCGGATGCGACGATGATCGGCATGGGCGATTCCGACGATCAGTGGTACTACTGCCTCAAACATCACCGCGCCGAACAGGGCAAGCGGTGCTGGTTCGCCGATCGGATGGGGCCGTATCCGGATCGCGCCACCGCCGAGCGGGCGCTCGAGATCGTGCGCGAGCGCAATGCGCGCGAGGATGCCCGCGACGGGAGAGACTGAGCCGCTCGTGCCCTCTCAGGTGGGTGGGCTACGGTTCTCCAGAGCACGTCGTGCCCTGATCCGGGCGCGCGCAGTCAGGTCGAATCGAGTGGAGGGCGACTTGTGAAGGTGACCGTGGTGGTGCCGACCTACAACGAGCGGGAGAACCTGCCGGTGGCGGTGGAGCGGCTGACCGCACTACCGGTCGCCGATCTGCATGTTCTCGTCGTCGACGACAACTCCCCGGACGGCACCGGCGAGGTCGCCGACAAACTGGCCGCCGAACTGCCGTCGGTGGTGGGCGTGCTGCACCGCACCGAGAAGGACGGCCTCGGCCGCGCCTACATCGCCGGCATCACCGCGGCCCTCGACCAGGGCGCCGACGTGGTCATCCAGATGGACGCCGACCTCTCCCACCCGGCCGAGGTGATTCCGGCCATGCTGGAGAAGCTCGAGACCTCCGATGCCGGTGTGGTCCTGGGATCGCGCTACGTCGAGGGCGGCTCCACCGCGGCGGAGTGGAAGTGGTACCGCAAGGCGCTGTCGGCGTGGGCGAACTTCTACGTCAACGCGATCCTGCGGCTCGGCGTCAAGGACGCGACCGCGGGGTTCAAGGCGTGGAAGGCGGACACGCTGCGCGCCATCGATGTGGCCTCCATCCACAGCAACGGCTACTCGTTCCAGGTAGAGATGAACTACCGCACGATCAAGCAGGGCATCTCGATCGCCGAGGTGCCGATCCGCTTCGAGGAGCGCACCAAGGGCGCGTCGAAGATGAGCCTCAAGGTGCAGCTGGAATCGGCACTGATGCCGTGGAAGCTGCTGTTCGGCCGCCGCGTCTGACGGCTGAGGCGTCGGAGGCCAGGGGTCGGGAGGCTGGGCCGTCCGAGGTTCAGGGCACCGCTTCCACCGCCGCGTCGACCGGCCAGTCCAGCAGCGTATCGACGAACAGCTGCCGCACGCGCGCGATGTCGGCGTCCATGTCCTGCGGATCCCAGCCGCTCACATCGATCGGTGCCAGCACCGCCACGTCCACCGTGCCCTTGCGCACGATCGCCGAATTCCGCCAGGCGATTTCGCCCGCGTTGCGGATGACGAGCGGAATGATCGGCACTCCGGCCTCGATCGCGATGTGGAAGGCGCCCTTCTTGAAGGGGCCGATCCGCGGCGTCATCGAGCGCGTGCCCTCCGGTGCCACCACGAGCGAGAGTCCGCCACGCAGGGTGTCGACGACCGGTTCCAGCGCCGCTTTCGCGCCGGTGGTGTCGGAGCGATCGATGAAGGTCGCCTCGGCGAACCGCAACAGCGGGCCGAAGACCGGGTTGGTGGTGACCTCCTTCTTCACCACCGCGGTGAATCCCGAGCGCAGCACCGCGGCCAGCACCACCATGTCGAACTGGCTCTGGTGATTGAACAGGAAGACCGCGGGACGCGGCTGCCGGGCGTGCTCGGCGCCCACCACCCGCACCCGCACGCCGGTGGTGCGCAGGGTGGCGTCGGCGGCGGTGGCGATCATGGCGTCGGCCATCGCGCGGTGGCGGCGGGTGGCCGCGCGAGAGGCGACCCCGAAGGCGGCGCCGCTCAGCAATCCGGTGAAACCTACTGCGGTACGGGCGAAGTCGGTGACGCCCGCCGGATCCCGCGGTTTGAAGGTCAGGGTCGGCCAGTCGCGTTCACCGGCGGTCATCGACATCCGCGGTCCCGGATTCACCGCGACCGGATGGCCGACCGTTTCCAGTAGCGGAACGTCCGGGGCCGCATCGGCATAGGCGTAACTGTCACCGGGATCGATATCGTGTTCGGCGGCGAAGCGGCGCACCGCCGCGGCCTTCTCGGTGCGCCACAGCGGTTTTCCCTCGGTGAAGCCGGTGAGCACACCGTCGGAGGTGGCCATCGCGGTGTAGAGCACATGGTCCACGCCGAGCTCCCGGGCGGCGGGCAGCACCTGGAAACGGGTGAGGCTGGTGACGATCACCACCGTGTGCCCGGCCGCCTCGTGCTCCCGGATCAGGTGCCACGCTTCGGGATACACGTGCCCGTGTACGGTGCTGCGGAACAGCTGTTCGCCGAGTTCGGTCAGCTCCTGCTCGGAACGGCCCGCCCACACCCGGGCGACGCGCTGCAGGAAGCGCTCGTACTCGCCCTCGGTCCGTGAACCGCGAATGCTGTACAGCAGCGTGTCGGTCAGCGCTCGGCGCGAGTCGCGTCCGCGCAGCAGGCGCAGCGGTGCGGCGGCGGGCGCGAAGCCCGCGACCACCGTTCCGCCGAAGTCGAAGACGGCCGCCACCCGCGGGCCCTGTGGCCCGGTCCGGATGGCGGAAATCGCTTCGGAAAGGTTCACACTGTCCCCTGCGGTGCGCGATTGGACGGGTCGAGGGCAGCCGCGCGGGAGATGCGGATGCCGATGGTGCGCAGTTCGTCGGCGAACTCACGTCGACGCTGCGCGAGATCCGGGGTGCCGAGGTCGAGCAGGCCGTAGTTTTCGGCGAGTTTTACTGCGCTGGAGAACAATTCGGACGATACCGACTCGGTGCTGTGCAGCCGTTGCTGCAGCAGCATCTGGCGTCCGACGGCCAGGCATTCGTCGATGAACTGTTTGCGGTCCAGCGGTGCGGCCGGGTCGGCGGCGGCCAGGCGCTCGGCCACCACGAGCTGGGCATCGAAGAACGAGCGCACGACACGGTGCGCCATGATGAAACCCGAATCGGCCAGCGCGCACACCAATTCCGCGGCGCTGCCGCGCTGCTCCCAATTGCGGTCCAGCAGAAGCAATTCCGCGCTCATCGCGGCGGCGAATTCGACCCGGTCAGGGAAGAAGAACTCGAATTTGAGCAGATCGCGCAGCCGGTAGGCGGCACCCCAGATGACCTCTATGCCGGGTGCGGCGCCAGCCTGTTCGTCAGCCACCTCCAGAATCGCCAATTCCAGAATCGCCCGGTTCACGAACCAGTGCACGGCGCTGTTGCGATAGAACGCCGCCTCCAGATGGGCGCCGGCCTCGATCGAATACACCGGTTCCAGCCCGCCTCGGTACACCGTCACCACCTTGGCCAGCGAGAGCTGTTCCAGGACCACCGCCAGCCCCTGGTCGTCGCGCAGCGTATCCAGCTCGCCGGTCGGCAGCGCGCGGCGTTCGATGTATCCGCGGACCGGCTCCAACGTCTGGCGCACCTCACCGAGGGTGAGCGCGCGCTCGTGCACACCGAGCAGGGCCAGCGTCACCAGCGCGTTGACCGTGACCGGCGTGACCGCGTTGATGCCGACCGCCACCTCGAAGGCCAAGCGCTGCACGGCTTTGCGCTGCCGGTCGGCCACTTCCTCGCCGTCCGGGGCCAGCGGTTCCGCGATCGGCTGCATCGGATCACCGTGCGCGGCCAGCCGGTCGCGCGCCGACAGCGGGGCGCCGAAGCGGACGTAGACCCGCCCGGCGGAATGCTGCTGGCTGCGGATGTAGCGGGCCAGCCAGGTCAGCCCCTCGGGTTTCTTGGCACCGCCGACCTGTTCGGTGGCAATGGATCCGAGTTCGTTGAGCCGCTCGTAGGTGATCGACACCGGCACCAGCATCACATCGTCGATGCGCCGCGCACGGATGGCCGAGGCCAGATAGTTCAGCAGTCCGAACCGGGGCGGCCGCAACTTCCCGGTGCGGGTGCGCCCACCCTCGAAATACCACTCCAGATTGAAGCGTTTGGCGAGCAGATAGGCGAAGTACTCCTCGACCACGGCCTTGTAGATCTCGTCGTCGCCGAAGCTGCGGCGAATGAAGACGGTGCCGGTGCGGCGCGCGACCGGCCCCATCGGCCAGAAGCTGAGATTGGCGCCGCCGATCACGTGATTGGGTGGAAAGTCGTTGCGCGCCAACGCGTCACCGAGGACGAAGGCGTCCACGTAGGAGCGGTGTGAGGGCAGGAACACCAGCGGGTAGTTGCGATTGAGCCGCCGCAGCGCGGCCAGCCCGGACCGGTCGCAGTCGATCTTCCAGGCCGAGGCGTGCACCGGCCGCATCGCCTGGGTGAACAGATCCGAGATCAGCCGGCTCTGCGCGGCCACGAGTTCCCGCAGCGCCTTCTCGGCCCGCCGATACACCTCCCTGGGTTCGGTGCCGGTTTCGGTGGCGATGGCGTCGAGCCGGCGCAGGAAGTCGGGAGAGTCGAGAATCTCCTCGACCACCATCCGGGGGACCTTGTAGCGGTCGCCGATCACCGATCGTTCGGCGCGTTCGAGCGCCACCGTGCCCGCGCGGACGATCGCCCGCGCGAACGGTTCCGAACTCTCCGCCGCCCCGGGGTTGTTCGCGCGCAGATCGCTGAGCCGCGCGGGCTGTCCGGTGAGGATGAGATGCCGGTCGGGCGCCTTGTTCACCAGCCGGCGCTGCAGCAGCCGGTGTGGCCGGCGCGGATTGCTCAGCAGCGCCAGATCGGCGAAGGTGGTGCGCCGCACGCCGTCTCGTTCCGGCGGCAGCCACAGCACCCGGATCGGGATCACGATCGGGTCGTCGCGGCGGCCGACGAGCCGGGCGGCAATGGCGGTGGCGTCCAGGTCGATCTGCGTGACGGGCGCGTCGATGCCGAGTTCGGCGGCGATCCCGCCCTCGGCGAGCCACCCGCCGATCAGCTCGCGTTCCACCGGCGACACCGCGTCGACCAGGGCGACCGCCGAGCGTGGCAGATCCTTCGCGGTACTCGGAGCCGGATTGCCGGCGGCGTGATCGATCATGGCGGGCCCCTCCTCGACGGCGCTCCACCATTCAAGCTCGCGGAAGCGGATTCGCGCAGGAAGTTGACCATGACGCTCGCAAAGCGAGTCCGATGTGTGCTCCGGCACAACACCGAAAAGGGCAGGTAATGCTAACCTCACCTCTTGTAGTTAGGTAAGCATAACCTTGGAGGAACGGTGTCGACCACGGACGAGCGGGTGCGAAACGGTTACGGGGACGGTCCGGGGGCGACGGGGCAGCTGGCACCGGGGACGGAGGTGACGGGCACGGCGTCGGCGATCGCACCCGCCGACGCCATGGCGGCGCTCGCCGCGGCCGACCGCTTCGGCGAGTACGTCGGGTACGAGGGTCCTGACGGCTGGGTGTTCGCCGCCGATCCGATCGGCAGCATCGAATTGGATTCCGGCGAACTGCGTGTCGAGTGGGAGGGCCGGGCCACCGTCGAGCCGTGGCAGGGGCGTCCGGCCGCGGTGATCGACGCGGCGCTGGCCGCGCTCCCGCTGCAGGGGCGCAACGCCTACGGCTGGATCGGATTCGAATTCTGCGCCTGGGCGCTGGGCGCCGACGCGCACGTACCGGCCCGAACCGCCCTGGCGCATCTGATGATTCCGCGCATCGAGGTGCGCATCGACACCTCCGGTGTGCGGGTGTCCGGTGCGACGCCCCGCGAGACCGCGGAGATTCACGAACTGATCGCACAGGCGAGTGCGCAACCTCCGGCCCCACCGCGGCCGGTGGATGTCACCATCGACCCCACGGACTACCGCGGCCGGGTCGCCGAGGCGGTAGACGAGATCCGGGCCGGGCGGTATCAGAAGGTGATCCTGTCGCGGAAGGTGGATCTGCCCTTCCCCGTGGACGTTCCGCAGACCTATCGGCTCGGGCGCGCCAACAACACGCCCGCCCGCTCGTTCCTGTTGCGGCTGGGCGGCCTGGAGGCGGCCGGATTCAGCCCCGAACTGGTGGCCTCGGTCGACCGGCACCGGGTGGTGACCACCGAACCGCTGGCCGGTACCCGCGCCTTCGGCCGTGGCGAGACGGCCGACGCCGCCGCCCGCGACGAGCTGGTCGGTGATCCGAAGGAAATCGTCGAGCACGCCATCTCGGTGCAGACCTCGTTCGGCGAGATCGCCGCGGTGGCCGAGCCGGGCAGCACCGCCGTCTCCGATTTCATGGCGGTGCGTGAACGCGGCAGCGTGCAACATCTGGCCTCCACCGTGCGCGGCACCCTCGCCGAGGACAAGAGTGCCTGGGATGCGCTGGAAATGCTGTTCCCCTCGGTGACCGCCTCCGGCATCCCCAAGCGCACCGGCGTGGACGCGGTCTTCCGCCTCGACCACGACGCCCGCGGCCTGTATTCCGGTGCGGTGGTGACCGTTTCGGCCGGCGGTGCGCTGGAGGCCACGCTGGTGCTGCGGGCGATCTACCAGACCACGGAGGGCGCCTGGCTGCGCGCCGGGGCCGGCATCGTCTCGCAGTCGCGCCCGGAGCGCGAATTCACCGAGACCTGCGAAAAGCTGGGCAGCGTAGCGCCTTACGTGGTGCAAGCCGTCGTCGATGCGTGAGCGGGACAGAGCCCGGCGGGAAGTGTCCTGCCGGGCTCTGCTGTACCGCCCCGCGAGGAGGCCGGCGGTGCGCCCGGCCGGGTCCTGGCCCAGATGTCGGGCCGCGAAGCCGGTTGTCGAACGACGCAACGGTCAGCCGATCGCGGTCGCGATACCCGATTCGTACCGGGCCCGCAGGATCTTCTTGTCGATCTTGCCGACGGCCGTGAACGGCAGCGCGTCGGCCTGCTCGAGGATGTCGGGCAGTTTGTAGGTCGCCAGGCCACGTGCGGTGAGGAACTCCTTGACCTCGACCAGGCTCGGCATCTCGCCGTCGATCACCAGTACGGCACAGACCTTTTCGCCGAGGGCCGCGTCCGGCAGGCCGACCGCGGCCGCATGACGGACCGCGGGGTGGGCCAGCAGGTGTTCCTCGAGTTCGTCGCAGGAGATGTTCTCGCCGCCGCGGTTGATCACATCCTTGATCCGGCCGGAGACGATCAGGTGCCCGCTCGGCAGTTGCCGGACCAGATCGCCGCTGCGGTAGTAGCCGTCGGGGGTGATGGCGCGGGAATTGTGTTCCGGGGCACGGTAATAGCCGCGGATGGTGTAGGGGCCGCGGGTGAGGAGTTCACCCTCCTCGCCGGGTGCGACGTCGTTGCCTTCGCCATCGACCACGCGGATCTCGTCGGCGGGGGAGAGCGGGCGCCCTTGGGAGACCGCGATCGTTTCCTCGGAATCGTCGAGGCGGGTGTAGTTGATCAGGCCCTCGGCCATGCCGAACACCTGCTGCAGTGTCGCGCCCAGCGCCGGAGTCACCTCGCGGGCATTGACCTCGGCCAATTTCGCGCCGCCGACCTGCAGCAGCCGCAGGCTGGACAGGTCGGCCTCCTCCCATTCCACTGCCGCACACCATAATTGAGCCAGCGGCGGTACCACCGCCGTCACGGTGACGCCGTGGCGTTCGATGGTCGCGAACGCGTTCTCCGGACTCGGGTCGGCCAGCATGACGATCGACGCGCCGGCCGCGACCGTGCCCAGAATGCCCGGGCACGACAGCGGGAAGTTGTGCGCGGCCGGCAGCGTCGCCATGTACACGTCGTCGGCGGTCAGCGCGCAGACCTCGGCGCTGGCGCGGGCGTTGTAGTGGTAGTCGTCGTGGGTGCGGGCGATGAGTTTCGGCAGGCCGGTGGTGCCGCCGGAAACGAGCATCACCGCGATACCGGACGCGTCGACATCCGGCAGCGAATCACCGTCGCGCGCAATCGTTCTCAGATCGACGTAAGCGCCGGGATCACCGAGGGCGAAGATCGTGCGCAGCGACGGCACCCGCTCGGCCACCGCGGCCGCCAGTTCGCGGTAGTCGAAGTCGCCGACCTTGTCGGCCACGATGTAGCCGGTGGCACCCGAGAGCCGGGTCAGATGTTCGATCTCGGCCTGCCGATGGGCCGGCAGGGCCAGCACCGGCACGATTCCGGCGCGCAGCAGCCCGAACAGCACCTCCACGAATTCGATCACGTTGGGCAGTTGGACCACGACGCGGTCGCCGGGTTCGAGTCCGGAGGCGAGCAACCCGTAAGCCGTGCGGTCGGCGCGGCGATCGAGTTCGGCATAGTCGATCGGTCCGGCGTCGGTGTGCAGGGCGGGACGCCCAGGCCCGGTGCGGGCGGCGTCGCGCAGCAGGTCGCCCAGCGGTTCGCCGCGCCAGTAGCCTGCGGCTCGGTAGCGCTCGGCGAGTTCGGCCGGAAACGGTACGAAACCGTCGAGCAGGTCCTGCTGGGCGGGGGATATCGAAGTCACGGGTATCGCCTCACGGGTCGAGCTGCGCAGATCGAAGCTGCCTTAGATAGGTTAGGCAACCCTATATTAGAAGTGGTGGTGTCGCGTCCGGGGTGGTCCGAAACGCCGCGGCCCGGCTCCGCGACAACAGCGCGCACCGGCCCGTGCCCGCCTAGACTCGTGCGGGTGAGCGGTTGGAACATCTCCGATATTCCGGACCAGAGTGGGCGCACGATCATCGTGACCGGCGCGAACAGTGGGCTGGGCGCGGCCACCACCAGGGCGTTGGCGCAGGCCGGTGCGCAGGTGATCATGGCCTGCCGCGACGAGGTGAAGGCCCGCGCGGTCGCCGACACCATCGGCGAACGGGTGCAGGTGCGCCGGCTCGACCTGGCCGACCTGTCCTCGATCCGCGAATTCGCGCGCACGAGCGAGGGCGCCGACGTGCTGATCAACAACGCCGGCGTGATGGCCCTGCCGCTGCGCCGCACCGCCGACGGCTTCGAAATGCAGTTCGGGACCAACCATCTCGGCCATTTCGCGCTGACCGGGCTGTTGCTCGACAAGATCTCCGACCGCGTCGTCACGGTATCCAGCGGCGCCCACATGATCGGCCGCCTCGACCTCGCCGATCCGAACTATCAGCACCGGCGCTACGAGCGCTGGCGCGCGTACGGGCAGTCGAAACTGGCGAATCTGATGTTCGCCTACGAACTTCAGCGCCGCCTCACCGCGGCCGGTTCGCCGAAGGTCTCGGTGGCGGCCCACCCCGGCTACGCCAGCACCGAACTGCAGTCGCACACCGAGTCGTTCCTCGACGCGATCATGGCTCTGGGCAACCGGATTCTCGCCCAGTCGGCCGAAATGGGCGCACTGCCAAGCCTTTACGCCGCCACCGCGAAGGTCGAACCCGGCGCGTTCTACGGCCCGACCCGCCTCGGCGGCCTGCGCGGCTACCCCGAGCGCTGCGGTTCCTCGGCCGCCTCCCGCGACGAGGTCGCCGCCCGCCGCCTCTGGGACCTGTCCGAACAGCTCACCGACGTCACCTACTCCTTCGCCCGGCGCTGAGCCGAACCAATTCTGTGTGACCGGCATCACTTCCGGCGATGTCACACCCCGTGGGTGCCGTTCCGTCATCTCTGTGTAGCGACGCCGCGCAGCGCGGCTCACTTTCCACAGGAGGATGGTCATGGAACCCCGTTTCGCTCTGTTCAACAACGAGATCGCCGCCAAGTTCGTCAAGCGGATCGGTAACGCCGGCCAGGTCGTGGACAACTCGCCGCTGCCCAAGGCCACCCAGGAGTTGGTCAAGCTGCGCGCCAGCCAGATCAACGGGTGCGGCTTCTGCACCGATATGCACTCCAAGGACGCGGCCGCCGCCGGCGAGACCTCGGTGCGGCTCAACCTGGTCGCCGCGTGGCGCGAGGCGATCGTCTTCACCGAGGCCGAGCGGGCCGCGCTCGCGCTGACCGAGGAAGGCACCCGCATCGCCGATGTCCACCGCGGCATCAGCGAGGAGACCTGGGAGCAGGTGCGCAAGCACTACGACGACGAGCAGATCGGCGCCCTGATCTCGCTCATCGCGCTGATCAACGCCTACAACCGGCTCAACGTCATCGCCGGCACCCCGGCCGGCACCTACGAGCCCGGCATGTTCTGACCGCCGTACGCGAATTCGGGCCCGGCACAGGATCGTCGAATCCCGGCCGGGCCCCGTCGCATCCTCGGTGGCTGTGGGGGCCGCCACGTCCGCCCACCCGACCGGACCCACCCGTGCCGCGCCCCTGGTACAGTCGCCCTCGTGCAGCGCGCGTATTTCTGGTTTACCAAGCCGGCCCCGGGTGGGTCGGTCGGTGACCCGCGCTGACCTTCTCCCACCCCGAGCCGGACTGCAGACCGGCTCCACGGGATTTCGCTCGGTGGGTCGGCCTGAGAAAAGGAACCCATCATGACCACCGCAGCCGATGTCGATGCCTCACACAGTGACCTCGACGATCAGCGCACGCTGAGTATCAGCCCGCTACTCTCGCCCGCCGAGGTTCGCCGCGAGCATCCGATCGACGATGCGCTCGCCGACACCGTGCGGGCCGGTCGCGCGACCACCGTCGACGTCCTCGCAGGCGCCGACGACCGCCTGATGGTCGTCGTCGGCCCGTGTTCGGTGCACGACCCCGAGGCTGCCCTCGACTACGCGCGCCGCCTGGCCGCCAAGAGCGCCGAACTCTCCGACCGGCTGCACATCGTGATGCGCGTCTACTTCGAGAAGCCGCGCACCACGCTCGGGTGGAAGGGCCTGATCAACGATCCGCATCTGGACGGTTCGTTCGACGTCAACACCGGTCTAGGACTGGGGCGGCGGCTCCTGGTCGACATCACGGGTCTCGGCCTGCCCGTGGCCTGCGAATTCCTCGATCCGATCACCCCGCAGTACATCGCGGATCTGGTGTCCTACGGCGCGATCGGCGCGCGCACCGCGGCCAGCCAGGTGCACCGGCAGCTGTCCAGCGCGCTGTCGATGCCGGTCGGGATCAAGAACGGCACCGACGGCGATGTGCAGGTGGCCGTGGACGGGGTGCGGGCGGCCGGCGCCAGCCACGTCTTCCCCGGCACCGATCTCGACGGCCGCTCGGCGCTCATCCGCACCAGCGGCAACCCGGACTGCCACGTGATCTTGCGCGGCGGTAGCGCCGGCACGAACTACGACGCCGCCTCCGTCGCCGAGGCCTGCCTGCGCCTGGAGAAGTCGGGGCTGCCCCAGCGGGTTGTCGTCGACGCCAGCCACGGCAACAGCAACAAGGACCACAACAAGCAGGTCGACGTGGTCACCGATATCGCCGAGCGCATCGCCGCCGGCGACCGCGCGGTGGTGGGCGTGATGATGGAGAGCTTCCTGGTCGCCGGCCGCCAGGACCTCACCCTCGGCCACGCCGACGATCTGACCTACGGCCAGTCCATCACCGACGCCTGCCTGGACTGGGAGACCACGGCGGCGCAGCTGGACCGCCTCGCCGACGCGGTGGCCCGGCGCCGCGGCTGAGACACGGTAGCGGTCACCTTCGGTCGCGGCTCGCGGCGTTGGTGACCGCGCGGTCACACGTGGGCCGCGTGCAGACGGCGGACCGCCTCGTCGAGTGTGTCGTCCCGCTTGCAGAACGCGAAGCGCACCAAGCGATTCCACGAGTCGCGGTCGTCGGCGAAGACTTCGATGGGGACCGCGACGACGCCGAGCCGCTGTGGCAGCTCCCGGCAGAAGACCAGCGCGTCGGCGGAGCTCAGCGGGCTGATATCGGCGCACACGAAGTACGTCGCATCGCTGCGCTTGACCAGGAATCCGGCGTCGGCCAACGCCTCCGACAGGCGAATGCGCTTGTCGGACAGGCTGTCGCGAAGATCGGCGACCCACTGCTGCTCGTTCTCGAGGGCGTAGGCGACCGCCGGTTGGAACGGCCCGCCGCCGACGAAGCTCATGAACTGCTTGGCGGCCAGCAATCCGTCGATCAGCGGTGCCGGACCGCACGCCCAGCCGATCTTCCAGCCGGTGACGCTGAAAGTCTTCGCGGCACTGGAGATCACGACGGTGCGCTCGAACATGCCGGGCAGCGTCGAGATGCTGATATGGGTGTTGCCGTCGTAGACGAGATGTTCGTACACCTCGTCGGAGACCACGATCAGATCGTGCTCGCGGGCCAGCTCCGCGATCGCCTCGAGGTCGGCGCGGGACAGGATCGCCCCGGTGGGGTTGTGCGGCGAATTCAGCAGCAGCATACGAGTTTTCGGGGTGATCGCCGCGCGCAGGCTGTCCAGGTCGAGGACGAATCCGTTGCCGTCGGGCACCAGCCGCGCGGTGCGGCGGGTGGCGCCGGCCAGGGCGACCACCGCGGCGTAGGAGTCGTAGTACGGCTCGATCAGCACCACTTCCTCGTCGGCCTCCACCAGGCCGAGCACCGCCGCAGCGATCGCCTCCGTGGCGCCGACGGTGACCACCACCTGCGAGTCGACGTCGTAGTCCACGCCGTAGCGGCGTTTCCGGTCCGCCGCGATCGCCCGGCGCAGAACCGGCATGCCGCGCCCCGGCGGGTACTGATTCAGCCCGTCGGCGATGGCGGTGCGGGCCACCTCCAGCATCGCGGCCGGGCCGTCCGTATCGGGGAATCCCTGACCGAGGTTGACCGCGTCGTGGCGCACGGCCAGTTCGGTCATCTCCGCGAAGATCGTGGCGCGGAACGGGCGCAGGCGGGCGACGGTGGGGATGGCTGACATGGTCCCAACGTAGCGATATCGCCGCCGTGGCCGCGGCGCGCACCCCGGGCCGGGGACCGGGCCGATGCTTGCCGTCCGTTCGCTACGGTTGCGGTGCGATAGCGAAAGGCTATGTTTCACATTTCATTCGGTCGTTTGACCTGTGTGGTTGTGCGGTTTCCCGGTGGCAGCTAGCCTCCCCGTGTTCTATCTCACAACCACTTCGGTGGTGGTTCGAAAGGGGCGGTGTATGGCCTCCTATCTCGACCTTCTGCTGCATCCGGCGGCGGGAACGGTTCTCGGATACATCAACGACACCCTGCACAACATCTTCAGCAACGATTGGGGCTGGGGTTCCTCGACGCCGAACTGGGGTACCGGATCGTCCACGGGCAACTGGGGACTCGGTTCGAGCACCCCGGACATGTGGACCGGTTCGTCCACTCCGTAGTCCGTCGATACCGCAGTCGAGCCGCCGGGACGCTCGATGCGTTCCGGCGGCTACGCCGGATCCCGGGGCAGGCGAATGCCACCGAGCTTCGCGGGATTGGCGACATCGTAAGTGCCCCAGATCAATCCGTCGCGGACGGCGAAGCCGACCACGCGCGGTGGTGATCCCGGCGCGCCGTTGCGCGGGGCGCGCTCGTGCAGTAGCAACCCGAGTTGCCCGTTGACGCCGACGAATTCGAATCGATCGGAGTCGGTGGGCGACAGCTCGGCCCGGTCCACCTGATACATCCGGATGAGCCCCAGCACGAACCGCGCGATCTTGTCCGCGCCGACGATCGCCCGCGCGGCCGTCTTCGCGGTGCCACCGGTATCGCCGATGAAGACCGAATCCGGATGCAGGGCCGCGACGACCGCGTCCACATCACCGGAATACAGCGCCTCGAGCAGTCGCTGCACGGCAGCGAGATGTTCGGTGTCCGACACCGGTTCCGGGGCCGCGGTCAGTGCTTTCCGGGCCCGGACCGCGAGCTGGCGGGCCGCCTCCGGCGTCACCTCGAGCAGCTGGGCGATCTCGTCGAACGGCACCGAGAACCCGTCGTGCAGGACGAAGGCCACCCGCTGCGCCGGCGTCAGCGTGTCGAGGACCACCAGCGCGGCGAAACGGCAATCCTGTTTGCGCACCACCGTTTCCAGCGGATCCGGCAGATTCGACGGGGTCGCGCCGGTGACGATCGGCTCCGGAAGCCATTGCCCCACATAGCTTTCCCGACGGACGGCGGCGCTGCGCAGCCGATCCAGGCAGATCCGGCTGACCACGGTCGTCAGCCAGGCGCGCAGGTCCTCGATCTCGGACTGATGGGTGGTGGCCAGTCGCAGCCAGCTCTCCTGCACCGCGTCCTCGGCGTCGGCCACGCTGCCGGTCAGCCGGTAACCCACCGACAGCAGATGCGCCCGATGGGACTCGAACAGATCGGCGAGCAACGCGGCAACCATTGGCCCGATTCTACGGTCGCCGGAAATCCGCTGGGCCACCGCAGGGTTGCGTGCCAGCATGAAGCGGTGGAGGACTGTGTACTGACCGACGAGACGGTGTGGTTGTCGCGCCCGGCCGCGGCCGATATCGACGCGATCGTCGCCTGCTGCCGGCAGCCGTCGATTCCGGAGTGGACGACGGTGCCGGTGCCGTATCGGCGGGCCGACGCCGTGGGATTCCTGACCGATATCGTCGCGCCCGGATGGGCCGCCCACAGCCCGGTCTGGGCCGTGCGCACGGCGGCGGACGGGCCGGTGGCCGGCATGGTCGGCCTCGAGGCCGGCCCGCAGCCCGGCGCCGCCGAGATCGGCTTCTGGCTCAGCGACGCGGTGCGCGGTCGCGGGTTGATGACCCGCAGCGTCCGGTTGGTCTGTGATTTCGGTTTCGCCGCCGACGGGCTCGGCCTGAGCCGCATCGAGTGGCGGGCGTTCGTCGGCAACCTTGCCTCCGCCGCGGTGGTGCGGCGGGCCGGTTTCCATTACGAAGGTCTGCTGCGCGGGGCCGGTGTGCAGCGCGGCGTGCGCAGGGATTCCTGGATCGCCGGGCGGCTGGCCGGTGACCCGGCGCAGCCGGCCACCGACTGGCCGCCCCTGCGCGGGCCCGGATCGGCGCACTGAGCCGCGTCCGGGTGCGAGTGCGCTCACAGCGAACATCTGCCCAGCTCGCGTAGGGTTGATGAAGGTTTGTCGGGGGGTCCGGCAACAATGTGGGACGTATTCCCCGGGCGCGGGGGCCGACCCGAGAATCTGGAGGAGGTGCCGTGACGGACGGACCGCTCATCGTGCAGAGCGACAAAACCCTGCTGCTCGAGGTGGACCACGAGCAGGCCGATGCGGCCCGGCAGGCGATCGCGCCGTTCGCCGAACTCGAACGCGCACCCGAGCACGTGCACACCTACCGGGTGACACCGCTGGCGCTGTGGAACGCGCGGGCGGCCGGGCACGACGCCGAACAGGTCGTCGACGCGCTGGTCAACTATTCGCGCTATGCGGTGCCGCAGCCGCTGCTGGTCGACGTGGTCGAGACCATGGCCCGCTACGGGCGGTTGCAGCTGGTCAAACATCCCGCCCACGGCCTGGTGCTGGTCAGCCTGGATCGTGCGGTGCTCGAAGAGGTGTTGCGGCACAAGAAGATTCAGCCCATGCTCGGCGCCCGCATCGACGACGACACGGTCGTCGTGCACCCGTCCGAGCGTGGTCGGATCAAACAGATGCTGCTGAAGGTCGGGTGGCCGGCCGAGGACCTCGCCGGGTACGTCGACGGCGAGGCCCATCGCATCGATCTGGACTTCGGCACCCACGAATGGCATCTGCGCGACTATCAGGAACTGGCGGCCGACTCGTTCTGGGCCGGCGGATCCGGGGTGGTGGTGCTGCCCTGTGGCGCGGGCAAGACGATGGTCGGCGCCGCCGCGATGGCCAAGGCCCAGGCGACGACGCTGATCCTGGTCACCAACACCGTGGCCGGCAGGCAGTGGAAGCGGGAACTGCTCGCACGCACCTCGCTGACCGAGGACGAGATCGGGGAGTACTCCGGCGAGCGCAAGGAGATCCGCCCGGTCACCATCGCCACCTATCAGGTGATCACCCGCAAGACCAAGGGCGAATACAAACACCTGGAACTGTTCGACAGCCGCGACTGGGGCCTGGTCATCTACGACGAGGTCCACCTGCTGCCCGCGCCGGTGTTCCGGATGACCGCGGATCTGCAGTCCCGGCGCCGGCTCGGGCTCACCGCGACGCTGGTGCGCGAGGACGGCCGCGAGGGCGACGTGTTCTCGCTGATCGGCCCGAAACGCTACGACGCGCCGTGGAAGGACATCGAGGCGCAGGGCTGGATCGCGCCGGCCGAGTGCATCGAGGTGCGGGTCACGCTCACCGAAGCCGAACGCATGGCCTACGCCACCGCCGAACCCGAGGAGCGCTACAAACTCTGCTCCACCGCGCGCACCAAACTCCCCGTCGTCGAATCCATCCTGGCCCGGCACCGCGACGCGCCCAGCCTGGTGATCGGCGCCTATCTCGATCAGCTCGACGAACTCGGCGAACATCTCGACGCTCCGGTCATCCAGGGTTCGACCCGCACCAAGGAGCGCGAGGCGCTGTTCGACGCGTTCCGCAACGGCGAAATTCCGGTTCTCGTGGTCAGCAAGGTGGCGAACTTCTCCATCGACCTGCCGGAAGCGTCCGTGGCCGTGCAGGTTTCGGGCACCTTCGGTTCCCGTCAGGAGGAGGCCCAGCGCCTGGGCCGGCTGCTGCGCCCGAAATCCGACGGCGGTCAGGCGCACTTCTACTCGGTGGTGGCACGTGACACGCTGGATGCCGAATATGCGGCCCACCGCCAGCGTTTCCTTGCCGAACAGGGGTATGCCTATCGCATCACCGATGCGGACGACCTGCTGGGCCCGGCGATCGGGTAGGCGCAGCCGATCGGCGGCGGTGGGCGCGCCGCTGGGTTACCGCTGCCGGACAGATGTGAGGATTTGAGACGTGCGACGCTTCGAATTCGCGGTCGACCGCGAACATGCCCGGGCGGTGAACGAAGTCGTCCGCGATATCCGGCGGCTGCGGATACTGGCCTTCACCGCGGCCATCGTGCTCGGCCTCGGCACGGCCGGGCTGATCTGGCTGAATCACCCGTACTCGTTCCTGCTGGCGGTGGCCTTCGCGTTGGCGACCATCAGCGCGCTGTTCGTCGCGCTGTGGACGCCGTACCGCTCACGCATCGAGAAGTTGTACGCCGAGGGCGAGCTGGTTCCGGCCGTCGTCTCGGGGCAGCATCCGAAAGGGATCACCCTGCTCGCGCTGGTGAACCTCGCCAAACCCGGCGCCGTGCCGCGCTACGCGCTGATCACCCGGGTGGTGCGAGCCCTGCCCGGACACGACACCGACGCCGGCGAACAGGTGCCGGCGGTGACCGTGCGAGCCGATCGCGCGCCGCGATCGGTCGGCGATCTGCGCCAGCCGGTGAGCGCTATGCCGATCGCCTGGGGCACCCGCGACCTCGGCGTGATCGAGCGCGCCCGCGCCGCGATCAGCGATGTGGAATGGAAGTTGCTGGCCGACAACCTCGGCCTCGCCGAGAAGGTGGGCCGGGTCGACTCGCAACGGCTGCTGCTGGATCCGCAACAGCTGCCCGAGGAACTGCGCGGTTGACGCGTGTGGCGGCTCCCGCGCGCAGCGAGGCCGACTAGCATCGTCGGTTGGTCGGCACGCCGTGCCGCGAAAGGGGTGGAGGGTCGATGAAGTCGCATGCCTGGGCACGGTGTCTCACGGCGGGAGCGTTGTGCGGGGTGGCGCTGGTGCTCCCCGCCCAGGTGCAACCGGTGCCGGCGCAGGCGCAGCCCACCGCCGATCCGTTCACCGGATCGCCCGGCCTCGGCGATCCCTACTACCCCGATGACGGCAACGGCGGCTACGACGTGCAGCACTACGACGTCGCCATCGATTACGACCCGCCGAGCAGGCATCTCACCGGTAAGGCGCGGATCGACGCGGTGTCGACGCAGCCGCTGCGCGCGTTCAACCTCGACTACGCCGGACCCGCGGTGGCGAAGGTGTCGGTGAACAATCTGCCGGCGGGCTTCACCACCGGCGGTGAACACGAACTGACCGTCACCCCGGCGCTGCCGGTGCTGCCCGGGCTGCCGTTCACGGTCACGGTCGACTACGCGGGCACCGAATCCGACGATCCCGATTCCGGCTGGACCATCTCGCCGAGCGGTGGCGCCTTCGCCGCCGGGGAACCGCATTCGGCGACCACCTGGTACCCGCTCAACGACACCCCGGCGGACAAGGCGACTTTCGATCTGCAGGTGACGATTCCGCAAGAGTGGCAAGCGGTGTCGAACGGCCTGCGGGTCGGCGATACCGTCGCCGGAGACAAGCGCACGGTGAAGTGGAGTTCGAGCCATCCGTCGATCGGCTATCTCACCACCGTCGCGATCGACCACTTCGATTTCCTCGAACAGCGCCGCGCGAACGGCACTCCGCTGATCAGCGCCTTCGCGCCGGGTGCGGACAAGGGCCGGGCACTCGAGCAGCGGCTGCCGGAGGTGCTCGATTTTCTCGAATCCCTCTACGGCCCCTATCCCTTCGAGAGCGGCGGCGGAATCTACGTCGACACCGACCTGCATTTCTCGCTGGAGACCCAGACCCGGCCCATCTACGCGCCGTGGACCGATCTCGACACCGTCGTCCACGAGAACACTCATCAATGGTGGGGCGATTCGATGTCGGTGCGGAACTGGTCGGATATCTGCCTGAACGAATGCTTCGCCAGCTATACCGCCGATTATCTGTGGCCGGAGCGCAAAGAGGGCAAGGATGTGGACGCCCTCTACCGCCGCACCATCGCCAAAACCCACGACAATCCGGGGTACTGGGACATTCCGCTGCAAAATCCCGGGGCCGGAAACGAATTCACCACGGTATATTCCCGGGGGCCGTTGTTCCTGCACGCCCTGCGCCACGAACTCGGTGACGACGTGTTCTTTCCCGCCGTGGCGCAATTCGTGCGCTCACATGCCTACGGCAACGCGTCCATGCCGGAATTCCGCAGCTTCATCCAAACGAAGACCGCGACGGATCTGAGCGGATTCTTCACCGCCTGGCTCGATACCACCACGCCGCCGCCGGACCAGTACCTGTACCCGGGTTCGCTGCGCGGCTGAACGCTCTCGGCGGCAACACGTTTCGTGGTTCTCAGCGCAGCTCGTCTACGCGCCGCTGCGCCTGCTCGAGGTCCGCGTCGGCTCGTCGCAACGTCGCTTCGGCGGATTGGGCCCCCGCCGCGGCGAATCGGCGGGATTCCTCGGCCTGCGCGAGTTCGTCGCGTAACGCGGTGATCCGCTCGTCCAGGGCGGCCACGTCGGAGCGTTGCCGCTCGAGGTCTGCCGCTGCCGAATCTCGTTCTGCACGAGCCACTTCCAGAGCTTCGCGGGCGGCGGCCGCCTCGTCGGCGCCGGTGTCGGCAGGTTCCTCTGTCTCCTCGTCGGGGACGGCCGCCAACGCGGGCCCGGCCGGGCCGAAACCGGCGTAGTCGACCGCGGCGGCCAGCACGCCGGCACGGGCCTGGTCGGCGACCTCCGGATCCGCGAGTGCCGCATTGAGAGTCTGTGCGACCGCGCGCAACACCGGTTCGGTGAGGTTCTTCCCGGCATCGGAGGCGAGGCGAGCGGCCTTGTCCGTCAACGCGTTCACCGCTTTGCGGCGTTGGTCGGCTAGGGTGCGCATCCGGTCGGCCGACAGGGTTCGTTGCGCCTCGCGCAACGCCTCGCCGAGATCCAGCAGTGCCCCCAATTCCTGGGTTGCCTTGTGCGCCAGCAGATTCACCGCCCACGCCGCGACGGTCGGGCGCCGCAGCCGCGATATCGCCGTGGCCAGCTGTTTATCGCCGTCAGCGCGCGCGGTGCGGGCCGCTTCGTCGCGAGCGGCCACGAATTCGGCGGGGTCGAGGGCATAGAGCTCTGCGGTTGTCTGCTCGAGCTTCATGCTGCAGAGCGTAACGATTCGGGCGAGGATATCGACTACAGAGCGCGCGTGTGCGGCTGCACCCGCGGATTGTCGAAAGGTGTATCGGATCGTGAATTCCTTCGGGCTCCTGCTACTCAACCACCTGCTGCCCAGCATCGTGAACTATTCGCTGATGGGTTTGTACGGCATGCACTCGCTGCACATGTGAGGCAGGACCCGCCCGGCAGGGCGGGCGGGTATCCTCCCCACCACGTTCGCCATAGGTGAGCGGCTCGGCGAGAAAGGTTTTCGTAGGTGAAGTTCGCAGGACCGAGACCGATCAAGGGTCTCGTGCTGGCGCTCATGGCGGTCGCCGCCCTGACTGTGACCGGCTGTTCGATGTTTTCCGATGCGGCAAAATCCGATACCGCCCGCGCGAAGGTCGGTGACTGCATCAATGTGCTGGAGGGATCGCCCGCAGATTCCAGGACCGAGCCGGTGGATTGCTCCTCGGCCAAGGCCGTCTACACGGTGAAATCGACCTCCGACAAGAAGCAGGACTGCGGGACCGAATACTCCTCGTACGAGGAGACCTTCAACGGCGGTACCACCGCGTTCCTGTGTCTGGCGCCCAATCTCAAACAGGGCAACTGCTATCACGAGGACAAGACGACCGGATACTCCTACGCCGAATGCGACTCGGCGGAGGCGACGGTCAAGGTCGTGAAGCGGGTCGACGGTCAGAACGACGAATTCCTGTGCGACGCGAATTCGACCTTCCTGACGCTCTCGGAGCCCAAGACCACGTTCTGTCTGGCCAACCCCAAGAGTTGAGCCCGCGGTCGCCAGGCGCGCCCGCTGTCAGCCGCGGGTCACGACTCGACCAGGGCCACCGACGCGATCCGGTGCAAGGTGAAGTGCCGGATCGCGCCGGTGTCCGGATCGGTCGCATCCAGCTGACCGCCGGCCACCCGCACCGGTTCCACGATGCGCTGAGTGGCCACGCCCTGGGCGTCCACGTAGCCGATGTGCACCGGGCGGCGCACCCGCACCGCCAGTTGCAGCAGCGCCAGCGTGGCCGCGGTACTCGTGCGGGTGCCGTCGCTGCGGACGCGCTGCCCCGACCGGCTGCGGGCGGCCTTCTCCCCGGCGCGTAGTTCGCCCACCAGCAGCCGCAGCTGTTCGGCACTGGGCGGGGTGGGCCGCCAGGCGTGGCGTTCGTTCGGCCGGGTGGACAGCCGCGCCCCGCGCGGGCGCAGATCCACGATCGCCCCCGACGAATCCTCGCCGGCCGGGCTGAAACCGGCCGCGCGCAGCCGCTCCAACACCTCGCCCAGCGGCGCCTGCGAGATCGCCACCGTCGGCGCGACGGCCCGCAGCGCCAGCTCTGCTGCCACGGGGGCGGCCAGCACCTCGGCCAGCAGCGCCGGATCCTCACTGCGCACGAACGATTGCGCCATCCCGGCACGCAAGCGCCCGTGCCGGCGTGCCACATCGTCGATCAGGTACGTCAGCGATTGCGGGACCGGGGTGCGCGAATGAGCGGTGAACAGCTGATGCAGTTCGGCGGCGGTCATGCCGGCGTCGAGCGCGCGGCGCACCGATCCTTCGCCGATGCGGTAGACGGTGGCCGCGCCCGCGGATTCGATATCGGCGACCAGGGCGATGCGCTCACGCAGTTCCGGCACGAGCGGTCCCGGTGCGACCACGGTCAGATCGGCTTGGACGAGTACATGATCGACCGGTTCGGGCAGTGCCGCGTCCATTTCGGCCTCGGCGTCGGCGACGGTACCGTGCAGCAGCGCCCGGCCCGCGGAGGTCAGCGCGCCGCGGCCGACGACGCCCAGCGCCGCCGCCTCCGACAGCGTGCGCTCGACCGCCTCGATGCGGAAATGTCTGCGCCGCCGCGGCATTCGCCAACTCAGCACGCGCGCCACATCGGCGGCCGTGATCGCCGTACCCGGGGGGAACTCCGCGGTCACCGCCAGAATCGCACGTCGATCGGGGACGGCGTGTGCGGTGCGCAGTTCGGCCGAGAGGGCGGCCAGCGGTTTGTCGTTCACATCGCGCAGGCCGATCATCCAGGGGAATCGGTCCAGCTCCAGCCAGGCGTGGGCGAGCACCGCCCATCGGCGCGGCGCCGGGCCCTCCAGCCAGCCGTCCGAGGCGATGGTGGGCGCCCAGTAGTCCTCACCGGCGTCGTTGTCCGGGGGAGGTTCGGGAATTCCCTTGTCCAGCAGCCGGGCCGCCGCCAGCACCTCCACGAGCAGCCCTACCCGGGCCTCGTCGAGTCCGGTCTGTTTGGCGATGCGCCGCAGTTCCCGGACACCCAGGCCGCCCGCGCGCAGCACCGGCGCCGGCAACTGGGAGAGAACCTCGAGGATGTCGCCGGCGTGGCGCAGCAACTCGCCGACCTCACCGGCGGCCGCGGCGTTGACGTCGGCGGCGGAGTGCTCGCGGGTCTGCGGCTGCGGGGGTGTGAGTACATGGGGATCGGCGACCGGCTCGCGCCGCAACACCTGGCCGACGGCGGACGGGAGTTCGACCGTCTCGTCGTCGATCCAGATCAGGAGCCGGCGGGCCAGCAGCCGTTGGATGGGCCGCTCCGGATCGGTGCCTGGCGCGGCGTCGCGGGTGCGGCCGCGGGGGCCGGTGGTCGCCAGTTTGTCGAGCAGAGCGCGTTCCGCGCCGCCGATCTGACGCAGCGCCGCCTCGATCTCGGGTTCGGTCAGTGCGTCGGGGAGTTCCGTGGTGGCGCCCATCTGCCACGGAAGTGCCTCGGGCGCGGCGGCCACGACGAACAGATCGTCGGTGCCCCACACCAGCGCGCGCTCGATCAGCCGCGCGAGCGCGGTGTCGACGGTCGCGGCGGATACCCGATCGGCGAGCAGTTCGTGCAGGCGCCCGCGGGGCAGCGGTCGCTCCTGGCGACCGCCGCCGAATGCGTTGTGCGCGGCCAGGGTTTCGATTACGGCGAACTCGAGTGTGTTCAGATCGTCGGCGGCGCGCAGAACCGACGCCCGCTGTTCCGCGCGGGCGGCCAGCACGGTCATCGAGCCGGGCAACGGCACGGCGAGATCGGGGCGCAAACCCAGCAGCCGGACGAGATCGTCGTCGCCGCGGGAACTCAGCCAGTCGGTGAGTGTGCCGAGCTCAGCGGGTCCGGCGTCGGCCCCGGAATGCGTCCCGGCGCCGTCGTCGGAGGCTCGGGCATCGGTCGTGGTCATCCAATCCAGACTACGGCGAGCGGACATGCCAGAATGAGGCCGTGGTGAACAAATCGAAGAAACCCTACGTCGACAACGGCTGGCCCCAGGTGGACCACGGTGACCACGCGGTCACCGAATTGTCGTCGACCCGTTCCGGTGGCCTGTCGCCCTACGGCGAGGACACCGAGTTTCCGGTGCCGGCTGACACCCTGCCCTACGTGCATCCGCACACGGTGGTCAACCGCTGACGCGAACACGAAGAAGGCCCGCGTTCCGGTAGGAGTGCGGGCCTTCTTCGTATCCGGGGTCGCATCGGGAACGTGGAGTTCGCCGCCTCGGTACGCAGAGACGGCCCGCATCTCGCGATGCGGGCCGTCTCTGCAGGGGGAAACTATGTGAGTGGTCTAGTTGGGCAGCAGGCCCTTGTTCGCCTCGTAGAAGTTCACGATCGACGGATCCAGCTTGGCGCCACTGGCTTTGAAGGCGTTGTACGCGTCGAGCGCCGGCTGCGGCAACTGCACGCCCTGCGCCTGTGCGACGGTGACGGCCTTGTCGACGGCCGAGAACACCTGCTGGTTGCCGTCGGCCGGGGCCTGGGTCGAGGCCTCGCTCTCGGGGGCAACCGGCTGCCAGCGCGGAGTCTGGGCGGGAGAGGCGGGCAGGTCGCGCTGAGTCGCGCTGCCGTGCAGGCCGAGGCTGGAGGAGCAGGAAGGCCACGCGCCCCAACCCTGGGTCGCGAGCACCTTCTCGGCGACCGCGATCTGCTGGTCGCGGCTGGCCTGGTTGGCCGAGGGAGCGTACTGCGTGCCGCCGTGAGCGGCCCACGTCGACTGCGAGAACTGCAAACCGCCCTGGTAGCCGTTGCCGGTGTTGATGCCCCAGTTACCACCGGATTCACACTGTGCGAGGCGGTCCCACTCCGAATCGGGAGCCGCGGCGGCGTGTCCAGCGAGAGCCACACCCGCGCCACCCATGATCGCGGTGGAAACAGCGACCTTGGCGACGGTGCGACCGGTGTTGGTCTGCTTGCGATGGCGTCCACTCATGTCGGGTCGTCTTCCTCTCGTACGCGCCTGCGAGGTGAGCTGTCGGGTTCGGACTGAGAGGCCGTCCGGTCCCGGCTCGCCGGGACTTCACCCCAAGGGAGCGGTCGTTGCCGGCCGTTCCCGCTTTCCTGCGGAGGCTTCGAAACCCGGTTGAGCTCCGAAAACCTCTGTGGGAACGTGGGTTCCCCGCCCTCGCCCCTGCTTCCGTCGGGGTCCGTACCCGCGGGGCGAGGCTCGGTGCGGCGGGCCGGTGGTGCCGGGATGTCCCGGCTGCGATAGACGGTACGACGATCCGGCGGAAAAATCACTATTTGGTAACCGGCGTGTATGACCGGTCGTACTGTGCCGCAAGACCTTCCGAATCCGCGTCTGTGCAGGTGAGTGCGGCGTGTCACCTTCGAGTGCGGGTCGTGACCGTGGCGTTACCGCGTCGTTATGTGACGAAGGTCACACGTGTAATTGCCCGGCGTGTTGGGGATACGGTCAGCGCGCGCGTCGGCCCGACCAGAGCGCGAACGCGATCGCGAGCAGCAGGCCGAGCGGAGTCGCCGCCATCGCCACCAGATACAGCCACAGCGGCGGGTCCCCGTCGGTCAGGATCGGCGTGAGGAAAATGGCGACGATCGCGAGCAGGCCGACCGCGAACAGGCCCACGGCCACCCGCAACAGCACGTCACTGGAGCCCCGGGGTGCGCGGGGCGAGGAGGAGTCCGGCATGGGTGCACGGTAAAACGGATGTGCTTGCCTTATCCCCACCGGGGTAGACTCGAACCAATCGCGTCCTGCATAGCTGTGTGGGGCGCGTTCTTTTCGCACAGAGATAGGTTCCGGCGTTCTGCCGGGACCTACGTCCGTGTCCGGGGTCGTTCGCCGTCCCGCGGGATTCGGACGGACCGGACAACGATGACGAACGGGTGAGCGCAGTGCCGACCGGCAAGGTGAAGTGGTACGACGTCGACAAGGGCTTCGGCTTCCTTTCCCAGGATGAGGGCGAGGACGTCTATGTTCGGTCGTCCGCCTTGCCCAAGGGTGTCGACGCGCTCAAGCCCGGCCAGCGCGTGGAGTTCGGGATGGCCGCCGGTCGCCGCGGCCCGCAGGCGCTGAGCCTGAAGCTGCTGGACCCGCTGCCCTCGGTGCGCAACGCGCAGGGCCGCAACGACCGCGTCCGCAAGGAAGCTCCGGCCCATCCGCGCAAGGCGCCCGACGACCTGCACGGCATGATCGAGGACATGATCACCTTGCTGGAGGCGACGGTGCAGCCGGAGCTCCGCAAGGGCAAGTACCCCGATCGCAAGACCGCGCAGCGCATCGCCGAAGTGGTGCGCGGGGTGGCTCGCGAACTCGATCACTGAGTTCGCGAGCATCGCATTCGCGAGGGGACCGCGCTCACGCGGCCTTGATCGACCACGCCTGATACGGCGAGAAGGCCTCGTTGCCGGCCTCGTCGCGCACGAGCAGCAGCAACTGCACCTCGACGCCGATCAGGCGCAGGTTCGGTTCGGGATGGCTGTCCACCGTCACGGCCAGGGTGCCCTGCGGGTAGTCCCGGTACGACGCCAGGTGCTGCACCGTCTTACCCGGATTGTCGATCTGCTGGTACTCCAGCACCATGACCCAGGGCGCGTCGGCGATGTGCCGGGGTAGCGACAGCTGCACCGGGTAGCCCAGCGGCGGATTCAGTTCCGCGGTGATCTCGGTGCGCTTGCAGTCGGGAGTGACGCGGCCGTGCGGATCCGGTTCGCCGATCGTGCAGTACAGATAGGGCGGAACCGTGACGGTTCTGCCGTGCGCGTAGGCGGTGACCGTGGGATCGGCCTCGTGCGCGTTGTGCACCGCCACCGCCACGATGCCGGCGACGGCCGCGGCGACGACCAGAACTGCCGCCAGGGCCAGCGCGAGGATCGTGCGGGTGCTGGGCTTGGTCACTGTGGCTGTTTTCCTGTCGCTAGGGGGACTTCCTGTTTGACGTGCTGCGGACGGTTACCGCCCAATCCGGGGAGCAGCGAATGCCCACGGTAGCTCACGAAGGTTTGCGCCAAACCGAGCGCCAGGACCGCCGTGACCACCGCGAAACCCTCCCAGTACACGGTCGGCAGCAGTACGCCGCCGGCCCCGCCGACCACCCAGGACAGCTGCAGCACCGTTTCCGAGCGCCCGAATCCGGAGGCGATCGATTCCGGCGGCAGATCGTCCTGGATCGAGGCGTCCAGCGAGACCTTGGCCAGTGCGCTGGCACAGGCGGCCACCAGCGCGGCGACCGCTGCGCCGATCAGATTGTCGAGCAGCATCGCGACGACGGCGACCGCGGTGCACGCCGCGGTGCACTCCACCACGATCAGCGACGGCCGGCCCAGTTTCAGCCGGGCGCCGGTCGCGTTGCCGGCGAAGTTGCCGATCGCCGCGGCCGCGCCGACCAGTCCGAGCATCGCGGCCTGCTGCACCGGGCGGTGTTCGGTCGATTTCGCGACGAAGGCCACGTAGAAGGTGAGAAAGCCGGTCAGCACCCGGATCGCGCTGTTGCCCCACAGTCCGGTGACCACCGACCGGCCCAGCGGCTGCCGGCGCCGGCTCGGTTTCACCGTCGATTTCTCGCCGCGGTCCAGCACTTCGGTGCCGCCGTCGCGGCTGTGGTAGCCCAGGGTCGCCGGCACCTCGCCCTCGGTGACCTCGACCCAGGACGGAATGCGCAGGCTCAGATAGGCCCCGGCCGCCGCGATCAGCGCCGCGAACACCAGGGCGCCGACGGACCCGGCCACCGCGGCGACCGCTCCGGCCACCGCGCCCGCACCGAGCGTCCCGCCGACCAGGCCGAATACGGTGAGCCGGGAATTGGTGCGGACCAGATCGATCCCGGGCGGCAGCACCCGTGGCGTCACCGCGCTCTTGAGGACCGCGAACGATTTGCTCGAGATCATCATGCACAGCGCCAGCGGGTACAGCGCCCAGCTGTCGAAATTGAAGATCAGCAGGATCGCGAAGACCACCCGGATCGCGAACGAGGCCGACAGCGCGAGTCTGCGCCCGCGTTGCAGCCGGTCCAGCAGCGGGCCGATCAGCGGCGCGATCACCGCGAACGGCGCGATCGTGATCAGCAGATACAGCGCCACCTTGGTCTTGGATTCGGCGGTGGCACTGGCGAAGAACAGCGTATTGGCCAGCGCCACCGCGATCGCGGCGTCGAGGGCGAAATTGGCCATCGTCGCGTAAACGAGTGCGGTGAGCCCGGATTCGCCCGCGCCGTCGGCCCGCGCCGCGCGCTGGAAGGTGTGAAAACCCTTCTCGGTGAGGTTCCTGGTGCGCATCGCCATCACCCGCGTCACCGTCATCTTGCGAGGGACACGTTGGCGTTCGGCGATTTTCGCGTCCTTGGGCCGGGGGCGCTCGGCCGCGCTCGGGGTCTCGGAGGTCGGCGCCTCGGACGCCTCGCCGGCACGGTCGTCGCTGTGCGAGCCGCGCGGGGGGAGCGCTCGCGGCGGTTCGCCCGACGCCATGCGCCGGGTCACGAATTCGGGCACGTCCGGTTCACCGTTGCGGCGCGGGAGCGGAGGCAGCGGTGCGGACGACGGGGCGTTCGGCGGCGGGTACCGGTCGTAGCCGGGATGCCGCCGGGTAGCGGGATACTCCTCGCCGTCCCACGGACCGGGTTCGGTGCCGGAGGGTTCGCGGGAGGCAGTCACGATTCGATTCTCTCGCACTCGGCCGACGCGTGGACATCGGCCGGGCTGTGATCCGATGCGTGTCGGCCGCCGTCGGGGCGACCGACGCGCTCACATCGGGACGAATCGGACCTCGAACATGGTGGGCCAGTACTTTCCGGTGATCAGGAATCGGTCGGTGCCGGGGATCTGGGCGATGCCGTTGAGGACGTCGGCTCCCGTGCGCTCGGTGGGGCGCAGCAGGCCGCCGGCCTCGATCTCGGCCAGTACCGCGCCGCTGACGGGATCGATGTGCAGGATCTGATCGGTCGGCCACACGTTGGCGTAGATCGAACCGTCTGCGGCGCAATCGAGTTCGTTGAGCCGGGCGTCGTGATGGCTGGTGAGCCGGATCGTGCCGGTCGTCGCGAAGGTGGCGGGGTCGCGGAAGGTGAGGGTGTCGCTGCCGTTGCTCATCACCACGCGGTCGCCCCGGGTGCACAGGCCCCAGCCTTCGCCGTCGTAGTGGACGCGGCGGCGTTCGGCGAGTGTGCGCGGATCGCGGGCGAAGGCGGTCTCGTCCTTCCAGGTGAGCTGCCAGACAGTGGCCCCGGCACGGGTGACGCCCTCGCCGAAGTAGTCGCCGGAGAGTGTGGCGGCGGCGATCGGCGCGCCGGTGGCGAGGTCGGTGGCCCGCACTCCGGAGTCGCCTTCCATCCCGGTGCTCTCGTAGAGAACCGGGCCGTCGACCTCGAGTCCCTCGGTGAATGCGGCCCGGTCGTGCGGCCGGGTGGCGACCACCTCGACCCGCAGGCGCGGGGTGTTGTCGTCGCGCTCACAGGCCGTGGCGGACAGCATTGTGGCCGCCGCGATCAGCACTGCTGCGGCCGCCGCACGGCGTTGGCATTTCATACGGCAAAATGTAGGGCGTGAGCGCAGTGTCTGTTTCGGAGTCCGGCGTGCGACCGATCCTGGCGGAGGCGGTCGGCCTGGCTCGCCGTGCGCTCCTGGAGTTGCAGCCCACGGGTGTGGGCGAACATCTGGGCGTCACCGGCGAGAACGAGTGTGCGGCCACCCATCACTTCGCCGCGACCCTGCCGGGGTACCGCGGCTGGCAGTGGGAGGTCGTGGTCGCGGCCGCGCCCGATGCCGAGTACGCGACGGTCAGCGAGTCCGCCCTGCTGCCCGGGCCCGACGCTCTGGTGGCGCCGGACTTCGTGCCCTGGGATCAGCGCATCCGCCCCGGCGATCTGGCCCCCGGCGATCTGCTCGCCCCGCGCGTCGACGATCCGCGCCTGGTGCCCGGATATCTGGAGACCGGCGACCCGGTGGTCGACGAGGTCTGTGAGGAGATCGGTCTCGGCCGCCGCCAGGTCCTCAGCCGCGAGGGCCGCGTGGAGGCCGCCGAGCGCTGGTACTCCGAATTCGGTCCCGACACCGAGATGGCGCGTTCGGCCCCCGGCACGTGCGGAGTCTGCGGCTTCTTCGTGCCCCTCGCCGGCGCCCTGCGCGCCGCCTTCGGCGTCTGCGCCAACGCGATGGGCGCCGACGGCCGGGTGGTCCACGTCGAATACGGCTGCGGCGCCCACTCCGACACCGAAATGCCCACCGGAGCCGGCTCCCCGCTCTACGAGGCCTACGACGATGCGGCGATCGAGGTCGTCCCGGCGGAGGAATTGACCGCGCGGGACGGATCCGCGGAGGCCGAACGGTCCGCCGCCACCGAGGGATCGGATGCGGAGGACGCCGCCGGTTCGGCAGCAGCGATTGCCGTCGACACCGGAGAACCTTCGAGCGCCGATCCGGAGACGGAAAAAGGTGCACCCGCGGGCCCCGACACGCCCGCAGCGTCGACCGCGGCTGTGGCACCCGTCGGCGAAGGTGCTGCCGAGGCCGAATCGCCGTCGACCACCGTGGACGACGTCTCCGCGACCAGTGGCAGCGCAACCGCCGAAGCATCGCCTGCCGATGTGGACGCCCAGCAGGCGCGCACACCCGGTACCGCCCCGACAGCTCCTGCGGCCGAAGAACTTTCGAGCGGAGCCGACGCGACAGCTGTACGCGAGCCGTCCGATTCGGCTGCTGCATCGCCCGAAATCGCCTCGAACTCCTCGGCTTCGGTCGTCGGGGCGCAGGAATCCGGTACCGCGGCAGCCGGTGGCGATGCCGGGGCCGAACCGGTTCGCTACAGCGATGCCTGGGCGGTGTCCGCGGTGCGGGTGCAGCCGGGTGAGTCCGGGGCGGCGGAGGAGAACTGACGAGCGCGAGCGGGGGAGCCGTAAGGGTGACAGAGGATCCGTTCGGCACCGCGGACTTGCGTGCGGGAGTGCTCACCGCATGGCGGAATTCGCCTACTCGCCTGCGCGAGGACGCCGCCACCGAGGCGGATCTGGTCCGGGCCGGATATCGCGATCGGTTGCTCACCGAGCTGGCGCAGAACGCCGCCGACGCCGCGGTCAAGGCGGGGGTCTCCGGCCGGGTCTCGGTGTGGTTGCGGGGCCGGGCTCTGCATATCGCCAATACCGGTGCGCCGCTGGATCTTTCCGGCGTGCACGCACTGACGGCGTTGCGCGCGTCGGGCAAGACGGGCACGGCGGTCGGCCGGTTCGGTGTCGGGTTCACGGCGGTGCTCTCCGCCGGTGACGAGGTGGAATTTCGTTCCACCACAGGGTCTTTGCGATTCTCCCGGGCACAGACTCTGACCGAACTGCGCGACAGCGGCATCGACCTCCCCGTCGGCGCGGACGGCCCCGCCGTCCCGGTGCTGCGCTTGGCCTGGTCGGTGGCGGTCGCCCCGGAGCCCGGTTTCGACAGTGAGATCGTGGTCTGGCTGCGCGAGGACGTCGACGCCGCGGACCTGCTGGCGACCATGCGGGCCGAGGCGGTGGATCTGCTGCTGGAACTGCCGGGGCTGCACACGATCCGGATCGGGGACGACGAATCCTGGCGCGCGGTCGAGGATCTCGGCAACGGCCTGCAGCGGGTCTGCGTCACCGCACCCTCCGGCGTGGACTTCCGGTGGTGGCAGTACACCACCGAGCGGGCGCGCTGGCTGCTCCCGGTACGTGACGGCCGGGCCGTGGCGGCGTCCGCCGATGTGCTGCGCGCACCGACCCGCACCGACGAGGAATTGTCCCTGCCCGCCCTGGTGATCGCCGATATCGCCCTGCAACCGGATCGGCGCCGACTGATGCCCGGCGCCCGGGTGGCCGAATTGGCCGAGGGCTACGCGGATTTCGCCCGTGCCCTGCCGCCGGGGGATCGGCTGGTACTCGTTCCGGCGCCCGGCTTCGCGCGCAGCGAGGCCGACGGCCTGTTGCGTGAGGCATTGGTGAAGCAGCTGCGCGAAAATCCGTGGTTGCCGGTACTGGCCCCGGCTGCCGGTGCGAGCGACGACCCGGCCGATGGCGGGTTCGCGCTGCCCGATTTCGGCGGCGCTGCGAGTACGTCCGGAGACGACACGGCGGCCCCGGTGCGGACCGATGCGGCGCCGTCGCGTGCGAGTGTATTTCCGGGCGTCACCACCGAACTCGCCGATCTGCTGGCGACTCTGCTGGGGCCGCTGGTGGTTCCGGAGTTGTCGGGCCGCGCCACCGCCGAACTGCTGGGCGTGCTGGACGTCCACCGCATCGGCCTGGCCCGCGTCGCCGAACTGACCGGAAGTGTGCAGCGCCCGCCGCAATGGTGGTATTCGCTCTACGACGCGCTGGAACCGTTCGTCACCGATCCGCTCGCCGCCGAGGAGTTGGGGGCGCTGGCCGTTCCGCTCTCCGACGGCCGCCTGGTCACCGGCCCACGCACGGTGGTGCTCGACGATCAGCTCGAGGACGCCGTGGCGGTGCCGTGGGCGCGGCTGGCCCACCCGGAGGCCGCGCACGAGCTGCTCGGCCGCCTCGGCGCACAACAGGCCGGTGTGGAGGATCTGCTGACCGATACCGCGCTGCGCGCCGAACTGGATTACCGCCCCGACGACGAGGATCTGCGCGAGGCCGTGCTCGGTCTCGCCGCCCACCTGCCGGCCGGCATCACGTTGCCGACGTGGCTCGGCGTGCTCGAATTGCCCGACAGCGCCGGTGAATTGCGCCCGGCCGACGAACTGCTGCTCCCGGGGGCCCCGCTGGCCGAGGTGCTGGTCGGCGATTCCCCGTTCGGCACCCTCGACCCGGAGGTCGCGCAACACCATCCGGCCGCGGCGTTGCGTGCGATCGGCGTCGGCTGGGGGTTCACCGTCGTCACCGAAACCGATCCCACCGGTCCCGACCACGACCTCGACGACGAGGACCGCTGGTGGCAGGGTTTGCCGGAAGATCCGCCGGAGTTCGCGGCGGTGCGGGATCTGGATCTGGTCGCCGACGACGCGTGGCCGCAGGCGCTGCGGCTGCTGTTGTCCGAACCGGCCACCCGGGGCCTGCTCGCCGACCGCGACGGCTACACCGCGTGGTGGTTGCGCCGGCACGCACGGGTCGACGGCCGTCCGCTCGGCGTGTACCGGGCCGGATCGGATCCGGTGTTCGCCGATCTGCTGCCGGAGCTGCCGGGTTTCTCCACGGCCGATCTGGCGGCGCTCGACGCGGTGCTCGCCGACCCGGCGAACATCACCGCGGACCTGGCCGTGGCCCTGCTCGAGGCACTGGCCGATCCGGCGAAAAGGCCCACCCCGGAAGCGGTTTCGCAGACCCACCGCCGACTCGCCGCCGCTGTGGCGCAGCTGGATCTCGACGAGATCGGCGTGCCGGAGCGGGTGCGTGCATTGTCGGGAGCGGTGATCGATCCCGATCGGGCGCTGGTCCTGGACCGGCCATGGCTCGGCTTGGCGTTGCCGCCGGATCGCCTGGTCGCCGGCGATGTCGAGCATGCGGGCGAGCTGGCGACGCTGCTCGATGTGGCCGCTGCCTCGGAGGCTGTCCACGCCGAGGTGCTCGGCGCCGGAAAACGCACGACCTGGGCGGACGAGCCGCTGGGCGTGCTGTTGCGACTGCAGTTCGGATTGCCGGCACCGGCCGGTGAGCTGGTGCTGCACGATCGGCTGGAGGTCCGGCTCACCGGCGCCTACGAGGCGACGGTGGCCGTGCCGTGGTGGCGATCGGGCGACACCACCCACGTGCGGCGGCAGCCGAGTTCGTGATACGCGACGCGGCTATTTCGCGTAGGTGGTGATCATTTCCGCCAGCACGTCGAGCTGGGTGCGCACGGCCGCGCTGTCGTCGTCGACGAGCCAGCGCAAAACGATTCCGTCGATGACATTCAGGGTGAATCGGCTCAACGTCTGAACCGGAATTCGCCATTCGGTTCCGGTGGCCACGCGACCGTGCTCGAGGACGTCGGCGACGGTGGCGTCGTTGAACAGATACTGCTCGCGCGCGATCGCGAGTTTCGCTGGGGTCTGCTCACTTTCGCGCAAAGCGTAGGTGGTGGTTTCGTAGGTGAGCAGTTGTCGTTGCGGTGTGGATTCGATGTTCAGCCAGAGCAGTTCCAGGCTGGCGCGCACCAGATTTTGAAGGGATTCTTTTCCACTTCCGACTTCCTGCCAGACCGTTTCATTGGTCTCGACGGAATCGCGCAATTCCATCGACAATGCTTTGACCAGCTCGGTCATCAGCGCATCTTTGTTTTCGAAACAGTAATGCACCACACCGAGCGATACCCCGGCCGCCTGCGCGACATCGCGTGTAGTTACCCCGGCGACGCCCTTTTTCTCCGCGAGGCCGATGGCGGCCTCGATGAGGTGGGCTCGTCGTTCTTCGACGCTCAATCGGGAGGACACGGAAGCGAGTTAAGCCGCCAGGACGCGATGAGTCAATTCGCACACTGTAAAGTCGGCGCGCTCGGGCGTGGCGCGTGTCGGCCGGTGTCACAGCCCTTTCTGCGCGCCTTTGTCACCTCTGCGGGCGCCGCGGCGCTGAATGACGAAAATGCTGTAGCCGAGCAGTCCCACGCCGAGCCCCATCAGACAGATCGGCCGCGCGTCGGCCCAGCTGTCGTTGCACCAGACCACGATCGTGGCCACCAGCCACACCAGCGAGCCGACGGCCAGCACGGGACGTGGATCGGTCAGCCGCGGCGGGATCTCGGGCACCTCAGGGGTCACGAAGTCAACGATAGCGGCGGGAACGGCGAACCACATATGTGGTGTCACGTATCGTTTGCCTCTGTGACAACGCCTTCCGATATCCGCGCGCTCGCCGGTGAACTGTCCCTGGCGGTCGTGCGGCTGACGCGCCATCTGCGCGGCCGTCGCGCCGACGCGCAGATTTCGCTCACTCAACTGTCGGCTCTGGCGACCCTGGCCAGGGACGGGGCGATGACTCCCGGTGTGCTCGCCGCCAAGGAGCGGGTGCAGCCTCCGTCGATGACGCGAGTGATCGCCTCGCTCTCGGAACTGCAGCTGGTCAAGCGCGATCCGCATCCCACCGACGGCCGTCAGGTCATCGTGTCGCTGTCGGACGCCGGCAAGGCGCTGATCCAGGACGAGAACAACGCTCGTGAGGCCTGGATGTTCGATCAGCTGTCCGGTCTGACCCCCGATCAGCTGCGGGTGCTCGATGACGCGGTCTCGATCATGAAGCAGCTGGTCGCCGACTCGGAGTAGGGCCCACCCGGCGTCCAGGTGTGGGCGCTCAGGCCACGAAAGCGTGGTCGCTGGAGACGATTTCACGCCCCAGCGGCATCAGCGAGACCGGAATGAGTTTCAGGTTCGCCCAGCCGAACGGAATCCCGATGATCGAGACGAACAGCGGAATGCTGGTGACCAGGTGCCCGATCGCCAGCCAGAATCCCGCGAGGATCACCCAGATGATGTTGCCGATCAGCGAGGGAGCCCCCGCTCCGGGCTTGGCCACCACCTCCCGGCCGAACGGCCACAGCACATAGGCGCCGATCCGGAACGACGCGATCCCGAACGGGATGGTGATGATCAGGATGCAGCAAACGATTCCGGCCAGGAAATAGCCCACCGCCAGCCAGAACCCGGCGAAAATCAACCAGAGCACATTCAGTACGAACCGGATGAGGGTCACCTCCCCAGCATGCCAGGGCGGTGCCGTACTCACCAGAGACGACGGAACTTCCCCTCGAGCGTGCCCTGCTGCCCGTCACCGGCGCGAGCGGTCCACCGATGCGTGACTGGCGGTTCCGGCCGTCGAGGAATCGGGCGGTGTCGAAGGTCGCGACGGCCGCCCCGGATCGATGCCGTCGAGTTGTCGGCCCACAGTGGTGGACGACAGCTCAGAAGAACCAGCCGAGGACCGGTTCGCGTTCGGCCCGGAAAGCGCGGTCCACATCCGCGATGATCCGGGAGTTCTTCGCCCACAATCGGTTCGCGGCGGCGAAGGTGCGGGCGGAGAACGCGCCTAGGTAGAGGCTGCCCAGCACGTCGATGCCGAGCTCGAGGTCGGGGGTGCGGGTGGTGGGTTCGCATTCGGCTCGCCCGTCGCGCACGCGCAGGGCGAAGGTACCTCCGGCGTGCCGGAACGGATCGTCCACGGCGACAACGACATCCAGATCCGTCTCGTAGTCGCGCGCGGACAGGGCGGCGGGGACGTCCATCGGCCGGGCCCACAGCCCGTCGTGACGGCTGACGGTGCGGACCAGGCGGGAGTCGGTGAGCAGGTGGGGCAGCGGGTCGTCGTCACCGATGGTGGCGGTGACGGTGTCCACCAGGTCCAGACCGAGCAGGGCACGCCACAGGGCGGCATGCGCCTCGGTGGTGACCGCGCGCAGTTCCACCACCTCGGCGGTGAGCTTGCGGGGCTCGGGGTTGTCATAGCGGTAGAGCGCGTACCCGTCGGGATGGGTGAGGGCGTACAGGGCGGCCTGGCCCCCGCTGCCGACCAACTGGATCAACCACGCCGAATGCGGGCGGGCCTGGGCGCCCGGGACCAGTCGCCGCCAGCGGTCGTAGATGCCGGGCGCCACGGCGATCGCGTCGTCGAGCGAGCTCAGTGTCACGCCGCCGGGATCCGGCGCGGTGGGCCGGAACTCGGCGAACCGCCGGTCGATGGTGACGCGGTTCTCCACCACACACGGCCCGTATCCGAACCGTCCGTAGATGGTGGCCCGGCTGGCGGTGAAGATTGTCAGCGGCAGCCCCGCGGCTTCGATGCGCTCGTGCAGTTCGGTGTACATCGCGCGCAGAATCCCGCGCCGGCGATGGGTCGGCGCCACCGCGACACCGGCCACGCCGCAGACCTCGACGGGATGCGGACCGGGCACCGTGAGCGTCATCGTGGTGTCCCGGGTGTGTCCGACGATCCGGTCGCCGTCCACGGCCACGAGCGCACGGTCGATCGGGAACAGTTTCAACCGCTGCGCGGTGACGACCGGGTCCTCGCGGGGCGAAGCGCCGAAAGCGTTCGACAACAGCAAGCCGATACCGGGAATGTCCTCCTCGGTCGCGGGCCTGAGCGTGACCTCCGATGCGATCGCCATACCTCGACCATCGCACGCCGCCCCGATCCGGCGCACCAGGATTTTCATGAGGCCATGCATGGAGACAAAGAAGACCTCTCCGAGACGGTGCACCTCGATGGGTTTCGGCCCAGGGGGCCGAAACCCCGCCGAAGCGAAGCGGAGGCCAAAAATACAGATCCGGGCCTGCCGTCCCCTCCGAGGCAGGCCCGGATCCGGCGCCCGGCGTCATTTCCGGGCTGCGACAACGATGGTGCCGGGCAGCGCCGGCGAGCCGCTTAACGTGCGCTTGCAATCGTGAGCGAATCCGCTTGCGGCGCAGCGCCCACCGATACGGGCCAGCGAAAAGCCGTGCGCGACAACCACCCTCGACATGCACGAAGCCCGCCTTCCGCATGGAAGGCGGGCTTCGGGTCGGCTGATTCAGCGACCGGCGATATCGCCGTAGTCGCGCGCACCGTAGCCGGTGTAGATCTGGCGCGGGCGGCCGATCTTCAAAGGCTCGCTGTGCATTTCGCGCCAGTGCGCGATCCAGCCGGGGAGCCGGCCCATCGCGAACAGCACGGTGAACATGCGGGTCGGGAAGCCCATGGCCCGGTAGATGACGCCGGTGTAGAAGTCGACGTTCGGGTACAGGCGGCGATCGACGAAGTAGCTGTCGGTCAGGGCGGCCTCTTCCAGCGCCTTGGCGATGTCCAGCAGCGGGTCCTGCACGCCCAGCTTGCCGAGGATCTGGTCGGCGGTCTTCTTGACGATCGTCGCGCGCGGGTCGTAGTTGCGGTAGACGCGGTGCCCGAAGCCCATGAGCTTCACGCCGTCTTCCTTGTTCTTGACCTTGCGGATGAAGTCCTTGACCGCGGCGTCGACGGTGCCGCCGTTGATATTTGCCTTGATGCCGTCCAGCATCTCCAGCACGGCCTGGTTGGCGCCGCCGTGCAGGGGACCCCACAGCGCGTTGATGCCGCCGGATACCGAGGTGAACAGGTTGGCGTCCGAGGAGCCGACCAGGCGCACGGTCGAGGTGGAGCAGTTCTGCTCGTGGTCGGCGTGCAGGATGAGCAGCATGTCCAGCGCGGCGGCGACCTCGGGGTCGACCTCGTAGGGTTCGGCCGGGAAGCCGAAGGTCATGCGCAGGAAGTTCTCCACCAGGCTCAGCGAGTTGTCCGGGTAGAGGAACGGCTGGCCGACCGACTTCTTGTAGGAGTAGGCCGCGATGGTGGGCAGCTTGGCCAGCAGGCGGATGGTGGACAGCTCGACCTGCTCGGGATCGCGCGGGTCCAGCGAGTCCTGGTAGTAGGCCGAGAGCGCGTTGACCGCCGAGGACAGCACCGGCATCGGGTGCGCGTTGCGCGGGAAGCCGTCGAAGAAGCGCTTGAGGTCCTCGTGCAGCAGCGTGTGGCGGCGGATCCGGTCGGTGAAGTCTTCCAGCTGTGCCTGGGTCGGCAGCTCACCGTAGATGAGCAGGTAGCTGACCTCGATGAAGTTCGAGCTCGCGGCCAGCTGCTCGATCGGGTAGCCGCGGTAGCGCAGGATGCCGGCCTCACCGTCGATGTAGGTGATCGCCGACTTGGTGGGTGCGGTGTTGGTGAAGCCCGGGTCGTAGGTGACGTACCCGGTGCTGGCCAGCAGCTTGCCCAGATCGATTCCGTCGTTGCCTTCGACGGCCTGGGCGACAGTCATGGCGTATTCGCCGCCAGGGTAGGAAAGTACCGGCTTGGCGTCGCCTGCGCCGTCGGCGTCCGAAGGCGTTTGCGCGACTTTGATGTTCTCAGCGGGCACGGAAGGATCCCTCTCAGGCTAGAACCGTAGGCGTCGGGCGCGGTCGGCGTCCGGCGCACTTACCTCAACGCTAGCCGCTCACCGGTAGCGCCGATCCGTGAGGGTCGTCATCTGCTACCTCACGGTCACATGTGTGCGATGTGAGCTCGCGGGCCCGATCGTGCTAATGGCCCGCGCGGTACTCACGAGTGCTGATCGGCCGGAATCTCGGCGTGGACGCGGGGAACGCGGTAGCGGACGAAGGCGGGGAAGACGGCCGCGGCGATCAGCACGCCGATCACCACCAGGACCCCACCACCGGCCGCCGCCACGGCAGTACCCATGGCGGCCGCGGTGAAACCGTGGGCAACATCACCGATCCGGGGCCCACCTGCGACGACCACGGTGAACACACCCTGCAGCCGCCCGCGCATCTCGTCGGTCGCCACCTCCTGCAACATGCTGGTCCGCAGCGCCGCGGAGAACATGTCGACTGCACCGCCGAAGGCCAAGCAGGCCAGGGCGATCCACAGTCCGACCCCGACGCTCAGCTGATGGCCGGTGGCGCCGACGGCGAGTCCGAAGCCGATCATCGCCACACCCCACAGCGCGATGCACACGACCACGGCCATGCCCTGGCGCCGCACGTGTCCGAGCCATCCGGAGAACACCCCACCGGCGACCGCACCCGCCGACATCGCGGCGAAGAGCAGGCCCAATGCCACACCGCCGGTCACCGGATCGCCGAAGGTGTCGTGCGCCATCTGCGGGAACAGCGCCCGCGGCATGCCGAACACCATCGCGATGATGTCGACGGCGAAGGAGGCCAGCAGGATGGGTTGGGTGGACAGATAGCTGAAACCCTCGACGACCGTGCTCAATCCGGCCTTGCGGGCCACCCCGGTCGGCGGGACGGCGGGCAGCCGCCACACCGCCCACAGTGTGGCCAGCAGGGCGATGGAGTCGAGCAGATACAACATCGACAGTCCGGTCACCGGAATCAGCGCGCCCGCGAGGACGGGCCCGGCGATGGCGCCGAACTGCATCACGGTCATGTTCAGCGAGTTGGCGGCCGGGAGCAGATCACCCGGCAGCAGGCGCGGAATGATGGCCGCGCGGGTCGGCTGATTCATCGCGAAGAACGCCTGCTGCACCGCGAAGAGTCCGAGCACCAGCCAGACGTTGTTCACCCCGGCCGCCGCCTGCAGCCAGAACGCCACCGAGGTCAGCCCGGTGCCGGTGCTGGTGATCAGCAGCAGGGTGCGCCGGTCCATGACATCGGCGACCGCGCCGCCCCACAGGCCGAAGACGATCAGCGGCACCAGGCCGAAGATCCCGGCCAGGCCGACATATCCGGAGCTGCCGGTGATTTGGTAGATCTGCTGCGGAACCGCGACCACCGAGAGCTGGGCTCCGATGACGGTGACGATATTGGTGACCCACAGCCGCCGGAAATCGATGTCGCGCAGCGGTGTGACATCGGCGAGCACCTTCACCACGGCCGGGCTTTCACCATGGCGCGGTGTCTTCGAGAAATCATCCCATGAATATAGCCGGTGCCAGCCGATTCGCGACTCGGGCATATCGCCCGTCGCGGCGGGGATTCCGGGTCAGGGTTGCAGGCGCTCGATGCGGGCGGAGCCGATCGCGGCCGGTCCGTCCGGCAGCGTGATCCGGATGCGGTTGTGCAGCCGGCTGCGCCGGCCCTGCCAGAACTCGATCTGCTCCGGACGCAGGATGTAGCCGCCCCAATTGGCCGGGACCGGAATCTGTTCCACGCCGTCGAAACGGGCCGTGACGTCGGCCAATGCCCGGTCCAGATCCTCCCGCGAGGCGACCGTGCGCGATTGGTGCGAGGCCCACGCGCCCAGTTGCGAATTGCGCGGGCGTGAGCGCCAGTACGCCGTGGTGACCTCCGTGGCGACCTGGTCCACCGGGCCTCGCAGCGTCACCTGCCGGCCCACCTTGGGCCAGGCGAAGGTGGCCGACGCATACGGCACCGCGTGGAGTTGATCACCCTTCGCGGAGTCGTAATTCGTGTAGAAAGTCACACCCTCCGCGGACACTCCCTTGCACAGGACCGTGCGTGAGGCGGGGCGCGGGCCGGCGTCGGTGAGCTCGACGGTGGCCAGCACCATGGCGTTGGGTTCGGTGATACCGGCGTTGGTGGCGAGCTCGATCCAGTTGCGCAGCAACGGTTCCCAGCCGTCGGCTGGCCAGCTCTCGGTCAGGTCCGGATCACCGCCGTATTCGGCCCGCATCGCGGCGATGTCGACATCGATGCGGGGTACGGCCCCGAAGCGGTCCGGCAAAGTCGATGAATTCGCGGTCGGAAGACCCGATTCGCCCCCCGCTGAGCCCGGTGAATTCTGCTCCTCGCGCATGGTCCAAACGTTACTCCCCAGTACTGGGGGGATAAGGTTGCAGGTGATCGGCCGGAGTGGCATACGGCCGCACCCGGCCGAGCCGGGAAAGTACCGCCCCGGCCGAGCCGGGACAGCACCATCGCGTGGCCGCCCACAGATCGTGCGGCCCGATTTGCAAGGAGAGTCACAACATGACTACCAGCGCTGCGGCTCCTACTGGTCCGGCCGTACCCCCCGATTTCGTCAGTGGCCTGGAAGGTGTGGTGGCGTTCACCACCGATATCGCCGAGCCCGACAAGGACGGCGGCGCGCTGCGCTACCGCGGTGTCGACATCGAGGATCTGGTCGGTAACCACGTCACCTTCGGTGACGTCTGGGCGCTGCTGGTCGACGGCCGCTTCGGGCAGGGACTGCCGCCCGCCGAGCCGTTCCCGCTGCCCGTGCACACCGGTGACGTGCGCGTCGACGTACAGGCCGGTCTGGCGATGCTCGCCCCGATCTGGGGCTACCAGCCGCTGCTGGACATCGATGACGCCACCGCCCGCGAGAACCTCGCGCGCGCGTCGGTGATGGCTCTGTCCTATGTCGCGCAGTCCGCCCGCGGCATCTACCAGCCGGCCGTGCCGCAGAAGGACATCGACGAGGCGAGCACGATCACCGAACGCTTCATGCGGCGGTGGAAGGGCGACCCGGATCCGCGCCACGTCGAGGCCATCGACGCCTACTGGGTGTCGGCCGCCGAACACGGTATGAACGCGTCCACGTTCACCGCGCGCGTGATCGCCTCGACCGGCGCCGATGTGGCCGCCAGCCTCTCCGGCGCGATCGGCGCCATGTCCGGCCCGCTGCACGGCGGTGCGCCCGCGCGCGTGCTGCCGATGATCGAAGAGGTCGAAAAGACCGGCGACGCACGCGGTCTGGTGAAGGGCATCCTCGATCGCAAGGAGAAGCTGATGGGCTTCGGCCACCGGGTCTACCGGGCCGAGGACCCGCGCGCCCGGGTGCTGCGCGCCACCGCGAAGCGGCTGGACGCCCCGCGCTACGAGGTTGCCGCCGCGCTCGAGCAGGCCGCGCTGGCCGAACTGCGCGAACGTCGCCCCGACCGCGCCATCGAGACCAACGTCGAGTTCTGGGCGGCCGTGATCCTGGACTTCGCCGAGGTGCCGGCGCACATGATGCCGGCCATGTTCACCTGTGGCCGCACCGCGGGCTGGTGTGCGCACATCCTCGAGCAGAAGCAGCTGGGCAAGCTGGTGCGCCCCGCCGCGATCTACACCGGACCGGCGCCGCGCACCGCGGAATCGGTACCGGGTTGGGACACCATCGTCCGGTAGCTCCGGGCCTGCCACCGATCGAGCGCCTTCGCAGTTTCTGCGGAGGCGCTCGTCGCTTCTCTGCCGTAGCATCTGCTCGCGTGGGTGGTGCAGAACTGTCGCGACGTCGGCTTCTGGCAGCGGGCGCGGCGGTAGCCGCGGGTTTCGCCGCAGCGGGATGCGCTACGGCCGAAGGGAATTCGTCGGTCAAGACGATCATCTCCACGGCGCCGCCCGCGCCGGTGCACCCCTCGGTTCCGTCGGCGGCGAGTCCGGTGTCGGCGGCGCTGTCCGCACAGCCCGATCCGGTGGCCGTGGCCGCGCGCTATGCCGGACGGCAGCCCACCGGATGGGGGATGGACCTGCCCGGCATCATCACCTCGATCCCGGCGCAGGGTAAGCAGATGGCGTTGACGTTCGACGCCTGCGGCGGACCGGACAACGACGAGATCAACACCGAGCTGATGAATTACCTCGTCGCCCATAACATTCCGGCGACGCTGTTTCTCAACAAGCGCTGGATCGACGCCGACCCGCGCCGGGCCGAGCAGCTGGCCGCCAATCCGTTGTTCGAACTCGCCAACCACGGCACCCGGCACTGTCCGCTCTCGGTCACCGGCCACACCGCCTACGGCATCGCCGGCACCGCGTCCCCCCAGCAGGCGATCGACGAGGTGTGGGGCAATCACGAGCGGCTCACCCGGCTGCTCGGGCATCCGCCGCGGTTCTTCCGCGCGGGCACCGCGCATTACGACGATGTGGCGGTCGCCATCGTGCGGGATCTGGGGGAGACACCGGTCGGCTTCAGCATCAACGGTGACGCCGGCGCGACCTTCTCGGCCGCGCAGGTTCGCACCGCCATGTCGGCGGCGCAGCCCGGCGCGATCTCGATCGCCCATATGCACCGCCCGAAATCCGGTACCGCCGAGGGAATGTCGGTGGTGCTGCCGGTCTTGCGTTCGCGCGGTTTCGAATTCGTCAAACTGCCCTGAGTCGCACGTCGGGCGCCTCAGAGTTCGGCCGAGGCCTCCCAGTCCACGGCCACCGACTCGCCGCGGTCCACGGCGAAGAACGCGACCTCGAGATGCCGGCCCAGATCGACCAGTTCGATCGCCGGTAGCGGCACCGGCTGCACGATCCGAACTCGCCACGGCTGCGGTTCGTCCCAGGCGCGCAGTTCCAGATCCAGCCGCAGCACCGGATCGTCGCGGCCCGAATAGTCGGCGGCGATCGGCGTGGCGGCCAGCACGGTCGCGTCGGCGCGGCGGCCCGCGGACAGGATCTTCGAAATGCTGACCCGCGTCGCCTCCGTGACGCCGGGCACGTACAGCACCAGCCGCTCCCGATCACCCGGATCGACGCGGCAGCCGACCACATCACCGGGTTGCATGGACTCCCGGTCGGCGTCGCTCACTCGTTGCCGCACCCGGGTCTCGTACGGCGGTGCGCCGTCGAGCTGGATCCGGACCCAGAAGCGATGGCCGGCATCGATCCGGCCCGCGGCCTCCGTCCGTTTCCGCGCGCCGTCGACGGGGAGGGCCGCGAAGGTGGAGGTCCGGCAGGGCCGGACCCCGAGAATCGTGGCCTTCCCGGGCAGGCCGCGCAACAGTAGTTCGTGGCGCGCTCCATCGGAGAGCATGCCCGTACGCAGCATGATTCCGGCTCTCTCGAGCCGCTTGACCAGGCGCGCGCGCAGGCCGGGCCCACCGCTACCGGACCGGGTCGATCCGTCCGCCTCATCCTGGGGAACCGCGGTGGGCCCCGATGCCGCGGATGCGGCGGAGATGCCCGTGGAGTCCGGTCGCTCCCGCCCTGTCATGCTCATTGCCCAACGGTAACGGGCGGCCGTGCGCCGACACGGTGTTACGGACATCTGCGCGGTATCGGCGAGCCCGTCGCATCCGTGTGCACAACCTCGACCCACCCACGCGCGAGACCTACATCACGCTCTAGGCTTGAGCCCATGACCGCTGCCTTTCCGAGCATTCCCGACGATCTGAAGCCCGCCGACGGACGGTTCGGCTGCGGCCCGTCCAAGGTCCGTCCCGAACAGCTGCGCTCCCTCGTCGAGGTCGGCGCGTCCGTGATGGGCACCAGCCACCGTCAGAAGCCGGTCAAGGACGTCGTCGCGCGCGTCCGTTCGGGCCTGCGCGACCTGTTCTCGCTGCCCGAGGGCTACGAGGTCGTGCTCGGCAACGGCGGCACCACCGCGTTCTGGGACGCCGCGGCCTTCGGCCTGATCCGGGACCGTTCGCTGCACCTCACCTACGGCGAGTTCTCCTCGAAGTTCGCCGCGGTGGCCAAGCGCAACCCGTTCATCGGCGATCCGATCGTGGTCTCCTCGGACCCGGGCACCGCGCCCGAGCCGGTCTCCGACCCGGTCGCCGACGTGATCGCGTGGGCGCACAACGAGACCTCCACCGGTGTGTCGGTTCCCGTGCAGCGGCCCGCCGGCTCGGACAACGCGCTGATCGCCATCGACGCCACCTCCGGTGCGGGCGGTCTGCCGGTGAATATCGCCGATGCCGACGTGTACTACTTCGCGCCGCAGAAATGCTTCGCCTCCGACGGTGGCCTGTGGGTCGCGCTGATGAGCCCGAAGGCGCTGGAGCGAGTCTCCGAAATCAAGGATTCGGGTCGCTACACCCCCGAATTCCTCTCGCTGCCGATCGCGATCGACAACAGCACCAAGGATCAGACCTACAACACCCCGGCGCTGGCCACCCTGCTGTTGTTCGCCGATCAGATCGAGTGGATGAACAACAACGGCGGTCTGGACTGGACCGTGAAGCGGACCCTCGATTCCTCGTCGCGGCTGTATTCCTGGGCCGAGTCCAGCGAATTCGCCACCCCGTTCGTCGCGGAGCCGGCGCACCGCTCGCAGGTGGTCGGCACCGTCGACTTCGACCCGTCGGTGGATGCGGCGCAGGTCGCAAAGGTGTTGCGCGCCAACGGCATCGTCGACACCGAGCCCTACCGCAAGCTGGGCCGCAACCAGCTGCGCGTCGGCATGTTCCCGGCGATCGATCCCGAGGACGTGTCGCAGCTGACCCGCTGCATCGACTGGGTGGTGCAGCAGATCAGCGCCTGATCGCCACGGCGCTCGGATAAAAGCTCGCGAAAGTCGCGGAATTTCGTCACCGAAATCCGCGGCTTTCGCGTTTACGCTGTGTTGGTGTGCGCCAACCGAAATCGTGCCGGAAGTTTGCCGGGGCGCGGGCCGGTGAGCGTGGAAACAGAGCAGATTAGTCGTCCCCAGCACCGCGGCGGTAGATTTCAGGCCGCGTGTCTTGCCACACGAATCTCAGAAGTGCACTACTGTTCCAGAACGTGGGCGGTGTCGCGAGCTAGTTGGTGCTCGGCGCAGCTGTGATCGACGCAGCGATAAGGAGGTAACGGTGCGTGAACTTCGAGTGATCGGATTGACGCCCGATTCCGCGCACATCGTGTGCGTCGATGCCGAGACCGGTCAGAAGTACCGGCTCGCCGCCGACGAGAAGCTGCGTGCCGCCGCGCGTGGAGACCTTGCCCGATTCGGCCAGATCGAGATCGAAACGGAGGCGACCATGCGTCCTCGCGATATTCAGGCTCGGATCCGTGCCGGTGCGTCGGTGGAGCAGGTCACCGAGGAGTCCGGTATGCCGGCCAGCCGGGTGGAGCGTTTCGCCTACCCCGTGCTGCTCGAGCGTGCCCGCGCGGCCGAGCTGGCGCAGAAGGCGCATCCGGTGCGCAAGGACGGTCCCGCCGTGGAGACGCTGATCGAGATCGTCTCGGCCGCCTTCGCCGAGCGCGGCCACAATATCGATATCGCCGAATGGGACGCCTGGAAGGACGAGAAGAACTACTGGGTGGCCCAATTGCAGTGGCAGGCGGGCCGTTCGGTGATCGCCGCGCACTGGCGCTACCAGCCGGACGCGCACGGCGGCTCGGTGGTGCCGCTCGACGATCCGGCCTCGGACCTGATCGATCCCGATTTCGGCCGCGCGCTGCGCGGGCTGGCCACCATCCTGCCGGAGCCGACGCCCGAGCCCGCCCCGGTGGTGGAACCGGTGTCGGCCGGGCCCGTTCAGACCACCGCGGTGGCCGAGACCGGCGAGGCCGGTTTCGACGAGTACTTCGAGCAGCGGGCCGCGGTGGGTGGCACGGCGGTTCCGGTCAGCGCCAAGAGCGCCGTGGCGGCGAATCCGCCGAGCACGACGGCGCCGGCGGCTCCCGCGACCCCGGCGCTCCCGGCCGCCGCGGCTCCCACGGCTCCGGCCGAGCCGTCCGAGCCGGCCGCTCCCGCCGCTCCTGTTGCGGAGCCCGAGCCCGCCGTCGCGGCGGAGCCGGAGACGGCCCCGGCCGCGAAGTCCACCACACCGGCAGCGAACGCCAAGCCCGAGGCCAAGCCCGCGCCGCAGAAGACGGCCCGGGCCAAGCGGGGTAAGGCGCCGATGCCGTCCTGGGAGGATGTGCTGCTCGGCGTGCGTAGTTCCGGGCACTGAGTCCGTCGCCGGGTACGAAATACCGGCCGGTCACATCGAATTCGCGGCGGAGGCCATCGGTCTCCGCCGCGAAGTCTGTTCGCCGTATTCACCCCCGTTCGGGCGCGGCGCCGCCGGAATGTTGGGAAACGGGGGTTGACACGCGCGGCAGAAGTCAGAAGCGTCGGTGTTTCCGCTGTTGGGGGAGTAGATTTTTCGTATGCGCCCGATTCTCGTCGGGCGCACAGCGAGCAGGCCGCGGCGGCGGATGTGGTTCGGCTCCCGCGATTGCTCGGGAGTAACCACGCTTACCCGTTCGAGCTCGGGAGGTGTCGTAGGTGCCATCCACAGCCTCGTCGATCTGGTACGTCGACGACCCGGACCCGGCGGCGGTCCTGCGCTCCCACCCCGATCCCGACCCGGAGGCCGCGCTCGCACTGGCCAAACAGCTCAATCCCGACCACGACGTGGTGCCCGCCGCCTCCGGCACCCTGAAGGTCTGGGCCGGCCCCGATCCCGGCTCGATGTACATCGGCTGCTTCCCGGGCGTCACCGTGGTCTGTACCGTGCAGGCGGCGCGCAGCCACCCGACCCGGCTCCCGGAACCGCTCATCCGGCCGCTGGCCTCCGAGCACACCTATCTGGTGTCCTATGACGTCGCACTGGGCTGGGGTGCGTTCGCGCATTGGGAGCGCGGGGAATTCCGCCGCGCCTTCAGCGCCACCCGGGTCGACATCGTCGAGGACGAAGGGCTGCCACTGGTGTGGGAGCGCCAGTACTGGGCCGGCGACCATCCGGTCCGGCTGCGGCCCGGTGATTTTCCCGATCCGCAGATCCTGCCGTTCGACCCGCCGGAATTCGCCGACGCGGCGAACGAGGAGTGGCTCGGATTCCGTTATCGGGCGGGCGCTTGCGGCGACGCACTGCTTCCGGACCGGATCGAGGTGTGCGGATTCAGCCTCTATCCCGCCGGGCAGGCGCCCGCACCGGCGACCCGGGAGACGTCGGTGACGATTCCGGCGAGTAAGCGCTGGTTCGGCTGGCTGCGCGGACGCGACCGCGTGTTGTGATCGCGAAACCGCGATCGCGAAACCTAGTGGGCCGCAGCGTCGATCAGCAGCACGACCCAGCCGATCAGTACCCCGGCGCCGAGTCCGGCGAGCACCCAGCGGGTGACCGGGGTGTGGCGCCAGCGCCACGCGGTCGGCGCGGTACCGGCGACGGCGATCACGTTCACCGCCACCGCGAGCGTCCAATGGACATGGGCCAGTGCGACACCGAACGAGTACACCCCGGCGGCGGTCAGCGCGGCGACGAAGACGGCCACGGCGATGCCCGCCGCCCACGGTGTCGGTTCGCCGGGAGTGGCTTCCGGGCGGCCCAGCGGTCGATTCACGAGGTCCGCACCCTTTCGTAGAAAGCCATCGCGGCCGCGGTCGCGACATTGAGCGAATCGGTGCCGGGGGTCATCGGAATCCGCGCGCGGATATCGGTGGCGCGCATGGCCGCCTCGGTCAGACCGGGGCCTTCCGCGCCGAGCAGCAGTGCCACCCGGTCGCCGGTCATCGCGGTCGCCAGATTCACCGCCGCCGGATTCGGCGTCAGCGCGATGATCCGGAAACCGAGCTCGCGCAGCGTATGCAGGCCGTCGGGCCAGGTCGGCAGCGACGCGAACGGTACGCGCAGCACGTGTCCCATCGACACCCGCACCGCGCGGCGATACAGCGGATCGGCGCAGCGGTCGCCGAACAACACCGCGTCCGCGCCGAGTCCGGCCGCGTTCCGGAAGATCGAGCCGATGTTCTCGTGATCGTTGACGCCCTCGAGCACCGCGACCGTGCGGGCGGTCTCCAGGATTTCCTCGGGTAGCAGTTCCGGTGGGCGGCAGGCGGCGGCGAGGACGCCGCGATTGAGGTGGAATCCGACGATCTCGGCCATCACCTCGGCGCCGACGCGGTAATAGGGGACGTCCACACCGGCGAGGTCGGGGGCGAGCTGATCGAATCGGCGACCCACCCCGAGTAGGGCGAACGGCTGGAAACGCGAGGCCAGCATGCGCTGCACGACCACCACGCCCTCGGCCACGACCAGGCCTTTCCCGCCCGGAAGGTCGGGCCGCCGGTCGGCCGAGTTGAGGTCGCGGAAGTCGGCGACCCGAGGGTCGCCGGGGTCGACGATATCGATCACGTGGGCCACGGCAACCTATCCTGCACCCTGGCCGCGAATTCGGCCGAGCCAACTGTCGTGTGAAACACGGTTTGGCGGGCAACGCTATGGTGAACTCTTTATTGGTTTATCCACAGAACGATTTATCCATCGCAACGGAAGAGGACGCATGACCAAGCCGGAAGTCGAGTTCCAGGAAGGCCCCGCGCCCACCACGCTGGAAGTGCAGGATCTGGTCGTGGGCGACGGAGCCGAAGCCGTGCCCGGCGGCACCGTGGAGGTGCACTACGTGGGCGTCACCTACGACACCGGCGAGGAATTCGATTCGTCCTGGAACCGTGGCGAATCCATCACCTTCCCGCTGCGCGGCCTGATCCAGGGCTGGCAGGACGGTATTCCCGGCATGAAGGTCGGCGGCCGCCGCCAGCTGACCATCCCGCCGGAGCTGGCCTACGGTCCCGAGGGCTCGGGCCACCCGCTGTCGGGCAAGACGCTGATCTTCGTCATCGATCTGCTGAACGTCGTCGAATAAGGACGTTCACTGCCGGACGATCTCGACCGGATCGGACAGATTCGTCGCCAGGACGGACTGCTGGGATGTGCTGTGTGCCGGTAACGCGGTGAGGGCCTTGCCGGTTTGATCGGTCAGATTCGTCGAAATTTGCTGCATCTGGGTGACCCCGCCGGTCACCGCCTGCAGCGCACCCTGCAGTTGCGTGCTCGCCTGATCGGCGAGCTGCGGAATCTGCCCGGCCAGGGCGGCGCCCTGGTCCAGCTGGGCGGTGGCCGCGGTCAGCCGGTTCGCGGCATCGCGCAGGATGGTGCCGAGGCCGGTGTTCGGATCGGTACTGCTCCCGGTCAGGCGGGCCACGCCCGCCAGTTGGGTGTCGGCCTGGCCGGCGATCGAGCGCAGCGCCTCCAGCTTGCCGATGATCTCGGTGAGCTGAGGATCCGCCGCGAACGGCAGCGCTCGCAGCAGCGGCAGGACCTGGTCGAGCCCGGTACTCATCGCGTTCGCACCGGCACCGATCTGCCCGATGGTCAGTCCGGTGGCATCGAAGGCGCCGGCCATGTTCTCGGCCTGATTCGTCGCCTGTCCCAGAGTGCTGTGTACCTGGCCGAGTTGCGAAGTCAGCGTCGCCGCACCGGATTTCGCGGAATCCAGGAAACCCAGCATCTGCTGGGCGCCGCCGGTGAACTGTCCGGCGGCGTCGGAGGCCGTCCGTACGCCCGCGTCGAGCAGCTGGGATGTGAAGGCGGCCTGTTGCATCGAACCGCGCGCGTTCGCGACCGCGCCCAGGGTCTGATCCACGCCGGCGGCCGCGATTCGCCGCGTCACCGCCGCGACCGCATCGTCGACCGCGGCGGTGTCGGCGTGTTCGTTGGTGGCCACGGTCAGCTGGGCCCGATGCGGTTGCGCCGTGGCGAGGGTGGCCAACGACGAACTGAGGTCGGCGGGCAGGGTGATCACCGCGGCATGATCGGTGGTGCGGGCACCGGGTTCGGCCACAATCCAGGTGTCGTCCTCGGATTGCAACGCCTTTACGATGCGGGCACCGGCGGGGCCGGTATCCGCGTTGACGATCGCGATATCGGTCGGCGCGGCACCACCGCGGGTGGCGGCGATCACCCCGCCCGTCACCGCACCGGCGACCACCAGGGTCACCACACCGAGCACTGTCCAGCGAAAACGTCTATCTGCCACGCCGTTCGACGGTAGCGACGATGAATGCGCAAGTACTGGCGGATATCTGAGGGTTCTGTGAGGGAACTCGGACGAATCAGGATTCCGGCGGTGGCGGTGCGGACATCGGCCGGTCCGGCAATTCCAGCACCAGGCGCACCCCGCCCAGGGTGCCGTCGTCGAAATAGGCTCGGCCACCGTGCAATTGGGCCTGCTGCGCGACCAGGGCCAAGCCCAGCCCGGAGCCGCCCTTGGTGGCGTTGGCGCCGCGGATGAAGCGGTCGAAGACGGTCCGTCGCTCCTCGGCCGGGATGCCCGCGCCGTTGTCGTCGACCGAGATCACGATCCAGCCGTCGGGGCGGCGATGGGCCGACACCAGCGCCTGCGTGGCGCCGCCGTGGCGGGCCGAATTGGTGAGCGCGTTGTCGACCGCCAGCCGCAGTCCGGTCGGCAGGCCACGAGTGATCAGTTCGGGATCGGTCTCGATGTGGACGGTGAGATCTCCAAAGTGGCGCATCGCATCGTGGGCGGCGTGATCGACCAGATCGCCGACATCGGTTTCGACGTGGTCGCGTTCGTCGGTCAGCTCGCCCGCGGCGAGCCGTTCCAGCGCGGCGAGTGTGGCCTCCACCCGGCCCTGACTGCGCTGCAGATCGTCGAGGATCTCCGCGCGCTGCTGCTCGTCGAGGTCCAGGGTGCGCAGCACCTCGAGGTCGGTGCGCATCGCGGTGAGCGGGGTGCGCAGTTCGTGCGCCGAGACGGCGGCGAAATCGCGGGCCGTCTCGAGTGCCGCCGCGGTTTCGGCCTGGGCGAACTGCACGCGCTCCAGCAGCGAATTCACTGCTTCGGAGAGCTTTTCGGCCTCCCAGACGCCGGATCCGTCCACCCGGACCTCGGCCGTACTGGTGCCGCTGCGCGCACTCACCTGCCGGGTGAGATCGCGGATCGGGCGCACCGCGCCGCCACCGAACACCCAGCCCAGCCCGGCTGCCGCGGCCACCGCCAGCCCGGCCGCGAACAGCACCCAGCGCCGCTGCTCGGACATGGTGTGATAGGCGTCGGTCAGCGGGATCGCGATCGATACGGTCCGTCCCTCGGGCTGATTCTCGGTCGTGGTCAGTACCCGGAACGGGGTGCCGCCCAGCGTGACCGTATGCGAACCCGGGTCCTCGGCGGGCAGGCGCACGCTGGTGGACGCGATGATCTCCCCGTGGTCGCGGACCGTCACCGCCATATCCTTGTTCGGCGTCACCAGCGACAGCACCCCGACCGCGATGAGCGGCTGCATCAGCACGATGCGCGAGGCGATGTTCAATTCCTGGTCGGCCTGGGCGAGATTGTTGCGGCCCAGTGCCACCACCGACACCCAGCTCAACACCGCGGTGATGATGATCGCGCCCAATGCCGCCGCCCCGGCGACCCTGGTGCGCAGCGAATAGGAGTGTCGCAGCCCGAAGCGCCGCCGTCCCGGTGCGGTCATCCCGCACCCGCACAGGTCGTTTCGGCGGGCGCACCGGTCATTTCGGCATCCGCAGCACGAAGCCGACGCCGCGGATGGTGTGCAGCAGCCGGGGAGTGCCGTCGGCCTCCAGCTTGCGACGCAGATAGCCGACGAAGACGTCCACCACATTGGTGTCCGCGGCGAAGTCGTACCCCCACACCAGCTCCAGCAGTCGTTCCCGGCTCAACACCACCCCGGCATTGCGGGCCAGTGTGGACAGCAGTTCGAATTCCCTTTTGGTGAGCTCGATTTCGTTACCGTGCAACAGGGCGCGATAGCCGGCCACATCGATTTCCAAGGGGCCCACGGTGATCGAGCCCGGCGCCGCGGCGGGAGCGGTATCGGTGCGGCGGCGCAGCAGCGCCCGGATTCGCGCCACCAATTCGGCGAGGACGAACGGTTTCACCAGATAGTCGTCCGCGCCGGATTCCAGTCCGGCGATCCGGTCGCCGACCGAACTGCGCGCCGAGAGCACGCAGATCGGCACCTCGTTGCCCATCGCACGCAACGCGGTCACCACGCCGGCACCGTCGAGCACCGGCATGTTCATATCGAGCACGATGGCGTCGGGCGACTGTTCGGCCACGCTGCGCAGGGCTGCGGCGCCGTCGCGGGCGATCACCACCCGGAATCCGGACAGTCGCAAGCCGCGTTCCACCGAGGACAGCACATCCTCGTCGTCGTCGACCACCAGCACCGTCGGATTCTCGCTGCTCGCCACGGTGTGCAGTGTAATTTGACCGCGCGGCTCCGGGGGGTGGCCCGAGGCCCGCGCGAGTTGCCCGGTGCCCGGGTCAGTAGTTGTGGCAGGAATCGGCGACTTCCTGAATCGTCCGGCTCAGGCCGGCGGCCCGCGGGTCCTGCTGGGCGCGCTGCGCCTCGTCCGGATGCTGGGCCAGATACTGCTGGAATTCGGCCCGGCGCTGTTCCACGGGCTGATCGAATTTCGCCTTCAGCTCGGCCTTCTGGTCCGGGTTGTTGTCCAGGATCGAGGCCAGCTGCGGCGCCTTGTCGTGCAGGGCGGCGTCGACCTGAGCAAAGCTGCAGGTCGAATTCAGCAGCGGCGCAACCAGTTCGGTCGGACCCGCCGATGCGGTGGCGGGGACGAGCAGGGCGGCCCCGGCGGCCAGGCCCGCAGCGGTGAGGGTGGTTGCGGCAAATCCGCGAATGCGCATGTTTCTTTCTCCCTGTGCGTCGGCACGTATGTGTCCGGCACGGTATCGCCGGAGTCTGGGGCGCGCGTGAACCGATTCTGAGAAGACTCTGAACCGGGCCGGGCGCGCGCCCTGCACTCGGATGCCCCGATCAGGAACCGATACTCGAGCCGTTCGTGCTCGTCGCCGGGTCGGCCGTGGTCTCCGCCGCCGGGTCGGCGGTCGGATCGGTCCCGGCGAGCAGTTGATCCTCCAGCGCGATGAGCACCGCGGGATCCTCGATGGTCGCGGGCATCTCCCAGGTCTCGCCCGAGGCGATCTGGCGGATGGTGCGGCGCAGGATCTTTCCGGATCGGGTCTTCGGCAACGCCCGGACCACCGTCACGTCGTGCAGGGTCGCGATCGCGCCGATCTGCTCGCGCACGCGGGCGATGATCTCGGCACGCAGCTGCGCCAGTTCGATGTCGACGCCGTTCTTGAGCACCACGTAGGCGATCGGCAGCTGTCCCTTCAGTTCGTCGGGCACTCCGATCACCGCGGTTTCCGCGACCGCCGAATGTCCCGAGATCGCGGCCTCGATGCCGCCGGCCGAGAGCCGATGCCCGGCCATATTGATCACATCGTCGCTGCGGCCGAGGACGTACAGATACCCGTCCTCGTCGAAATAGCCGGAGTCGCCGGTCAGATAGTGCCCGGGATAGGCCGAGAGATAGGAGCGGCCGAAGCGTTCGTCGTCGCGCCACAGGCCGGTCAGCGAGCCGGGCGGGAGCGGGAGGCCGATCACGATATTGCCCTCGGCGCCGGTGGCCACCGCATCGCCTTCGTAATCGAGGACGCGCAGCCGGTAGCCGGGGACCGGAACCGAGGCCGAGCCGGGTTTGATCGGCAGCTCCTGTAGACCGAGCGGGTTGGCACATACCGGCCAGCCGGTTTCGGTCTGCCACCAGTGGTCGACCACCGGGCAGTCGGGCAGGTCGGCCAGCACCGTCTCCCGGGTCCACTCGTAGGTGGCCGGGTCGAGCCGTTCGCCGGCGCAGAACAACGCGCGCAGCGAGGACAGATCGTGGCGGCGAGCCAGCGCGGCATCCGGATCGGCGCGGCGGATCGCGCGCAACGCGGTGGGGGCGGTGAACATCACGTGCACCCCGTACTGCTCGACCAGCCGCCAGTAGGTGCCGGAGTCGGGCGTACCGATCGGTTTGCCCTCGAACAGTATGGTCGTCGCCCCGACCAGCAGCGGGGCGTAGACGATATAGGAATGGCCGACCACCCAGCCGATATCGGAGGTGGTCAGCATCACCTGACCGGGGGAGACGTCGTAGATATTGCGCATCGACCAGGCCAGCGCCACCGCGTGGCCGCCGTTGTCGCGCACCACGCCCTTGGGTTTTCCGGTCGTGCCCGAGGTGTAGAGGATGTAGAGCGGATCGGTCGCGGCCACCGGCACCGGGTCGGCCGGTTCCGCGTCGCGGACCATGTCCTCCCAATCCAGCCAGCGGGCCGCGATGGTGGCGGTGGAATCCGGCAGCGTGTCGGTGGCCGGCTGCGGGGCGGCGAACCGGATGGTCGGAAAGCCTTCGCGCTGCTTCACGACCACATTCCGCGGCGCGGTGGTCCGCACCTGGTCGAGTGCCTGCAGCACGATCGGCGGGTACTCGAGGCGCTTGTTCGGTTCCAGGCCGCCGGAGGCGGTGACGATCAGGACGGGTTCGGCGTCGTCGATGCGGGCGGCCAGTTCATGGGCGGCGAATCCGCCGAAGACCACCGAATGCACCGCGCCGATCCGCGCGCAGGCCAGCATCGCGATGACGGCCTCGGGGATCATCGGCATGTAGATCACCACGCGGTCGCCGGTACGCACCCCGAGCCGCAGCATGGCGCCGGCGAAGCGGGCGACCTCGGCCAGCAATTCGGCGTAGGTGTAGACGACTGTGGCGCCCGTCATAGCGGAGTCATATATTAAGGCGGGCTGATCCGCGCGACCGCCCGTTTTTTCGGAAATGCCCGTTTTGGCGGCGGCATCGGTATCGTCGTTCGTCGAGGCGGGTTCCGCTGTGAGATCGCGCACATGCCGATCGAGGGCGTTGTAGGAGGTGTTGAGGCGAGCATCGGGAAACCACCGAGCCGTCGGTCGTGCCGTGGTATCGAGAATCTGTTCGGGCGCAACGTCCCAGCTGATCGCCTCGGCCGCGCTACGCCAGAAGTCCGACGGGTCGACCAGGCTGGTCTGGTAGGTGGGCCGGTACTCCTGCTTCGCGTTCAACCGTATGACTCCCTGCCTCGCATCGATGCCCGCCTCGATAGATCAGCCTGATTGTGGCAGACTTCACGCGACGTCCGGGCGGCCGCCGCGACCTTTGATTTTGGCTGGAACAGCCAGGTCAACGGCTGGTGGTTGCCAAGAGGTCACACAAGAAGTTATTGATCCGTTAGAATCGCATGTCACCTATTTCGGCCGTCATGGACGCAATTTCTCGGCCAGCCGCAGTTCCCGGCCCGTTCTGCTTATCGAGCCGCGCGTGCGATCGTGGAGGCTCGCCGATGGCGCGTGGCTGGGGCCAGTTTGGAAAGTGAGTTGGAGATGCGTGACGCCGCTAGGCCCGTTGGGAAGCGCTGGGCGCTCGGCAACTGGGACCTGCGCTGGAAGGTTACGGCCGTACTGGCCGTGCCGCTGCTCGTCGCGGTGGTACTCGGTGCTTCCAGGATCGCGTCCGAGTTCAGTGACTCGAGCCACCTGGATCGGGCGGTCGAGCATGTCGAGGCGATTCCGGCCGTCACCGGCCTGAGTGGTGCCGCGGCCACGGTCGCCGGTGGTCAGATGGCCGCGATCAGCCCCACCCAGTCGCTGGTGCAGGACGCGGACCTGACCCGACTGGACGGCGCCATCCAGACCGCGCAGAAGGCCACGGCCAAGCTGGACGGCGTTCCGGGTGCGCGCGATGCGATCGAGCAGATGATCAAGGGCGCCCAGGCGGTGCGCGATCAGGGCACCAAACCCTCGCCGGTCCTCGCCGACGCGATCGCCCAGGAAGAGGCGATCCGCCAGAACAGCGTCCGCACGGTCGAGGAGATCGTCTCGACCATCTCCGACCCCGGCGTCGACGCGGCGAAGCTGCGCCTGGTCGACTCGCTGAACACCCGCGCGGTGATGGTCCAGGAGATCGCGGCCTCGGCCAAGACCCTGACCGGTGACGCCAAGGGCGGTCTGCACGACTTCCAGGTCGCCGGCAACACCGAGAAGTACATGCTCGACCTGCTGGCCAAGCGCCTGCCCGAGAACGATCCGACGATCGCCGAGCTGAACGGCTTGCTGCAGAACCGGATCACCATGACCAGCGGGCCGAACGTCGATGTCGGTCAGCTGCCGCTGATGGATATCAAGCAGTCGCTGGTCGACAGCCTGAACGGCTACACCAAGATCGTCGGTTCCTCGACGCAGGACATCACCTCGCGAGTGAACGACCTGGCCGATAACGCCCGGGCCGGCGCCATTCAGTACGCCGTCATCGTCGTCCTGACGATTCTGGCCGCGCTGATCTTCGCCGTGCTGGTCGCGCGGGCCATGATCGTGCCGCTGCGCAAGCTGCGCCTGGCCGCGCTGCGCGTCGCCGAGCACGACCTCGGCTACGAGGTCTCGCGCCTGCGTGACGGCGCCAGCCCCGAGGATGTGCCGCTCGAGCCGATGCCGGTGCACACCGAGGAAGAGGTCGGCCAGCTCGCTCGCGCGGTCGACGACATCCACGGTCAGGCCCTGCGCCTGGCGGCCGACCAGGCCTCCATGCGTACCCAGGTCAACGATATGTTCGAAACCCTGGCGCGCCGGTCGAAGTCGCTGGTCGACCATCAGCTCTCGCTGATCGAGGCGATGGAGTACGACGAGAAGGACCCGCGCCTGCTGGAGAACCTCTTCCGGCTCGACCACCTCGCCGCCCGTATGCGCCGAAACGGCGACAACCTGCTGATTCTGGCTGGCACCCGGCAGCGGCGCAGCAAGTCCGCGCCGGTCGAGATCGCGGACGTGCTGCGTGCCGCCATCTCCGAGGTCGAGGACTACGAGCGCGTGAAGCTGGGCGCCACCCCGCGCGGCGCCATCACCGAACCGGCCGCCTCCGACCTGGCGCACCTGTTCGCCGAGCTGCTCGACAACGCGCTGCGCGCCTCGCCGCCGGAGACCGACGTCAAGTTCACCTTCGCCCAGGCCCACGACCAGGGTCTGCTGATCGAGGTCGCCGACCGCGGTATCGGTATGCCGCCCGCGGAGATGGCATCGATCAACCGGCGCCTGGAGACGACCGCCGAGGTCGGTGCGGACACCGCGCGCCACATGGGTCTGTTCGTCGTCAGCCGGCTGGCCGAGCGGCACGGCCTCAACGTGCGCCTGCGCCCCACCTTCGACACCGCCCGCGACCCGGGCGTCACCGTCACCGTGCACGTGCCCAAGGCGATCATCGTGGCGCCGTCGGGCGGAACGGTCTCGCTGCCGGATCAGTCCGGTGAGCAGGTGTCGGTGCCGCCCCAGCGGCCGTCCGTGGCGTCGTCGATGCAGATGCGCGGTGTCACCCGGACCCCGAGCGGCAACATGATGGTCACCGTGGATCCGGGCGTGAGCGGGCCGATTCCGATCACGCCGGCCGCGGATGCCGGCGACGACCGCACGGTACGCACCAACGGTGCCGCCGCCGCGGCGAACGGTTCGGCCGCGGGCGGACTTCCGCAGCGCCAGCCGGGCGGTGCGGTTTCGGGCGGGCTGCCGCAGCGGCAGCCGGGCGCCAACGGACCGACCGCGCGTCATCCGCTCGCCGACGCCGAGCCGGGCACGGGCTTGCCGCAGCGTGAGCCGGGTGCCAACGGACCGCAGGCGCCCAAGGCGCAGCCGAACGCGAATCTGCCCCAGCGCGGCGGCTCCCCGACGGCGCAGCCGACCTCGGGTCTGGCCGCCAATATGCTCAAGCGTCAGCCGGGTGCGGCGGGTCAGCCGCCGCGGCCGGGCCGACCGACCGGACTGCCGCAGCGGCCGCCGGCCGGGGGTAACGGCCTGTCGCAGCGCGAAGGCGGTCTGCCACAGCGTGATTCGGGCTCGAGCCTGCCGCCGCGGGAAGGTGGCCTGCCGCAGCGCGGTGGCTCCGGCCTGCCGCAGCGTGCGCCCGCCGGTGAGGACCGCCCCGCGGCGAGCCCGCCGGCCCGCGAACTCGGCGCCAACGGACTGCCGCAGCGGACCCCGGGCACCAACGGCGCCCCGGCGCGTGAGGGTGTCCTCCCGCAGCGGGAATCCGCGAACGGTGGCCTCCCGCAGCGGGAAGCGTCCAACGGCGACCTGCCGCAGCGCGGCGCCGGCGGCGGCCTGCCGCAGCGGACCCCGGGTTCCAACGGCGCGCCGTCCCGCGAGGGCGCACCCACCGGTCTGCAGCGCGATGCCGGTAACGGTCTGCCGCAGCGGGATGCCGGAAGCGGCCTGCCGCAGCGGGACGCCGGAAGCGGCCTCCCGCAACGGGATTCGGGCGGCGGTCTGCCGCAGCGCGGTGCCGGTGGTGGCCTGCCGCAGCGCGAGGGCATCGGCGGACTTCCGCAACGCGACGCCGGAAGTGGTCTGCCGCAACGAGAGTCGAATGAGGGTCTGCCGCAGCGTGCCCCGGCCGCGGGCGGTCTGCCGCAGCGGCAACCGGGCGCCGGTCTGCCGCCGCGGCCGGAACCCACCCCGGGGCTGAGCCTGCCCGGACGTCATGCGCCGCAGCGGGACAGCTCCGCCGCGGACGCGAATGCGGAATCCGGTGAGGGTCGCGAACGCGGCCGTCACAGTTACCGGTCGAATCCGCAGAAGACGGCATCGTTCTTCCAGACCCGGCTGCAGCCCGCAGCCGACGCCGGCCCGTCGGAAGGGGGGAGTCCGATCTTCGCCGAGATGATGTCGGCGTGGCTCGCGGACCCCAACCCGGACCGGTCCCAAGTCGCCGCCTCCTTCGAATCCCCAGGTGACGAAGGCTGGCAGGCTGCCCGGCGGGCAGTGGAAACCTCGTCGGAGAAGCGGACGGCGGCCGGATTGCCGCAGCGCGATCCCGGTAATCGGCTGGTTCCCGGTGGTGTCACCGGGCGGGCCGATCGGACGCCGAGCCGCGACCCAGAGTCGATCAGGTCAAGTCTGAGTCGTCACCAGCAGGGCGTCCGGGATGGCCGCGCAATGGGAGCAATGAACCTAACCGGAGATAAAGGAGACCGATGAACCCCGATCTAGGTGGTACGAACCGTCAGCTGGATTGGCTGGTTTCGAACTTCGCCAACGAGGTTCCGGGCGTCGCTCATGCCGTGCTGGTTTCGGCGGACGGCCTGTTGATGGCCGCGAGCGCTCAATTGCCCGTCGACCGTGCCGAACAGCTGTCCGCCGTGACCGCAGGTTTGGCCAGCCTCTCTGTCGGCGTTTCGAACCTGTTCGAAGGCGGCACGGTACTGCAGTCCGTGGTCGAGATGGAACACGGTTACCTACTGCTCATGGCAGTCGGTGACGGGTCCTATCTGGCCGTGCTGACGAACACGTCCTGCGATATCGGCCAGGTGGGCTACGAGATGGCTCTGCTGGTCGAGCGGGTGGGCCAGACAGTCCAGGCCACACCTCGCGTCACGATGGGTTCCTGATGGTGGGATGGACATAGACAACCAGCACGTGGGGAGCGCCGAGCCCAGCCTCGTCCGTCCGTACTCGCTGACCGCCGGTCGTACGCGACCGACGGTGGAGTTGGCATTGGAGGCGCTCGTCGCATCGCATCCGGTCGCCCTAGAGCGGCAGTTCGAACTGACCAACATCGAGACGTCAATCGTGGAGTTGTGCAGAGAATCGCCATCTGTTGCGGAACTTGCTGCCCGACTGGGTATTCCGATCGGGGTGGCTCGAGTGCTCGTCGCCGACCTCATCGAGGCGGGACATGTTCGAGTTTCGGCGACTTTGAAAGACGATTCGAGCGACGATGAACGTCGCGAGCTGATCGAAAGGGTTCTCAGTGGACTCCGGCGTATTTGATTCGACGGCCCAGGTCGATACCCGCAACGCCAAGCCGACCTCCGCGAAGATCGTGGTGGCCGGTGGCTTCGGTGTGGGTAAGACGACCTTGGTCGGTGCTGTATCGGAGATTGTTCCGCTGCGCACCGAGGCTTTGGTGACCAACGCCAGTGTGGGCGTCGACAGCCTGGCCGCCGTGCCGACGAAGGCCACCACCACGGTGGCCATGGACTTCGGCAGGATCAGCCTCGCCGACGATTTGGTGCTTTATCTGTTCGGCACACCCGGCCAGTACCGCTTCTGGTTCATGTGGGACGACCTGATTCGCGGCGCCATCGGGGCGGTAGTGCTGATCGACACCAGACGGCTCGAGGATTCCTTCGCCGCCGTCGACTACTTCGAGGCTCGTGGGCTGCCGTTCCTGGTGGCCATCAACGAGTTCGACGACGCACCGCGGTACCCGCTCGAGGACATCCGCCAGGCGCTGGCCGTCCCGGCGGACGTGCCGATCATGTCGATCGACGCGCGCCGCCGCGAGCCGGTGAAGCAGGCGCTGGTCTCGGTCACCGAGTACGCGCTGCGCAAGGTGGTTCAGGGTTACTGATACGCCGGCGACCGGCCGCACGACGCGGCCGCGTCGGCGCGCGGTGGCACCACGACCGCCGATCGCCCGGTCCGGCGCGGTTACGCTCGGGGCGTGAAGATCTCGGCGCGTGAGTTTTTCGACGGTGTGCTCGATCCCGGTTCGTATCGCAGCTGGGATCGAGAACCGATCGAGGTCGCCACCGCGCCGGCCTATCGCGCGGAACTGACCGCCGCGGCCGAGCGCAGCGGTACCGACGAATCGGTGCTGACCGGTGAGGGACGATTGCGCGGGCGGCGCGTCGCGGTGATCGCGTGTGAATTCGGTTTTCTCGCCGGATCGATCGGCGTGGCGGCCGCCGAGCGGATCGTCACCGCCGTCGAACGCGCCACCGCGCTGGGTCTGCCCCTGCTCGCCTCGCCCACCTCGGGTGGAACCCGCATGCAGGAGGGCACGGTCGCCTTCGTGCAGATGGTGAAGATCGCGGGCGCGGTGGCCGCGCACAAATCGGCCGGTCATCCCTATCTGGTGTACCTGCGCAATCCCACGATGGGTGGGGTGTTCGCCTCCTGGGGTTCGCTGGGGCACATAACCTTCGCCGAACCCGGGGCGCTGATCGGATTCCTGGGCCCGCGAGTGTATGAAGCGCTCTACGACCGGCCGTTCCCCGAGGGCGTGCAGACCGCGGAAAATTTGTATCGCAACGGGGTCATCGACGGGGTGGTGCCGGTCCGGTTCTTCCGCCGGATCGCGCACCGCGTGTTGAATGTCGCGGTTCCCGTTGCGGGACAGGCGGATTCGCTACCTTTCGCTTCGCCCGCGCAGGATTTGCCGGTAGCCCCTCCTGGCGACGGTGGCGTCGCCGGCAATGCGGCCGGAGAACCTGCCGTGCGGGATGCCTCAGCGCCACAACACGATTCGAGTACCGGGCAGACTGCCGCGGATGCGCCGCCCGTCGACCGAGCGGATGCGCCAAATGTGGGGCGAGTGGGTTCGCCGGGCGCTGAGGGAGCGGATACACCGGCGTGGGAGTCGGTGTTGATCTCCCGCGATCCGCGGCGTCCCGGCATTCGTGAGCTGTTGCGGCAGGCGACCGATCGGGTGCCGTTGAGCGGTACGGGGCAGGGCGAATCCGACCGCACCGTTGTCCACGCCCTCGCCCGCCTGCGCGGCGAGCCGTGCGTGATCTTCGGTCACGACCGGGCCGGCCAGACCGGTGAGAACACCATGGGGCCGGCGGCATTGCGCGAGGCGCGCCGCAGTATGCACCTGGCTGCCGAACTTCGTATTCCGCTGGTCATGGTCATCGATACCGCCGGTGCGGCACTGTCGCAGGAGGCCGAGGAACGCGGGCTCGCCCCCGAAATAGCCCGTTGCCTGGCCGATCTGGTCACGCTGGATACGCCGACCGTCTCGGTTCTGCTGGGGCAGGGCACCGGTGGCGGCGCACTCGCGCTGCTTCCCGCCGACCGCGTCCTCGCCGCCACGCACGGATGGCTGGCCCCACTTCCGCCGGAAGGCGCCAGCGCCATCGTCTTCCGCGACACCGATCACGCCGCGGAACTCGCTGCCGCCCAACGGGTCCGGGCCGCGGACCTCCTCGCCGACGGCGTCGTCGACCGCATCGTCGCCGAACATCCCGACGCAGCCCGCGAACCCATCGATTTCTCCCGGCGCATGGTCGCCGCGATCGCCGAGGAAGTGGCCGCCCTCCGCACGCAGCCCACCGCCGCCCTCCGCGCCCGGCGGCAGAACCGCTACCGCCGCTTGGGCGTTCCCGGCTGACGACGCACCCGTCACCTCGCTGCCGTAAGCAGCGCGATGCCCACGGACAACTTCGGTGTTCCGGCTGCCAGGGGCATATGTCCCGAACACGCAGGTGCGCGTCGTTGACGGCTCGGCAAACCGCTTCTACGGTCGGAACGGTGACCTTTCGCAGCGAGAGCAGCACAGTACCGTCGGTGATTCTCAACGACGGCCATCTGATTCCGAGGCTGGGCTTCGGGGTCTTCCAGGTGCCGGAGGGACAGACCTTCGACACGGTGACCGCCGCGCTCGAGGCGGGGTATCGCAGCATCGACACCGCGGCGGCGTACGGAAACGAAGCCGAGGTGGGGCGGGCGATCGCCGAATCGGGGCTGGCGCGCGACGAGGTCTTCATCACCACCAAACTGTGGAATGCCGACCAGGGCTACGACTCCACCCTGCGCGCGTTCGAAGCGAGTATGGAGCGGCTGGGGTTCGAGTACCTCGATCTGTATCTGATCCACTGGCCGGTGCCGAGCGCGGACCGCTACGTCGACACATTCCGCGCCTTCCAGTCACTGAAAACGCAGGGTCGCATCGGTTCGATCGGTGTCTCGAACTTCCAGCCGGAACAGCTGCGGCGACTGATCGGTGAGACCGGTGAAGTGCCGGCCGTGAATCAGGTCGAATTGCATCCGGCGCTCGCGCAGAACACGCTGCGTGCCTTCCACGCGGAACACGGCATCGCCACCGAGGCATGGAGTCCGCTCGGCCAGGGCGCGGAACTGAAGGATCCCACCGTGGGCGCGGTCGCCGAACAGGTCGGCCGCACGCCCGCCCAGGTCCTGATCCGGTGGCATCTGCAGCTGGGCAATATCGTCATCCCGAAGTCGGTGAATCCCGAGCGTATCCGGGAGAACTTCGACGTGTTCACCTTCGAACTCGACGCCGAGCAGATGACCACCCTCAACGCGCTCGATACCGGCAGCCGCGTCGGCCCCGATCCCGACACGTTCACGATGGGGCTCGACTGAGGCGCTGCGGCACTCAGGACAGCCCCAGATAGCGCGTGAGTTCGACCGCCGCGGCGCGTCCCGCCCGGTTCGCGCCGATGGTGCTGGCCGACGGCCCGTAACCGATCAGGTGGATACGCGGGTCGGCGGCCACCTGCGTCGCGAGGCGGCCCGTCATCGTGATGCCGCCACCGGGCCCGCGCAGCCGCAGCGGGGCCAGGTGGTCGAGCGCGCTGCGGAAACCGGTGGCCCAGAGGATCACATCGGCGGCCCGGAAGCTGTCGTCGGCCCAGCGCACGCCCTCCGGTTCGATGCGGGCGAACATCGGATGCCAGGTCAGCGCTCCGCGCGCGCGGGCGGCGCGAATCCGGTCGTCGACCGGCAGTCCGGTCACCGACACCACCGACCGCGGCGGCAGCCCCCGTCGCACGCGGTCCTCGACCATCGCGACCGCCCGGCGGCCCTCATCGGGCCCGAACGGCCCCTCCCGCCAGCGCGGCTCCGTCCGCGACACCCACGTCGTGCTCGTGACCTGGGAGATCTCGTCGAGCAGCTGGACCGCCGAGATCCCCGCGCCGACCACCACGACGTGCTTCCCGGCGAACTCCGCCGCATTGCGGTAGTCGTGGGCGTGCAACTGGCGCCCGGCGAAGGTTTCCGCGCCCGGATAGTACGGAATGAACGGTTTTTCCCAAGTGCCGGTCGCGTTGATCACGCCGCGCACACGAAGGGTCTCGCCGGTGGCGCCCGGTAACTCGGTCGGCGCATCCGTCGATCGCCGCGAATCGGTGGCCGTATGCGGCTCGGTAACGGAACCCTGTGCAGCCGTGAGGTTTTCGCCGATCGCGGTCTCGACGTGCAACAGCCCGTCCACCAATGTCCCCGGACATGTTGCGGTGCTGGCTCTGTCGCACACCACCCGTACCGATATCGGCCGGCGAACCCGCAGGTCGAACCGCTTTTCGTACAGCTCGAAATAGTGCGGCACCGCGGTGGCGGCGGGGACGGAATCCGAACCGGCCGGCAGGGTTTCGGTGAACGACATCCCCGGCAGGTCGTGTACGCGATTCACCGTGTTCAAAGTCAGTGACGGCCAGCGGAATTGCCATGCGCCACCGGGCCCGGGGGAGTGGTCGACGATGACGAAATCGACGCCGGGGGTCAATCCGAGCCGCCGCAGGTGATAGCCGACCGACAGTCCGGCCTGGCCGGCGCCGATCACCACAATCTCGAAATCGGGTGCGGTCACCGCCGTCACAGTACGCGTCGGGTGCGTTGCGGCAACCGTCCGGCGCATACAGTGGAGTCGATACCGACCGGCGGGTGCGGTGAGGTGCACCCCCGGAGGAGAAACCGCGCGAATGGGGAGAGGTCAGATGCTCGCAGTGAGCCGGGATGGTGATGTGGTCACCATCGAATTACAGCGCCCGCAGCGCCGCAACGCCCTCAACGACGAGTTGGTGGCAGCGTTGCGCGAGGCCGTCACGTCCGCGGCGGCGGACGCGCGGGTGATCGTGCTGACCGGTCAGGGTCCGATTTTCAGTGCCGGCGCCGATCTGTCCGGCGTCTACTCGTCGGATTTCCTCGACGGACTGCTCGGTCTGTTGCAGACCATCGAAACGGTCCCGGTGCCGGTGATCTCCGCCATCAACGGCGGCGCGCTCGGCGCCGGTGTGCAGCTGGCGCTGGCCTCCGACCTGCGGGTGATGAGCCCGGATTCCTATATCGCCATCCCGGCCGCGAAACTGGGCATCTCCGTGGATCGCTGGACGGTGCGCCGGCTGGTCTCGCTGATCGGCGGCGGCCCGGCGCGGACCGTACTGATGGGGGCGGAGAGTGTATCCGCCTCCGACGCATACACTTTCGGCTTCGCCAACCGCCTCGGCACCCTGGCCGACGCGCAGGAATGGGCGAAGTCGATCGCCCAGCTCGCCCCGCTCTCGCTGCGTCACCTCAAGCTGGTGTTCAACGACGACGGCACCCGCGGCGACGACACTCCCGAGCAGCGCGCGGCCCTGGAGGCCGCCTGGCGCAGCGCCGACGCCGAGGAGGCGCGGCTGGCGCGGGAACAGAAGCGCGCGGCGAAGTTCGTGGGCCGCTGATGGCCGGCACCGAGATCGTCGCGGCCGCCCGCCGAGCGGCGCTGGCCGCGGCCGGGCTGGTCGGATTGCGCTGGGTGGCACGGGCGGCGTGGCGGATTCCCGCGGAAATGGGGGCGTCCGCCGCCGCCATCGCGCCGCTGGCGACGCGGTCGGCGAGCTACCGTGACCGCCAGTTCCACAACACCGAACCCAGCAGCCAGATCACGCCCGGCTCGGGTGCGTCCCTGCTGCTGTCGGCTCTGACCCGTCGCGATGTGGGGCGGCCACCGGCGCAGATCCCGCTGGCCAGCGCCGAACACCCCGAGCAGGCGGCCGAGCTGGCGGTGACCTGGTTCGGCCACGCCACCGCGCTGGTCGAGGTCGACGGCTACCGCATCCTCACCGACCCGGTGTGGAGCGAGCGGGTCTCGCCGTCGCCACTGGTCGGCCCGGCCCGGCTGCATCCGGTGCCGGCGCCGCTGTCGTCACTGCCCGCGGTGGACGCGGTGGTCATCTCGCACGATCACTACGACCATCTGGACCGCGAGACCGTACGCGCGCTGGTGGCCGGTCAGGACGCACCGTTCGTGGTGCCGATCGGAATCGGCGCGCATCTGCGCAAATGGCAGGTGCCGGAGGCCCGCATCATCGAATTGGATTGGAACACCTCCACGTCCATCGCTCGCCCGGGGCGCGGTGAGCTCACCGTCACCTGTACCGAGGCGCGGCACTTCTCCGGGCGCGGCTTCACCCGCAACACCACGCTGTGGGCGTCGTGGGTCTTCGCGGGCCCGCGCCGACGGGCATATTTCGGCGGCGACACCGGATACACGAAGGCGTTCGCCGAAATCGGCGCGACCTATGGTCCGTTCGATCTGACCCTGCTGCCGATCGGCGCCTACGACGTGCACTGGCCGGATGTGCACATGAATCCCGAGGAGGCGGTGCGCGCCCACGCCGACGTGTGCGTCGGGGACGCCGAATACGGCATGTTGGTGCCGATTCACTGGGCCACGTTCAACCTGGCCTTCCACGGCTGGTCGGAACCGGTCCGGAGACTTGTTGCAGCGGCGCGTGCGGGGGGTACCCGGGTAGTGGTGCCGCTTCCCGGCGGGCGGATCGATGCCGATGCGGTATCACCGCAGGTCTCCTGGTGGGAGGATGTGCGCTAGCAACGCAGTCGACGAGTGAAGGAGTGGGCTTCATGAGTTTGATGGATACGCTCAAGGGGCTGGTGAACAAGGGCCGCGACGCGGCCTCGCAGAACGCGGACAAGGTGCACGGGGCGCTCGACAAGGCCGGTGGCTTCGTCAACGAGAAGACCGGGGGCAAGTACTCCGATCGCATCGACAAGGGCACCGAGGCCATCAAGAAGAACATCACCGCGCAGGGCGGCAACACCCCGCCGCCGGCGCCCGAGCCGCCCGCCACACCGCCGCAGACTCCGCCCGCCACACCGCCGCAGGCGCCGCAACCGCCGGAGGGCTGAGGGGCGAGGCGAGACGCCCGCTTCGCCCGGGCTCACTCGCCGATCGACGACGGGTACCGGCCGGAGGTTCCCTCCTCCGGTGGTGCCCGTTCTCGCTTTACACTGCGACTATGGCGGCGCGCCGCGAGTTCGGGGGCATCGAGGTCGGTCTGACCAACCTCGACAAGGTGCTGTACCCGGCGACGGGCACCACCAAGGGGGAGGTGATCGACTACTACACCGCCATCGCACCGGCTCTGCTGCCGCATATCGCCGATCGTCCGGTCACGCGTAAGCGCTGGCCCAACGGGGTGGGCGAATCCTCGTTCTTCGAGAAGAATCTGGCCGCGCACGCACCGAAATGGATCGAGCGGCGGCCGATGGAACATTCCGATCGCCGGGTGAACTATCCGGTCATCGAGTCGGTGGCCGGTCTGGCCTGGCTCGGACAGCAGGCGTCGTTGGAAATCCATGTCCCGCAATGGCGTTTCGTCGACGGCTCGCGCGGCCCGGCCACCCGCATCGTCTTCGATCTCGATCCCGGGCCCGGAGTGGAACTGGCCGATTGCGCATCGGTGGCGTTGTGGATTCGCGATACCGTGCGCGACGCCGGTCTCGACGCCTATCCGGTGACCAGCGGCAGCAAGGGTATTCACATCTACGTGCCGCTGGATCGGGTACTGAGTCCCGGCGGCGCCTCGACGGTGGCCAAACAGCTGGCGACCGGCCTGGAGAAGTTGCATCCGGCACTGGTCACGGCGGCGATGGCGAAGGCCGTGCGACCGGGCAAGATCTTTCTGGACTGGAGCCAGAACAATCCGGCGAAGACCACCATCGCGCCGTATTCGATGCGCGGGCGCGAGCAGCCGACGGTGGCGGCGCCGCGCAGCTGGGACGAAATCGCCGATCGACACCAGCTGCGGCAGTTGCGTTTCGACGAGGTGCTCGAACGCTGGCGCTCAGACGGGGATCTGCTGGCGGGCCTGGATCCGCCCCTGGGCAGTCCCGGTGCGCCGGATCCGCTGCAGACCTACCGATCCATGCGCTGTCTCTTATACA